>NZ_DDVT01000021.1:0-312381 GCF_002345795.1 Tatumella sp. UBA2305
GCGGTACTCTGACCCTGAGCGGTGACAATACCTACACTGGCGGCACCAGCCTGTCAGCCGGTGAAATTGATGTCAGCAATAACAGCGCATTGGGAACCGGTAGCCTGGCCATGGCTGACGGCACCACTCTCGGCTTTACCACCGGTGATCTGAATCTGGCTAACGCCGTGGCTTTGAGCGGCACAGGCACCTTCGCCACCGGCAACAACAGCGAAACACTGAGCGGTGTGATTTCAGGTGACGGCGGGCTGGCGAAAACCGGCAGCGGTACTCTGACTCTGAGTGGTGATAACACCTACAGCGGTGGTACTTCACTGTCGGCCGGTGAAATTGATGTCAGCAACAACAGCGCGCTGGGAACCGGCAGTCTGGCCATGACTGACGGCACCACTCTCGGCTTTACCACCGGTGACCTGAATCTGGCGAACGCCGTAGCTCTGAGCGGCACCGGCACCATCGCCACCGGAAACAACAGTGAAACACTAAGCGGTGTGATTTCAGGTGACGGAACGCTGGCTAAAACTGGCAGTGGTACTCTGACTCTGAGCGGTGACAACAGTTATACCGGCGGTACAGACCTTAACGCAGGTGAAATTGATGTCAGCAATAAAAGTGCACTGGGAACCGGCAGCCTGGCAATGGCTGACGGTACCACCCTTGGCTTTACTACAGGGGATCTGACACTGGCGAATAACATCTCGCTGGGTGGCCTGAATGCGTCAATCGCCACCGGTGATTACAGTGAAACCCTGTCCGGCGATATTACCGGCGCAGGGCAGATTGTTAAAACTGGCAGCGGTACTCTGACTCTGAACGGTGATAATACCTATAGTGGCGGCACAACTCTGTCAGCCGGTGAAATCGATGCCGGTAACAACAATGCTCTGGGCAGCGGTTCACTTGCCATGACCGATGGTACGATTCTGGGCTTCAGTGCTTCAGATCTTAACCTGGCAAATGCGGTCAGCCTGACCGGTACAGGTATTGTCGCCACCGGCAGCAACAGCGAAACGCTGAGCGGTGTAGTTTCCGGTGACGGCGGGCTTGCGAAAACCGGCAGCGGTACACTGATCCTCAGTGGCAATAATACCTACCACGGCGGTACTGAACTGTCCGCCGGGGAAATTGACGTCGCCAACAGCAGTGCTCTGGGCAGCGGTAAACTGACCATGCTGAAAAATACCGTGCTTGGTTTTGTCACCGATAAACTTCAACTGGCGAATAATATTCTGCTGAATGGCGTCAACACTCTGTTCAAAACAGGCAGCAATACCGGAACACTATCAGGCACCGTGTCCGGCGAAGGTGAACTCACCAAGAATGGCAGCGGCACGCTGGTCCTGACCGGTGACAACACTTACAGCGGCGGTACCTCACTGAGCGAAGGTGAAATTGATGTCGGCAGCAACAGTGCACTCGGTAGCGGTCAGCTGTCCATGGCGGATAACACCACCCTCGGCTTTGCGGCTGACGGTCTGCAGCTGGCAAATAACGTGGCCCTGACCGGCGACTCCGCGGTGGTTAACACCGGCAGCAACAGTGAAACCTTAAGCGGTGTGATTTCCGGCGACGGTGAGCTGCATAAAACCGGCAGCGGTACTCTGACCCTGAGTGCTGACAGCACCTACAGCGGCGGTACCCTGGTCTCTGCAGGCCGGGTGAACGTGGCGACCGGTGATGCACTGGGTACCGGCACCCTCTCTCTGGCTGACGGCACCACCCTGGGCTTTGCAGCCGATGACCTGACACTGACAAACAATATCGCCTTTACCGGTGACCAGGATCCGACCATCGACACCGGGGCTTACACCTCCACCCTGGCCGGTGACATCAGCGGTGCGGCAGACCTGACCAAAACCGGGTCCGGGACCCTGATCACCACCGGCGACAACAATACCTACAGCGGTGCCACCACGGTTGCTGAAGGCACCCTGCAGGCTGGCAGCACCGGCACCTTCAGCAGTGCGTCTGCCTACACGGTGGACTCCGGAGCCATGCTGGATCTGAACAGCTTCTCACAGACCGTTTCCGCGCTGAATAACAACGGACTGGTTTCCCTGAGTAACAGCGGTTCAGCCGGCACCACACTGACGGTGAACGGTGATTACACCGGCGATAACGGTACCCTGTCACTGAACACTGTGCTGGGCGGCGATGACAGCCTGACCGATAAACTGATTATTAGCGGGGCAGCTTCCGGCACCACTAATGTGGTGGTAAATAACAGTAACGGTTCAGGAGCGCAGACGCTGGAAGGGATCGAGGTTATCGAAACCGGCAGCTCCACTGCGGATGCCTTTGTGCAGAGCGGCCGTATTGTGGCGGGTGCCTACGACTATCACCTGCAGCAGGGTAATGCTTCCGGGGCCAACACCAGTGACTGGTATCTGACCAGTACCCCCAGTGGTAACACCGGTACAGATACCGGCAACGAAGTTCACACTTACCGTCCAGAGGCCGCCAGCTACACGGCCAACCTGGCGGCGGCGAACACTATGTTCTCCACTACCCTGCATGATCGTTTAGGCGAAACCCAGTATACCGATGCCCTGACCGGCGAGAAGAAAGTGACCAGTATGTGGATGCGTAACCTCGGGTCACATAACAAATTCTCCATGTCAGACGGCCAGAACAAAACCTCGGCTAACCGCTATGTGCTGCAGATTGGCGGCGATATTGCGCAGTGGTCTGCCAGCGGTCTGGATCGCTTCCATGTCGGTGTGATGGGCGGCTACGGCAACCAGCACAGTAACAGCCATAACAGCCTGACCGGATATGATTCCAAAGGTGATATTCACGGTTACAGTGCCGGTCTGTACGGCACCTGGTACCAGAATGACGCCGATAAAACCGGCCTGTATGTTGACAGCTGGGCACTGTACAACTGGTTTGATAACGATGTTCAGGGCCATGGACTTGCCAGTGAAAGCTATAAGAGCAAGGGCTTCACCGCTTCGGTGGAATCGGGTTATACCTTCCACGCCGGCTCGTACGAAACCGCGTATGGCATGACCAATGACTTCTACATCCAGCCGCAGGTGCAGCTGACCTGGCTGGGTGTGAAAGCCAACGACCACACCGAAAGTAACGGCACGCTGGTGCAGGGCGCGGGTAACGATAATCTGCAGGCCCGCGTCGGTACCCGCTTCTACCTGAAAGGGAAAAGTGCGCTGGATAAGAACACCCAGCGTGAGTTCGAGCCGTTTATCGAAACCAACTGGATTTACAACACCAAACAGTACGGTACACGGATGAACGGAGTTTCCGACTACTCACAGGGCAGCCGCAATATCGGCGAAGTGAAAGCCGGGGTAGAGGCGAAAATCAGTAACCGGCTGAATCTGTGGACTACCGTCTCCCAGCAGGTGGGTGGCCACGGATACAGCAATACCCAGGGAGCCGTTGGCCTGAAATATATGTTCTGATTCCGGCAATACTGCTGAAAACACAAAAATGGGCTGAATCAGCCCATTTTTTTTGCCCCTAACCGAACTGACGCGAATTATTTTACGGGCAACTGGCTGTGAGTGCTACACCGTCCGATCTTATCTCCGTCCTCAGGCCACCGCACAGGCAGTGGCCTGAGGGATCATTCTTCGTTCAATGGCCGACGGACAAACAGGCCATAGCGGATAGCCCCCACAATCAGTAATCCGCGCCTTAAGCCATATTTGCCTGGGGAATAGTGTGGTCGTTGAAGAGATGTGCTACAGGTTGCAGAGGGGGGACATTCCGGGCTCTGGCGGCATTATCCCGCCAGACAACCCTGAGGGAGACCAGCAATTACAGGGAGAATCATAAGGAGTAAGCTCTCACCTGGTAGAGCGTCAGCCAGTGTCGATGCCAGCCCTCACATCAACAGGCCTGACGCAGAGCACGCCCCACGACAGGCCCGCGATATGTGCTGTCACACCGGCGGCAGACAGATCAATGGAAGTAGCTGCTCAACGTGCGGAAAATAACGCTGCCGGCAAATACGCCAAAAGCCCCGACAATCCCGGTCATCGTTGGGGGAGCCGGTAAGGGCAGTTTCAGCCAGGTGAAAAATACCCCGACGGACAAGCCCGCCATCAGTGCATAAAATAGCTGCATCATTGCGATCCCCGGGCGGTATTCACCTGCTGCAGAAACTGCTGCAGGATTTTATTCAGATGCAGACAAGTGGCCTCATCTGTCAGTCGCCCTTCCGTCACCTTTTGACCGGCATAGGTAATCACGACTTCCGGTAATGGATAGAGCTGGCACAGCATCGACGCCAGAGTTTCACGCATCTGATACTGTGCCCGCACTCCGCCCAGCATCCCCTGCGACAGAGTGACAAAGAACACCGGTTTTCCGGCCATCACGCTATGAAAAGCCGGTCGGGATAACCAGTCGAGGGCATTCTTTAATCCCCCCGGGATACCATGATTGAACTCTGGCACGACCATCAGCAATGCATCCGCTTCAGCCACCTGACGGCGTGCCCGGATGACCTGTGCCGGGCCATCAGTTGTTTCCAAATCCTGATTATAAAAAGGGAACTCACCAATGCTGAGGGTTTCTGTCTGGGTGCCTGCCGGTAGCATGCTCATCAGAGCGTTCAGCACTATCTTACTCAAAGAGTCCTGGCGCAGGCTGCCGGCATATCCGGCAATTCGTAAAGGGGGGGTTGTCATCGCTTAATCTCCCGGTTGCTTTTTCACCATTCACTGTGATTGGCATTATGACGAAATAAGTGATAAAAACATTCGTGAATCGGACAACTTTCGCCGGGATACAGCCATGTTGCCAGCTTTGCCGGAAATCAGGGAAGTGTTTCACCCTGCAGGCACCTCTCTCAGACTTCATCAGCATCCTGAAGGACAGTTAACCTTCGTCATACAGGGAACTTCAACCATTATGACCCGTGAAGGCTGGTGGCTGGCCTCTCCGGGCCAGGCTATCTGGATCATTCCGCAATGTCCTCACAGTGCCTCGTACAGCGAATCTTCACAGGTGATTCAGTTGATGTTGCCAGAGTCGCTGGCAGGCGGCCTGCCCGCAGGCTGTAAGACACTGAATGTTTCCAGCCTGCTGCGGGAACTGTTACTGGAAGCCCTGATGTTCCGTCGCCCGGGACGCGATAGTAGTGATACCAGCCTGATCTGGCAGCTGATACTGCATCAGGTCACCCATGCTCCGGAGACCCTGACCCTGTTTATTCCCCAGGGGCAGGACCGGCGATTACAACAAGTCACCTGGTATCTGAAGCAGAACCCGGGGAATGAGCAAACCCTGCCTGAACTGGCGGAGCAGCATGGTTGCAGTAGCCGGACACTGGCACGATTATTCCGTTCTGAAACCGGCATGACATTCACCCGCTGGCGCGATCACCTGCGGGTCATTACGGCGGTAGACAGGCTGAGCCAGGGACAGCCTCTGCACAGGGTAGCGACAGAGCTGGGATATCAGTCAGCCAACAGCTTTTCAACCATGTTTAGCCGCTTGCTGGGGGCACCACCGGGGCGCTATATGAGACAACTGGCGGTCACAGAAACGATCTCCGGCCGCCGGTCAGAGCGATAAAACAGTTTCCGGCAGAAATGGCTCTGCCGGAAGAAGATTAGACATACAGAGAGGCTTCACCCAGCGGTCGGGTTTTAAATCGCCGATGGACCCACATGTACTGCTCAGGGGCACGCATGATCTCTTTCTCGATCACCCGGTTCATATAAGCCGCAGCCATCATTTCGCTGGAGGGAAAATCCTGCAATGGTGCTTCGATGTGCAGCTTATAGCCTTTACCGTCAGGTTTACGCACCAGGGTAATGGTCAGCAGCGCGGCATGTGACAGTCGTGACAGCACATAAGTCCCGTTGGTGGTCGCCACATTATTCACCCCGAAGAACGGGACGAATGAACTGCCTTTACTGCCATAGTCCTGGTCAGGGGCAAACCAGACGGCTTCGCCCTGTTTTAACTTTCCGACCATGCCACGCAAATCACGGCGGTCAATCATCTCTTTATTGGAACGTAACCGGCCACGGGTCTGTACCCACTCCATCAGCGGATTATTGTGTGGACGGTAGGTGGCCATCATTGGCTGACAAATTCCCATCACCCTGCCGCCCAGTTCCAGCGACATAAAGTGAACACCCACACACATCACCCCCCGGCGCCCGGACTGGGCATCACGCAGATTTTGCAGGCCTTCGACATCAAACCATTTGCGGATCCGTTTGTCGGACCAAAACCACGCCATGCCGGTTTCGATCAGTCCGAGACCCAGAGACTCAAAATTTCGTTGCAGAAAAATATCCTGATCCTGCTGACTCATGCCGGGAAAGCACAACCGGATATTCTGGCTGGCGATAGATTTTCGCCGTTTAAGAAAAGGCTGCGACCAGGAACCCAGCCGTTTGCCGAGTGCCAGCAACAACGGATAAGGGAGCTTCACCAGACACCACAGAAAGCCAATGCCCAGCCACAACATTAAATACTTTGGATTCAAAAAGCTGAACCGGAACCCTTTACTCTTTTTCATACCACTACCACCAATTCATAAGCAGACATCGAGCTATGTCCGGTAACTCAGACAAACTGGCGGATAAATAATTCAGGTACCATAATGTAACAATTTAGGTCAGCAACTATAATGGCCAGCACTCCATGGTAGGTTTTTTAGCTAACAGAGGGAACTGGAAAAGTGAGTGCTTACGCAGAATTACTGTTTTTTTACCTTATCCATAACATTTGTGCTGATATTTGTAAAAATACCACGCCGAAACAGGGTGGCTCCCTTGTCAATTCTGCTGCCACCTCCCTCCTGTAGTTCAAAATTTTTGCCGACAACCGCCCTAAAAGCAGATTTATCTGTATGACCGGCTCACTCAGTGAGCTGTGATTTCAGACAATTTACCCCGGGGAGATATTTATCAGTCCGAAGCCAAAATACATTAGAACAACAACTGTTTTTTCAGATTTTGCCGGGACTCACCCCCGTCGTTGTTTCCGGGTTGAAGCTAAAGCTGCGATACTCCCAACCACTCAATGATTTTCCCGGGTAAAAGGTAGCTGGATGACACAGTCTGTTAAATTCGCCGGAGCTGTCGTACTGACAGGGATCATTTCCGGTGTGGGGGGAATGCTGCTGGCGATGTTACTGCATGCCATTCAGCATCTGGCCTTTGGTTACAGTCCGGACGCTATTATCAGCGCCGAAAGTTTTTTACAGGGTGTCAGCGACGCCAGCCCTGAACGCCGGGTCATTGCGCTTCTTTGCGGCGGGCTGATCGCGGGGATTGGCTGGTGGTTACTGGCCCGTTATGGTAAACCCCGGGTATCAGTGGACGCGGCAGTAAAAGATGTCAGTCGGCCAATGCCATGGATAACCACCTTTATCCATGCTCTGTTGCAGATCATCACTGTCGCGCTGGGATCTCCGTTGGGCCGTGAAGTCGCCCCGCGCGAAATTGGCGCTCTGGGGGCGACTTCGCTCACCCGGGGACTGAAGCTGGATGCCGGACAGAGCAAAGTGCTTATCGCCTGCGGAGCCGGGGCTGGTCTGGCCGCCGTGTATAACGTGCCACTGGCCGGGGCGATTTTCACCCTGGAAGTCCTGCTGATCTCTTTTCGCTGGAACTGCGTGCTGCCTGCGATGGTGACTTCATCGGTTGCGGCACTGGTCGCCAGCTTTGGTCTGGGAACTGGCTCGCAATATCATTTTTCTGCGCCCACTGCCGGTACTACGCTGATTGTCTGGGCCATCGTGACTTCGCCGATTTTTGGTTATGCCGCACATCTGTTTCGTCGCTATACCGCTCATGCCCGCAAAGGTATTAAAACCAACTGGCAGATGCCGGTGCTGTGTCTGGTCAGCTTCGGCCTGACCGGCCTGCTGTCCGTATGGTTTCCACAATTACCGGGCAACGGTAAAGGTCCGACTCAGCTGGCCCTGCACGGTGATTTACAGGGGATGCTGCCCGTATTACTGCTGCTGTTTAAGCTGGTGCTGGTCTGGGGAGTATTACGTGCCGGTGCCGAAGGTGGGGTACTGACCCCGGGGTTTACGGTGGGTGCCTTGCTGGCCAGTATTCTGTTTAGTCTGTGCTCCGGATTTCTGCCAGCGGCTGATCAAGGGTCGATAGCGCTGATCGGTGCTGCCGCGTTTCTGGCGTCGTCGATGCAGATGCCACTGACTACGGTGTTACTGGCCGCAGAATTTACCCGCATGGACAGCTCACTGGTGATCCCGGTCGTACTGGCCGTGGGAGGTTCCTTTGCCGTCTGCTGTGCGATAGAAAAACGGGCCAAATAACCCGGGCCCCCTGACCCGCATAATCCCCTGTTGCCCGGGGTGACCAAAATTAACCTCAGGGCACGTAAGGCCTGACGGCAAGGAACAGTCCTTTAGGTCAGGCCTTAAGAGTGCAGTAAGGGGCGTTGAGCTCCGCACTCCGCTTACTGGCGGGTTTGGGTCCAGCCACCACCCAGTACTTTATACAGGGTGATTTTCTGCGTCAGCATGCCCAGGTGTGCCGCAATCTGTGACTGCTGAGCGGTATACCAGGAACGCTGGGCCACCAGCACGGCCAGATAGTCATCAATTCCTTCCCGGTAGCGCAGCTGTGAATAACGGTAATCCCGCTCTCCGGCATCCGCTTCCTGAGTGACGGCCTGCAACTGGTTAGCCCAGGTATCCTGGCCTGCCAGTTGGTCGTTAACTTCCTGGAATGCGGTCTGGATGGTTTTCTCGTAGTTGGCGATATCCACCCGTTTTTCCAGTTTAGCGATATTCAGGTTTGCCTGGTTCACACCACCGTCAAAGATTGGCAGGCTGATAGTTGGCAGGAATTCCCAGGCACCGGTACCTCCCCCCAGAAGATGACTTAATGAACCACTGGTCGATCCGCCGCTGGCGGTCAGGCTGATACTTGGGAAGAACGCAGCCCTGGCCGCACCAATATTGGCATTGGCCGCTTTCAGGGTATGTTCTGCCGCAATAATATCCGGGCGACGGGTCAGCAAATCAGAAGGCAATCCGGCTGGGGTCGGCGGGAAGTTCCAGTGACTGTTCAGTGTCGCCCCCGCCAACAGGGTTGGAGGCAGGTCAGTACCCACTAACAACCGCAGGGCATCCACATCCTGACGTACCTGGCGGGTATAATTCGCCACATCTGCCTGAGCACTTCGCAGTGTCATTTCGGCTTCGGCCAGATCCTGATCACTGCTGACCCCGCCGTCATAACTCATTTTGGTCAGACGGTACGAATCCTGCTGGCTCTGCACGGTTTCCTGTGCCAGATGCAATAAATCGTTATCTGAACAGAGCGTCAACCATGAGGTCGCGACTTCCGCAATCAACGAAATACGGGTGGCCTGCTCAGTGGCGGCTGTCGAAAGATAAGTTTCCTGAGCTTCATCTTTCAGGCTGCGTAAACGGCCGAAGAAGTCCAGCTCCCAGGAAGATACCCCCAGTCCCGCATTCAGTTCATGGTCTGTGACCGCTCCGGTACTCTTAGTGCTGTAGAGCCCGGCCGGCAGATGTTCGGTGGTAGAGGAAGCGCTGGCAGTAATGGTTGGCATTAACGCGGCGCGGTTGATGGTGACCTCATTACGAGCCTCCTCCACATTCAGCGCCGCTACCCGCAGATCCCGGTTGTTATCCAGCGCCAGCTGGATCAGGTTCTGCAACTTCGGATCAGTAAAGAATTGCTGCCAGGACAAATCGGCCACATTACCTACCGGTGTTGCCATGTTGTAACTGGCATCTACCGGCATGGCCGGGCGTTGATAATTGGGCTGCAAAGAGCAGCCCGCCAGCCCCAGGGCGGCTACCATCGGCAGCAGCTTCCATGAGAGGGGTTTAATCATCATGTTTACTCACCTCAACAGGGTGTTTATTCTTCCTGCCAGAGAAAAATTGAGACACCACAACATAGAACATAGGGACAAAGAAGATTGCCAGGAAAGTCGCGGTCAGCATTCCCCCGACAACGGCTGTACCGATCGAATGCTGGCTACCGGCACCGGCACCATCGGAAATAGTGAGTGGGAATACCCCGAGAATAAAGGCCATTGAGGTCATAATGATTGGCCGGATACGCATCTGAGCAGCGTCTTTTGCGGCCTCAATATACGATTTACCTTCCCGTTCGTGAGCTTCTTTCGCAAATTCCACAATCAGGATGGCGTTTTTCGCCGCCAGCCCGATGGTCGTCAGCAAACCGACCTGGAAGAATACGTCATTACTCAGCCCGCGAATTAACACCGCGGCAATGGTTCCCAGTACCCCTAACGGGACCACCAGGATCACTGAGAACGGAATTGACCAGCTCTCATACAGTGCCGCCAGGCACAGGAACACCACCAGGATAGACAGCCCGTACAGCGCATAGGTCTGGTTACCGGAAGCCTGTTCCTCGTAAGAGATGCCGTACCACTGAACACGGAAACCAGACGGCAGTTGTTTCGCTATCTGCTCCATCGCTTTCATGGCCTCACCCGTACTGTAGCCGGGTGCCGGAGAGCCCTGAATCTCTTCAGACTGCAGACCGTTAAACCGTTCATAGTGCGGAGAACCACTGACCCATTTACCACTGCCGAAGGCAGACCACGGAACCATATCGCCGGCACTGTTACGGAAGTACCACTTATTCAGGTCTTCAGGCGTGACACGGGAACTCGCTTTCCCCATCAGATAGACTTTTTTCACCCGTCCGTGATACATAAACTGGTCTACATAGCTGGAGCCCCAGGCGACGGAAATGGTGTTGTTAATATCCGTCAGACTCAGCCCCAGTGCGCTGGCACGTTCATCATCGATGATTAACTGGTACTGTGGCTCATCTTCCATACCGTTAAGGCGCACACCGGCAAGGCGTGGATCTTTGTTCGCCAGTTCAATCAGCTTATTCGCCGCAGCCATCATCTGCAGGTGACTATGCGCGCCGGTATCCTGCAGGTACATATCGAACCCGGTAGCATTACCCAGTTCCAGTACCGCAGGCGGAACCATCGCGATAATCTTCGCATTTTTATAATTGGCGAAATGCGCGGTCGTCCTGGCGGCCACATTGAACACACTGTCTCCGGCTTTGGTGCGCTTGCTCCAGTCTTTCAACAATACGAAGGCCATACCACTGTTCTGACCACGACCGGCAAAGTTAAAGCCATTAACCCCAAATACACTGCCGACCAGACCCCCTTCATCCTTAAGCAAATAAGCGTTCAGATCGTTAATCACCTGCTGAGTCCGTTGCGCGGATGCGTTGACGGGTAACGTCATCTGCACCATCATCAGCCCCTGATCCTCGTTAGGCAGGAAGGTCGTCGGCACCCGGGTAAACAGGAAGCCAGTCACTCCGACAATGATCAGGTAGACCAGCATAAACAGACCACGGCGAGACAAAATACCGTTCACCCCACGCCGGTACTGCAGAGTCCCGCGTTCAAAGTTACGGTTGAACCAGCCGGCCAGCCCACGGGTTTTGGTTTCTGCCGCGGTGGGTTTCAGGATAGTTGCACACAGCGCCGGGGTAAAAATCAGCGCCATCAGCACCGACAGCCCCATCGCCGAAACGATAGTCACGGAGAACTGGCGGTAAATGACCCCGGTCGATCCGGAGAAGAAGGCCATCGGTAATAATACCGCCGACAGGACCAGCGCAATCCCGAACAGTGCCCCCTGGATCTGTTGCATCGATTTTATGGTCGCGGCCTTCGGATCCAGGTGCTCTTCATGCATGACCCTCTCGACGTTTTCCACCACCACGATGGCATCATCCACCAGCAAGCCTATCGCCAGCACCATACCGAACATCGTCAGGGTGTTGATGCTGTAGCCGAAGATTTCCAGGATACCGAAAGTCCCCAACAGTACGACCGGAACCACCAGTGTAGTAATCATGGTAGCGCGCAGGTTCTGCAGGAAGATCAGCATCACGAAGAAGACCAGCACAATCGCTTCAATCAGCGTGTGTACCACATCGTTGATCGAGGCACTCACTACTGGAGCGGTGGTGTATGGGTAAACCACCTGGACACCCGCCGGCAGAGAACTTTTCAGACCCTCGACCGTTTGTTGTACCGCTTTCGAGGTATCCAGCTCATTGGCTCCGGTCGCCAGTTCAATCGCAATACCGGCGGAAGGCATACCATTCAGTGTGGCGTTAATGGTATAGGCCTGCGGACCTAACGACACATTAGCCACGTCTTTCAGGCGGATTTGCGAACCGTCAGAATTGACTTTCAGCAGCACATTCCGGAACTGGTCCACCGTGGTAAAACGGGACTTACCAAGAATAGTGGCCTGAGTTTTAGCGCCGGGAATGGTCGGTAAACCTCCTAACTGTCCCGCCGAGACCTGCACGTTCTGGTTGTCTATCGCGGTGCTGACATCGCTGGGAATCAGGTTGTATTTATACAGTTTGGCCGGGTCCAGCCAGATACGCATCGCATATTCGGCCCCCATCACCATAAAGTCACCCACCCCGGGGGTCCGGGAAATCGGGTCTTCCAGTTTAGACACCAGCAGGTCCGCCAGGTCACCATTACTCAGCTTGCCGTCTTTGGAAATCAGACCAACCACCATCATGTAGTTTTTCTGATACTTACGGATACGGATACCCTGATCCGTTACGCTGCTCGGTAACTGCGATTCGGCCAGCGACACACGGTCCTGTACCTGCACCTGAGCGATATCGGGATTGGTTCCCTGATTAAAGGTGGCGATAATCTGGGCGCTACCATCACTGCTGGTCGTCGATTCCAGATAACGTAAACCATCCAGACCGTTTAGCTGCTGCTCAATAACCTGAACGACAGTGTTCTGGGTGGTTTCGGCGCTGGCACCCGGGTAAGTCACCGATACTGATATCGCCGGAGCAGCAATATTCGGATACTGGTTAACCGGCAGATTGAGCGTAGAAATCGCCCCCACCAGCATGACGATAATCGCAATGACCCAGGCGAAGACAGGCCGTTCAATAAAGAACTTAGACATCAGGCCTCCTTATTGTGCCGCAGCATCAGTCATCGACAGATTGACTTTGCCCGCCACCGGAGTGTCATTGGTATCCGCTGCCACCGTTTTGACTTTGCCGCCGACGTGTACACTCTGCAACCCGTTGACAATCACCTGCTGCCCGGCAGATAACCCCTGAGTGATCAGCCATTTCTCACCAATCATCTCGCCGGTAGTCACACTCTGCTGAGCCACGGTGCCATCCTTCTGCACCAGATAAACATAAGGCAGCCCTTTGTCATCATGCATGATGGATTCCTGAGGCACCAAAATCCCCTGTTGCTGGATGGCCTGTGGCAGGCTGGCATGCACAAACATACCGGGTAATAACTCATCATGTGGGTTCGGGAAGACAGCCCTCAGCACGACGGTGCCGGTGGCCTCATTGACGTTAACTTCAGAGAAGGCCAGCTTGCCTTCCAGAGGATATTCGCTGCCATCTTCCAGTTGCAGACGAACTGCCGCTTCGTTATCTCCCACTTTCTCCAGTTTGCCTTCCGCCTGAGCACGGCGCAGACGCAGCAGATCGGCAGAGGATTCACTCACATCCACGTAAATCGGATTGAGTTGTTGGATAGTGGCCAGATAATCGGTCTGGCCGTTTGTGACCAGGGCACCTTCGGTATACAACGAACGACTGATATGGCCGGAGAACGGTGCTCTGACCTGAGTGTAATTCAGGTTAACACGGGCCGTTTCCAGATCAGCCTTCGCCTCACGTTCGGCGGCTACAGCATCCTGATATGTTTGCTGGCTGACTGCATGGGCGGCGGCCAGCGGCTGATAACGTTTGCTGAGCATCTCATCATTTTGCCAGGTAGCCAGGGCTTTATCATAAGCCGCCTGGTAAGTCGCCGGGTCAATCTGATACAAAGGCTGGCCCTGCTTAACTTCGCCCCCTTCGGTAAACAGGATTTTTTGAATGACACCACTGACCTGGGGTCTGACTTCCGCGGTTTTCACGGCATCTGTCCGGCCCGGTAACCGGGTAAATAAAGTCACTGGCTCACTTTTCAGGGTGATCGTACCAACCTCGGGTGGTGCCGATGAAGCTGGCTGTGAAGCCCCCTGGTCACAGGCTGTCAGTAAAAATACCGCACTGACAGAAAGAAATTTCAATCTCATAATTTATCTCAACATGGACAGGGAAAAAGAAAATGACCTGATTTTTTTCATGATATGCCATCAGAAAAAAGTAAATTTGACGTCTGTTGTAAAGATTTCGTGAAGCATCATTGCAAAAAGAAACCAGTCACAGGCGGTCTCTGAAACGGCCGGATATGTCCGAAAATACCGCCAGGAATAAGCTTTTTCGTGATAATCCTGCATTCAGGCATGATAATAATCAGGTGTTATTATTTACGGGAAAGCTGAATTTACCGCTTACCTGATAGCAGAAATAAAATAACCTACATGAATTGGCTGGCCGATGTCTCACATAAAACATCAAGCTTTTGATAATAAATATGAACAACTAAGAATTATGTTAATAGCCAGATATTACGGGTGTATAATACAGCAAGTGTCTGACGTGGGGATATTCAGGGGATTTACCGAAAGAAAAAACCCGGATGGCCGGAGACTCCCTTGAACAGGATTCACCTAAAAATAACGGATAATAGCGTACCCTGATGAATTCTGCGGAGTGGATTTGTAACCACATTCACTTTTCGCTACATTTACTCTTATGATTTTACCGGTGATAGTTATCGCCCCGGTTGCCCGCACCACTTATTACCGGCGGACTCCCAAAACCTGAAAAAATAATCAGCAAGCCGTCATTAAGTAAAACAAAATCGACAAAGATGTAGCAGCAAAGTAAAAATCAAACGTAAAGATGAATAGCGCATTAAATGAAAAAATAAATTCTGATAATCAGTCTATACCGGTTCATTCAGAATTTCAGAAACAATAATCAGTAAAATGAAATAAGAAAATAATATCTCCGCCGGGTAAACTCATATTTACCCGGCAGCCAGCAGATTATTATCCTGTCCCGCTTTATTCCTGCGCTTTATTAATCGCTGCCCGAATAATATCTGCGGAGACATATCCGGGAATAACTGTGACCTGGTCTGCTTGCGCATTACCGCCGGAAGGCATCACGACCATCGCCGGGGTCCCGCCAAATCCCAGCTTCAATGCCAGGCTGTTCACTGACTCCAGTTCCTTATCCACAACCGGTGCTATTTGCCCGGCAAATCCTGTGGCTTGTGCGGCCACCCGGATATCATTGTCTGTCAGAGTGCCCTCGGTTTTCCCGGAAGAAAACACCGCCTGGTGATATTGCATATAGGCATCGTTCCCTTTCTGACGCCAGATTTGCAACCCGGTTTTGGCGGCAGCCAACGAGGCAGGCCAGCGGCTGGCAAAAATTGGCCAGTCCTTAAATACCACCCGAAGTTGAGGATTATTACGGGTCACTTCGCTGATTTCATTTTGCAACCGGCCACAATACATACACTGATAGTCAAAAAACACTACCAAAGTCACAGGGGCATCTGCCGGCCCCACCACCGGCGACACCGTTTCTCCGGTTAATAATTGTTGTTGTTCCACTGCAACTTTTAGCTGCCCGGGGTTGTTGTCCCGGTATTCCCATAACTGTGCGGCAGCGTCCTCAGACGCGCCATAGGCAAGTGGCATCAGGGTCAGACACCCTAACCCCGCCATCAGGGCAATACACAATCGCTGTATTCCTGTCACTTTATTCATTACTAATATTCTCGCTGTTGCCGGACTCTGCCTGCCGGCAGGCCACTGTGAAGACAAATAGGTATAAACTGCTGCGATTACGCAGGAATTTCACAGGATTGTAACTTACCGGCCGATCGCCAATCCCTGCCGGGATCAAAGTTATGTTTAAAAATTACCCAACAGGTCCCTGAAAACAAACAGGGGATTCGCGGAAACGCCATCACGGAATCAGGAACATGAGTTAACCGATTGGGGGATCTCAGTCTGCGGTTTTGTCCCTGTTATGGAAGGGCATGCTACTATGAACAGATGTCAGGCATTTTTACAGGAGCAGCCGTGCTTTCTTTCATTACCCCGATAATGGCGCTGGTGATTGGCTGGCGTTTTATCTTACATCTGCCACTTCCTGCCACCCTCAGAGTTTTAATTTTTGTCTTTGTCCTACTGATTGCGGAATGCCATCTGATCTACCGCCGGCTGTTTGGCAATATGTTTTCGCCGGAATTTCCACAACCGGTGATGGTGGCCATCAATGCACTATTTGGCGCAGAAATTCTGTTTACTCTGCTGTTGGCGATTCAGGCATTGTGCAGTCTGGTTGCCTGGCTGGCGGGACACCCGCTGTTACGCACCCAACAAATCAACGGAGTGTTATTGCTGATTTCGCTGGTGGTGGCCGGTTATGCCGCCTGGCAGGCGGTGAAGGTGCCGGCAGTAAAAAAGGTGACCGTGAAAATCGCCCACCTGCCGGCAGCCTTTGAAGGCTATCGTCTGGTACAACTGACAGACCTGCACGCCAGTTCCCTGCTGCGCAGCCGGTGGATGACACAGGTGGTACAGCGGACTAATGCCCTGAACGCCGATTTAATTACCATGACAGGAGACATTGCCGATGGTACCGTCGAGAACCGACGTCAGGACGTCGCCCCGTTGAAAGCGTTAAGGGCTAAAGATGGCGTTCTCGCTATTCCCGGCAATCACGAATATTACGTCGACTTCGATGGATGGATGAAAGAGGTCGCATCGCTGGGAATGCAGGAACTGCAGAACCAGTCGGTACGAATCTTCCGCGGCAGTGACAGTATTGTGGTGGCAGGTGTCACCGATGAAGCGGCCCTGCGTTTTTCAAAACCTGGCCCCTCATTAGATGAAGCACTGCAGGGAGTCACGGCAGAGGATACAGTGATTCTGATGGATCACCGGCCGGTCAATGCCAGACAGAATGCGGAGGCCGGGGTAGATCTGCAACTGTCCGGGCATACCCATGGCGGAATGGTGCCAGGGCTGGATTTACTGGTGAAGCGAGCCAATCATGGATTTTATTCCGGCGAATACCGGTTGGGCCGAATGCTGCTGTATGTCAGTAACGGCTCCGGACTGTGGAATGGCTTTGCCTTGCGGCTCGGACATCCCTCAGAAATCACGCTATTTACTCTGCAAAAAGGCTAACGCACTGCCGCAATTTTTACCGGTCAGTGCTGCTTTTTGTTAAGTCATTTTACTGCATCCTGCCAGGATGAAGGTTCCCGATGCCATCAATACTCAGAGGAACAGCCAATGAACATTGATCTTTCAGGAAAAACTGCTCTGGTCACCGCCTCTACCGGCGGTATTGGTTTCGCCATCGCCCGGGGGCTGGCCGAAAGTGGCGCCGAAGTGGTGATTAATGGCCGCAGCGAACAGCGGGTGCAACAGGCCATTGCCGACATTCAGTCCCGGCTGCCGTCAGCAAAACTGCGGGGTATTGCTGCAGACTTAAGCCAGCCCGAAGGTGTGGAACAACTGACTGCAGCACTGCCACACACCGATATTCTGGTGAATAATGCCGGGATCTACGGCCCTCAGGATTTTTTTAAGACCGATGATGCACTGTGGGAAAGTTACTGGCAGACCAACGTGATGTCCGGGGTGCGTCTGTCCCGCCATTATCTGCCGGCAATGACCGCGAATCAGTGGGGCCGGGTGGTATTTATATCATCTGAATCCGCACGCAACATCCCTGCTGACATGATCCATTATGGGGTCAGTAAAACGGCGCAACTGGCACTGTCCCGGGGTCTGGCGAAACGGGTGGCCGGCAGCGGTGTCACGGTGAACAGCGTCCTGCCCGGACCGACATTGTCTGAAGGTTTTCACGATATGCTGGCGGAAGAGGCACAGCGTACCGGTAAAACTATTGAAGAGTTTGGCAAAGAATTTGTCATGGCTAACCGCCCTTCGTCGGTGATCCAACGGCCGGCAAGCGTCGATGAAGTCGCCAGCATGGTGGTCTATATCTGTTCTAAGCAGGCATCGGCCACCTCCGGTGCCGCATTACGGGTGGATGGTGGTGTGGTGGATGATATTCTCTGACATCGTCTGATACCTGCCTGCCCTGTCCTGGTAACAGGGCGGGTTATCCTGTGCATTTTCCCCTCCTTGCTGTCCGTTTTTATACATTCCCACTGCACTACCTTGATTCAGTTGCACCGAAGCATGCCTTTTCTCCTGACCTGCCCTCTGTTCCCACCCGACAGAAAAAACCTATCCTTATGATTTTAAATAATTTTAATTATTTTATTAAAACTGGCATATATCCTGCTTTGTTAGCGGAGTGACAGAGCGTCACCAAATGACAGCTAACTAACATTGGGCCTGTAATGAATACCAGCTCCGGATTTTTCAAAACGATCGAAGAGGCTTTCAGCCATCAGACGCCGAGCGATAAGCGGATCAGTGCCTGGCTGCTCAGCAATCGCGAACAGATCCCGTATGAAACGGCCGATAGTATCGCCCGTGCCACCGGCACCAGTGGCATCACCGTTGGGCGGTATCTGAGAAAACTGGGATTCAGAAACCTGGAGGATGTAAAAAACATTCTGCGTGAAGTTCCGCAAACCTCCTACAAACCCTGGGGAGTGATCGACAGGCTGGACTCCTGGGAACAACAGAAGTCATTGCCGGACCGCGCCAGCCAGTCATTACAAATGGAGCTGGATGCGATTAAATATGTTTATCAGCTGGCGCAGTCTGAAATCTTTAGCCGCGTCAGCCAGCAGATCGCCACTGCCGATGCAGTCATCGTGTTAGGGGTGCAGTCCACCCGGGGTCTTGCCCATACCTTCTTCAGCCACCTGGAATACCTGCGACCCCGCGTCAGTTATGCCGATGGCAGTTCCGGTAGCTGGCTGGAATCGCTGAATTCTGAATATAAAAATCCGTATGTGATTCTGACCGACACCCGCGCTTATTCTGCGGCCGCCCGCCAGTTTTGTGAGGTCGCTTCAAGGTCTGGTGTTCCGACCGCGCTGGTTACCGATATCTGGTGCCCGTGGGCGCGGGATTACAGCGTCGATCTTCTGCAGGTAAAAACCGATACCGGCAACTTCTGGGACTCTCTGGCCCCCATAAGCTGCCTGTTTAATCTTCTGCTGTCGGCAGTGGTCGGACAAATCGGGCCGGGTATTTCAGACCGGCTTGCCCGCAACCGCCGTTTGCAGCAGGAATTTGGTCAGTTCGAACGCTAACCTCTCAGGGACTTTTAGATGACTCAGGAAACACAACTTGTCGATATTGCAGAGCAATTTCCGCAACTGCTGATCGATATGAAATATGCCACCGCCGATAATATTACCCATCAGCCGATTTACAGTAGTTCGCAGTGTCTGCTGCATCCGGAAGCTGCCGCAGCGCTGTCCCGCAGCATCAATATCGCTGAGCTGTCAGGCTTCAGAATTCTGGTACTGGATGCCTATCGGCCACAACAGGCCCAGCAACTGCTGTGGAATGCCTGCCCGAATCAGGACTATGTGGTACCCCTGTCACAGGGTTCAAATCACAGCCGTGGCACGGCCATCGATGTCACCCTGGTGGATGACAGCGGGCAGATTCTCGATATGGGAACCGGCTTCGACGAAATGAATGAACTGTCTCACCCTTACCATCCGGCACTTAGCCAGAGATTCCAGCGTAATCGCCTGCTGCTCAACGCCATCATGTTCGGCGGGGGATTTACCGGAATAGCCACTGAATGGTGGCATTTCGAATTACCGGGAGCGGCGGCCTATCCGCTTATCGATGATGTTTTCCCTTGTATTAGCCCGGCACAGACTGACGGAGTATTTCCATGAAAATTAAGTTCACCGCTACCGGGGGCGTATTGCCTCTGCTTATCGCCGCTATCATCACCTCAGCGACTGCGCCGGTTCTGGCCGCAGTGCCAAAAAATATGTTGGTGATCGGTAAAGCCGCCGATCCTCAGACGCTCGACCCGGCAGTCACTATTGATAACAACGACTGGACCGTCACCTACCCGGCCTATCAGCGGCTGGTAAAATATAAAACCGAAAATGGCAAAGGAGCGACCGATGTCGAAGGTGACCTGGCACAAAGCTGGAAGAGTTCAGCAGATGGTAAGGTCTGGACCTTTACTTTACGTAAAGGGGAGGAGTTTGATGACGGGACCCCGGTGACCGCCGAAGCCGTTAAACTGTCCTTTGATCGCCTGATGCGACTAAAACAAGGTCCTTCGGAAGCCTTCCCTGACGGGCTGAAAGTGGAAGCCCTGGATCCGCAGACGGTGCAGTTTACTCTGCCTGCCCCATTTGCCCCCTTCCTGTTCACCCTGGCCAACGACGGTGCTTCAGTCATTAACCCGGCGGTCCTGAAAGCTAATGCCGCCGATGATGCCCGTGGCTACCTGGCAGAACATACCGCCGGTTCCGGAGCCTATATGCTGCAACGCTGGCAGAAAGGTCAGCAGTTGGTATTAGTCCCTAACCCACATTTTGCCGGACCGAAACCTGCCTTTAAACGGGTTGCAGTGAAAATCATCAGTGAAAGCGCCGCCCGTCGTCTGCAACTGGAGAAAGGCGATATTGATGTTGCCGACTCATTGCCGGTGGATCAGTTTGCCGCACTGAAGAAGCAAAATGAGGTGGCGGTGTATGACTACCCTGCCTTGCGGGTGACCTATCTCTATCTCAATAACAGCAAAGCCCCGTTAAATCAGCCGGATTTACGCCGCGCCATCTCCTGGGCTACCGACTATCAGGGCATGGTTTCCGGTATTCTCGGTGGCAATGGCAAACAGATGCGGGGCCCTATCCCGGAAGGGATGTGGGGTTATGATGCCAGTGCGATGCAGTACTCTCTGGATCTGACTAAGGCCAAAGCAGAGATGGCCAAAGTCTCCGATAAACCGGCCAGCCTGTCATTCCTTTATTCCGACAATGATCCGAACTGGGAGCCTATCGCTTTATCCATGCAGGCAAACCTGAAAAAACTGGGTATCGACGTGAAGCTGGAAAAACTGGCCAATGCCACCATGCGCGATCGTATTGGTAAAGGTGACTACGATATCGCCATTGGTAACTGGAGCCCGGACTTTGCTGACCCCTATATGTTTATGAACTACTGGTTCGAATCCGATAAAAAGGGCCTGCCTGGCAACCGTTCGTTTTATTCCAATCCACAGGTGGATGCGCTGCTAAAACAGGCAGTGGCAACCTCTGACCAGGCAAAACGTACCGCGCTCTACCAGCAGGCGGAAAAAACGGTGATTGCTGATGCGGCCTACGTTTACCTGTTCCAGAAAAACTATCAGGTTGGTATGAACAAATCGGTAAAAGGCTACGTATTCAACCCGATGCTGGAACAAATTTTTAATATTGCAGAGATGAGTAAATAAAAAAATCTTAAGCAATTCGTCCTGATGGTTCGGGGCCGGCTTCGGCCCCGCTAAGGAAGCAATGATGAATTTCTGGAGTTTAATCAGACAACGGAGCTGGGGGTTACTGCTGGTTGTCGCCGGGGTGTGCGTGATTACCTTTATTATCTCGCATCTTATTCCGGGCGACCCAGCCCGTCTGCTGGCAGGGGATCGCGCCAGTGACGAAATCGTTCAGCATATCCGTGAACAGCTGGGGCTGAACCTGCCGCTCTGGCAACAGTTTCTCAGATACGTGGAGCAACTGCTGCACGGTGATCTCGGGACCTCAATCCGTACCGGACGACCGGTGCTGGAAGATCTAAAAACCTATTTTCCGGCCACGCTGGAACTGGCCTGTTGTGCGTTGTTCATCGCCCTGCTGGTGGGTATTCCGTTAGGAGTGCTGTCTGCCGTGTATAAAAATCGCTGGCTGGACCATCTGGTGCGGTTGCTTGCCCTGACCGGCATTTCCACCCCCGCCTTCTGGCTGGGACTAGGAGTGATTGTGTTGTTCTACGGCAAACTGAATCTGCTGCCCGGAGGGGGCCGGCTGGATGACTGGTTAGATCCACCGCACAGGGTCACCGGTTTTTACCTGATTGACTCACTGATTAGCGGCGATATGGACGTGTTCGTCAATGCGCTGCAACATTTGATTTTACCGGCCACGACTCTGGCTTTTGTGCATCTCGGTATCGTCGCGCGGCAGATCCGTTCCGCCATGCTCGAACAACTGAGTGAAGATTATATCCGTACCGCACGGGCCAGTGGCCTGAGCCAGTTTAGCGTGGTGGTGCGTTATGCCTTACCTAATGCGTTGATCCCTTCGGTGACCGTACTGGGACTGGCGCTGGGGGATTTGTTGTACGGTGCGGTGCTGACCGAAACCGTGTTCGCCTGGCCCGGGATGGGGGCTTATGTCGTCAGTTCTATTCAGGCGCTGGATTTTCCGGCGGTAATGGGCTTTGCGATTGTCGTCTCGTTTGCTTATGTGCTGGTCAACCTGCTGGTCGACCTGTTGTATCTATGGATTGACCCGCGTATGGGTCGGGGAGCAGAGAAATGACCGTATCCGGCCCGTCAGTCGCCATCAAAAGCCCGTGCCGGCGTAATGGCGTCTGGAGACGACGATTCTGGCTTATCAGCAGAAGTCCGCTGACCCTGGTCGGCGGCGCGATTATTGCCATCATGTTGTTACTGATGATTTTTGGGCCGTGGATCGTTCCTCAGGATCCCGATGCCATTAACCTGGCGGCCAGGTTGCAGCCACCCGGCAGTGCACACTGGTTCGGCACCGATGAAGTAGGACGTGATCTGTTTAGCCGGGTGATTGCCGGCGCCCAGCAGTCCGTGGCCGCCGGGCTGGCCGTGGTATTGATTGCCGGGATAAGCGGGTCACTGCTTGGCTGTTTGTCCGGCGTACTGGGAGGACGCGGCGATGCGCTGATTATGCGGCTGATGGATATTATGTTATCCATTCCGTCGCTGGTACTGACGATGGCGCTGGCGGCAGCCCTGGGTCCAAGCCTGTTCAATGCCATGCTGGCAATCGCAATTGTCCGAATTCCATTTTATGTCCGGCTGGCGCGGGGTCAGACACTGATTGTCAGGCAGCATACCTTCGTCGAAGCATCGAAAACCTTTGGCGCTTCCCGCTGGCATCTGATCAGCTGGCATATTCTGCGCAATGCTTTGCCCCCGTTGGTAGTTCAGGCCTCGCTGGATATTGGCAGCGCCATTCTGATGGCCGCAACATTAGGATTTATTGGTCTGGGAGCCCAGCAACCCACGGCGGAATGGGGGGCGATGGTGGCCGTAGGCCGTAATTATGTGCTTGAC
This sequence comes from Tatumella sp. UBA2305, assembly GCF_002345795.1. Lineage (NCBI taxonomy): Bacteria > Pseudomonadati > Pseudomonadota > Gammaproteobacteria > Enterobacterales > Erwiniaceae > Tatumella > Tatumella sp. UBA2305. The sequence goes on from NZ_DDVT01000021.1 coordinate 23,211, forward strand.
CAGTGGTGGTATTGTACCTTCCCGGGCGCCGCGATTCTGATTACCGCCATCGGCTTCAATCTGTTTGGCGACGGAATTCAGGATCTGCTTGATCCTAAATCCGGAGGACGGAATTAATGAATCACAGAGTGTTAACCATCGAAAATCTGCGGCTGAGTTTTCCCGTTTATCAGGGCGAAGTCAGTGTACTCAATAATGTGTCATTGCATATTAATGCCGGAGAAATTGTCGGTGTGGTCGGTGAGTCCGGTTCAGGAAAATCAGTGACAGCCATGCTGTCTATGCGGCTGATCCCACAAAACAGCTACCGGGTTCACAGTGGCAGTATAGAACTGCTGGGGACTGATGTGCTGCGCGCCAGTGAAACAGGAATGCGTAAACTGCGTGGCAATAAAGTCGCCATGATATTTCAGGAACCGATGACCGCCCTCAATCCGACACGACGTATCGGTCGGCAGATGGAAGACGTTATCCGCCAGCACCGCCCCCTGAACCGGAAACAGGCGCGGGAACGGGCGATAGAATTGTTAAGTGATATGCAGATTGCAGACCCGACAACCGTTATGCAACGTTACCCGTTTGAATTATCCGGCGGGATGCGTCAGCGGGTGATGATAGCTCTGGCCTTCTCCTGCGATCCTGAACTGCTGATTGCCGATGAACCCACCACGGCACTGGACGTCACAGTTCAGCGCCAGGTACTGCGTTTACTCAAACAAAAAGCTACAGCCACCGGAACCGCCGTGCTGTTTATCAGCCATGATATGGCGGTGGTCTCTCAGGTCTGTGACCGGCTGTATGTGATGTATGCCGGTTCAGTGATAGAAAGCGGCCCGACCGCTCCCCTGCTCAGTACCCCTGCTCACCCCTATTCTGCCGGGTTACTGAGTTGTTCACCGGAAGGCAGCACTCCCCGGGCGGAACTGACCTCTATTCCCGGGACGGTCCCCAACCTGGCTAAACTACCGTCTGGCTGTGCTTTCCGCGAGCGCTGTTTTGCCGCCGGTACCGCCTGCGGTTCGATTCCGGCATTACAGCCTCAGACATCACCTGCCAGACAGGTTGCCTGCTGGTATCCTCAACCGGAGAACCCTCATGTCTGATACCTTATTAGCACTCAGTAACGTACAGGTTAATTTTCCGGCCAAAACCAACTGGCGGGGAAAAGCGACAGAATTTGTGCACGCCCTTAACGGACTGGATATGCAGATCCGGCGTGGCGAAACCTTAGGGATTGTCGGTGAGTCAGGATGTGGGAAAAGTACCCTGGCAAAATTGCTGATGGGCATGCTAAAGCCAAGCTCCGGCACGGTAGAACTCACCCGAACCCCAAACTCCTGGCTGGGGCGGGGAATGCAGATGGTATTTCAGGATCCACTGTCCTCGTTAGATCCAAGGCTGCCGGTCTGGCGAACCATAACCGAACCGGTGTGGATACAGTCTCACAGTTCTGAAAAACAGCGCCGGGCCCTGGCCAGCGAACTGGCGGAAAAAGTGGGAATACGTCCCGAGTATCTGGACCGGCCGCCGCACGCTTTCTCCGGCGGTCAACGGCAACGCATTGCCATCGCACGCGCCCTTTCAGGCCAGCCTGACATTATGGTGCTGGATGAACCCACTTCCGCGCTGGATATTTCGGTACAGGCACAGATTCTGAATTTGCTGGTTGAACTGCAACAACAACGGAATCTCACCTACGTCCTGATTTCCCACAATGTGTCGGTGGTTCGCCATATGAGTGACCGGGTCGCGGTGATGTACCTGGGACAGATCGTCGAAATTGGCGAGGCGGCTCAGGTGCTGGATTCCCCGCAACACCCCTACACCCGGCTGCTGATGGATTCTGTGCCACGCATTGGCGCAAGTCTGGAAGGCGTACCGGATAACAGCGAACTCCCGGGTAACCGTCACCTGCCGGAAGGATGCTATTTCAGGGAACGCTGCCCGTATGCCAGCGCTCAGTGCAGGCAACCGCAGCCGTTGCGTAACCTGTCTGACGGGCATGCGGTTCGTTGCCATTTACCGGAGTAAACGGCCTGAGCATCACCAGCCCGCGACTGGCTAAGCGTTGATATCAGTCAGCGGCTGGTGAATCCGGAAAGCGACCTTATCAGGATGATTGACGGATACCAGATACTCCAGCGGAACCCCTGCAGAATCGCTGATTACGCCTTTATAAATCAGCGCAGGCGAATCGGGCGGAGCCTGTAATAATGACAACTCTTCCTCGTTCATCTTGCCGGCCCGAATCGTACCTTCATCCGCCGCAATAGTGACGCCGTAGTGCCCGGTCAGCAAGCGATACAGTGACCCATGTTGTTCCAGTATCTCTGCCGTCAGACCAGGCACCCGCTCTGCAGGCAGATAACTGGTTTCGATACAAAAGGGCACCCCATCCGCCATTCTCAGTCGTTTCAGCATAATGACCGGTGCAGTCAGCGGAATATGCAGGATTCTGGCCATGCCCTGACTGGCGGGAATCTGTTGGAAGTAAAGTAACCGGCTGCCTGCGGAGGCGCCATTAACGGTGGCTATCTGACTTATCCCCTGGATTACCGGCTGAATGAGTGGCCGCTCAAACATAATATTCTTCAGCCATGTTCCCTGATTGCCTCGTCGTTCGAGCACCCCCTGGTCAACTAACTCTGTTATCAGCTTACGCAGCGTTGCGCGACTGACACCGATGAGTTCCGCCAGTTCGCGTTCGGCGGGGATCTGGTCTCCCGGGTTAAATTCGGTCCCGGATAGCAAGGCATGAATTTTTTCTCTGGCATCGAGATAACTTTTTCTGAGCCGACGCGGGGAATTCTGTGGGGTCATCATGGTCTGTTTTCAGTATCTGTCTGAAGGTTAAACGGCCCCCCATGGTCTGATTTAATTCCCTCTGTTGCAACCCTTTTTTTGGCCATCCCGGCACCCTCTGCGCTCACCCAATCCAGACCACGATTCATATTAATTCCTTATATTTTAATATTTTATAAAATTTAATTGCATCTTATCCGGTGAAATAATATAACCACATGGTACTTTTTATGGTTCACTTTATGGAGCTAAAAATGAAAAGATTATTTTCCGTTATTGCTCTGAGTATTGCCTGCCTGACATCCACCTCTGCCTTCAGTACAGCATCTGAACTGAGGTTGGGCGTCGACGCGACCTTCCCTCCCTTTGAAAGCAAAGATGCCAGTGGTCATCTGCAAGGGTTTGATATTGATCTGGGCAATGCCATTTGCCAGCAGCTCCAGAGGAAATGTGTCTGGGTAGAAAATAGTTTTGACGGCCTGATCCCGGCACTTCAGGCCCGGAAATTCGATGCCATTATTTCTTCACTCTCCATCACTCCGGAAAGAGAGAAATCGATTAATTTCAGTGACAAACTTTTTAATACCCCCGCCTGGCTGGTCGCCGCAAAAGGGGGAAGCATTACCGATAATCCCGCCACACTGAAAGGAAAACGTGTTGGTGTGCAGCAGGGTTCGGTATTCGAAACCTATGCCAATACCTACTGGCGCCCGGCCGGGGTGGATGTCATTGCTTACCCGGATGCTAACTCGGTTTATGCCGATCTGGTGGCTGGACGATTAGATGCCACGCTGGATGACTCCAGTGTGATCAGCCAGACCCTGCTAAATCAGCCACAGGGCAAAGCATTTACCCGTATTCGTCAAATCAGGGATGACGCCATCTTTGGCCCCGGAACCGGCATCGGTATTCGCAAAAATGACACCGCACTGCAGACGCAACTGAATAATGCCATCCGTGCAATCCGTGCAGATGGAACCTATGAGCGTATCGCGAAAAAATACTTCAATTTCAATATTTATGGTGATTAACCTATGAAACCAGCCACTGTGATTAACGCCCTACTCGGGCAACATTTTCCTGACGACCGCCCTCTGAAGCAGATAGCTTTAGTGGCCTGCGGCGGCTCGCTGGTCGATATGTATCCGGCTCACTATTTTTTAAATCGTGAATCCATTCACCTCCGCAGTTACATGATGACAGCCAATGAATTTGTTCATGCGCCGCCCAAAACGCTGGGTTCTCAGACGTTAACTATCATCTGCTCACATGGCGGTAATACCCCGGAATCGGTGGCGGCCGCCCGGCTGGCGAAACAGAACGGAAGTATTACCATTACGCTAACGCACAACCCTGAGGCAGAATTACTCAAATGGTCAGACAGTAATGTGCTCTACGAATGGGGTGACGACAGCCAGGTCATCAATAATCCTATGGCTCAGATCCTCTGCTACTGTGTGGAAGCCCTGCAACAAACGGAAGGTTATAAAGGTTATGATGCCTTTATGCAGGGACTGGAACAGATAGATGCCATCATTGCTGCCGCCTGTGAGAAAAATCAGACGGCCTGCCTGAGCTTTGCCCGGCGTTATCAGCACGAGAAGCTGTTTTATATCCTGTCCAGCGGTGCCTCTTATGGCCATGCTTATGGTTTTGCCATCTGTTCTTTAATGGAAATGCAATGGCTGAATGCTGCCAGTATACACAGCGGCGAATACTTTCATGGTCCGTTTGAAGTCACCGATGCGCAGACGCCCTGGATTGTCATGGTGAACGAAGGACAGACCCGGGCACTTGATTTACGGGTCACCGAATTTTTACCGCGTTACGCCGAAAAAATTGAAGTGGTTGATGCACGGGCCCTGGGGCTGTCGGCGATTGATCCCGCAGTGGTTGATTATTTCAACCCGGTGTTATTTTACAGCGTCATGTGTGGCTATCGGGCAGCACTGGCCGACATCCGCCAGCATCCGTTGGAAACCCGGCGGTATATGGGTAAAACCCATTATTGAGGAGTGTCAATGAAAGTATTGGGTGTCGGCGACAATGTTATCGATCGCTATTGTCATACCGGAATGGGCTACCCCGGCGGCAATGCGCTGAATTTCAGTGTGTATGCGGCCATGCTGGCAGCAGACTCTGCCTACCTGGGGATTTTTGGCAATGATTTGCAGGCCCAACATCTGCAACAGGTGCTGACTCGTCGACAGGTGGATATCAGCCATTGTTTACAGGCAGAAGGTGAAACGGGCCATGCCAACCTGACATCGGTCGACGGTGAACGTATCTTTCTTGATTCAAATCAGGGCGGATTGCGTCGTTATATTGCTATGGATTTTATCCTGCAGTCTGCCGACTGGCTGGAACAGTTTGACCTGATGCACACCAGTGCCTACAGCTATATGGATCATCTGCTGCCTCAGTTGGCTGCACTCCCCGGAAAATTATCTTACGATTTTTCAGATGATTTCGACCTGCATCAGGTACTGCCGTTGTGTCGCTGGCTGGATTTCGCCTTTTTCTCATGCGCGGAGCATGATGATGAAGCCATCGCAAAATTGCTGACCGAAGTCCATCGTCAGGGATGCCCGGTAGTGGTCGCCACTCGTGGTGCTAAGGGCGCGCTGCTGTTTGATGGTGAGCACTGGCTGCAGCAGCCACCTCAGCCACTGATTCCGGTGGACACCCTCGGGGCAGGAGATGCATTTATCACCGCTTTCCTGCTACAACAGTTGTCCGGGGCTGGACTAACCGAAAGCCTGAAGTCCGCCAGCGATTTTGCCGGAAAAATCTGTGCACTGAACGGCTCTTTTGGTGCCCCTCTGCCCCTGGATTCACTATGATCTGCCAGACGAATGGCGGTTGATACTGCAATGGGTAACCTGCTCCCCTATATTGGCCGGAAACTAAACTGTCGCTGCGACGGGCAAACTACCTGCCCGTCGCGGGTGATAAACAGCGCTTCTACTGAGGGGTGCTCTGTCAGCCAGTCGCAGGCAGCCCGGAGTCCCAGGCCATACAGTTGAGAACTGTAAATCTCACCTTCCGTCGAACACTCGCTGATCACGGTCACACTGAGCAGGTCGTTATCCAGAGGATAGCCGGTACGCGGGTCAAGGATATGATGGTAATGGTGGCCCTGATACATAAAATAGCGTTCCCCTACTCCGGAAGTCACCACCGAACGGTTGGTCACCGTAATCACACCACACAATGTATTACTGGCAGAAAAAGGTTGCCGTACCCCGACACTCCAGCCTCCCGACGAACTTCCGTCAGGGGATCCCATCACCCGGATATTGCCTCCCAGGTTGATCAGTGCGTTTTCTACTCCGCGAGCCGCCAAACAGCCACACAACACATCGGCAATGTAACCTTTGGCAATCGCCCCGGCATCAATCTCCATGCCCGGCAGGGTGAGAAACAGCGAGCTGTTCTCCCGGTCGGCAATCACTGCCCGTGGATCTGTCAGTGCCAGCAGCGCCTTGATCTCAGCGGCCGGAGGCAGTGAATCACCGCCAAACCCTATTTTCCAGCGTTTGACCAGCGGACCGATCGCCAGGTTAAAGCAGCCGCCCTGCAGGCTGGCCTGCAGGGCGGTTTCAGTCAGCGAAAATACCTGAGGGTCCACCACCACCGGATGCTTACCCGCGGCACGGTTGACCGCCATCAACTGTGAATCCGGCCGGTTAACCGTCAGCAGACCTTCCAGCTGTTTAATTTTGGCAAATAACTGACGTGCCAGTTGCGGGTTATGCTCCGTAAGCTGTATTTCGATATCGGTGCCCATCAGCACCGCACGATAGCTGCAACGGCCCTGCCCGTCGGTCATTTTTCCTCCCGGGCACGGCGACGGACATAATCTGCCGCACTGTCACCCGCAACACGACCAAAAATTACAATATCGGCCACCGCATTACCGCCAATCCGGTTACCGCCATGGATTCCCCCCACCACTTCACCGGCAGCAAACACCCCGGCCAGCGGTTGCTGCTGCTGATTAAGGACTTCAGCCCGGGTGTTTATGGTGACGCCCCCCATCGTATGGTGAACCCCTGGCGCAATACGGATGGCATAATAAGGTCCGTGATCCAGAGGTTGTCGCAATGCGGTGGTCCGGCCAAACACATCCGGCTGTTGTTTCAGTACCACCCGGTTGTAATCTGCCAGTGTCTCCTGCAATGCGGCGGCATCCATGGCCAGAGCGTCAGCCAGTGCTGCCGGGCTGTCCGCGCTGATGACAAATCCCCGCGAAATATAGGTGTCGGTGGCTTTATTCCGTTCGCGAATCTGCTGGTCGAAGATAATCCACGCCGAATGCTCTGCTAAACCGATAATTTTTGCTGAGACTTTATCGCGGGTATCCATTTCATTAATAAAGCGTTTCCCCTGCTGACTCACCAGTATCGCCCCGCCACCGCGAATCGCTTCTGAGATCAGGTAAGAGGTGGTCTGTTCGACCGTGGGGTGAATCTGAATTTCCCCCATATCCACCGTACCGGCACCCAGGGCCTGCAACAGCGCGATACCACTGCCGGTCGCTCCGGCATGGTTGGTGGTCACAAATCCTGCCAGTTCCGGACGGTAATGCACCACCATCTGCGGGTTAGCACTGAATCCACCGGTCGCCACAATCACACTGCGGGCCGGTATTTTCAGGGTTTCACTCTGAGCGGTTTGCACCGTGACGGCAGAGACTTTACCGGACTGGCAGTGGATTTCTGTCACACTGCTCTCCGTCATAATCTCAACCGAGGGCTGCTGCTGGACATTTTTTAATAATCCGCTGACCAGATAGCCCCCGACCGCCGAAGCATCTGCCGGACGGTGAGTCCTGTCGATGCTCATGCCGCCGGTAATAGTGATATCACTTAATACAATACCGTGGTCTGCCAGCCAGTCGATAGCCAGCGGGGCCTGCTCGACAAACGCACGCAGCAATACGGTGTTATTCTTGCCCTGCCCGCCTTTCAGTGTTTCTTCATAGAACAGCTCTTTACTGTCACGGATTCCCTTCACGGCCTGGAAACGGGTTTCAGCCGCGTTCATGCCGACCGAAGCTTTCAAAGTATTCCCGCCCGGCACCGGCATTTTCTCGACGATCAGGACTCTGGCACCCTGTTCACTGGCCTGAATCGCTGCGGTCAGTCCGGCACCACCACTGCCGATAACCACCACGTCATAGCCGGAAGAGTCTTCCCCTCCCTCCTGCTTCTGCCGCTGGCGCGCCGAGGCCATCATGACTCTGGCCACCGCTTGTTTCACTGCCTCACTCTGGGTGGTCGCGCCGGTGACAGCATCGACATAAGGGCTGTTGGCATCGATGATCCGTGAGCGTAACTCCATAAAATGCGTGGTAAATTCAACATCCGCCGTCTCAGGCAGTTCCATTGACAGATCGGTGATTCTCTCATCGGACAGGGTCACCGTCAGCCGGCAATCCCCCTGTTGATCCTGCAATATCTCACTGAATTCTCCGGCGGCAAATTTCCCCCCCGCCAGACTCATATCCCGCACCATGGCCGCCACCTGAGGGAAGTACCACAGCGGCTCCGGAATAAACAACGCCTCGCGCTGACGGCTGTCAATGGCAAATGCCAGACGTTGTCCGGCCAGCAGTTTCCGGCACCAGTCCGGACTGGCAATGGCAGCCCTGCCGACGGCCACCAGCGCATAACCATGTTCCAGCACCTGTCTGGCCATTTCGCCACTGATAATCCCGCCGACACCCATCACCGGGACCCGCTTCAGGGTGTCTGTACCCTCTGCCATATATTTATCAATCAGCGGCCGGGGATCATCGATATCATTCAGGGAGCTGCGCAGCGTGTTGTTCATGGAGAAATGCAGGTAATCCAGCCCCTGTGCGGCCAGCTTATCCAGCAGATACAGGGTATCGGCAAAACGGATCCCCGGTTGTTCGGTCTCTTCCGGTGAAAAGCGATAGCCGATAATAAAACCGTCAGCGGCATATTGCCGTACCATTTTCCTGGCCACCGCCAGCACCGCCAGCGGGAAGCGGGTGCGTTTTTCCAGGCTGCCGCCCCACTCATCCTCACGGCGGTTAGCATGAGGAGAGAAAAACTGCTGAATCAGGTAAGTATTCGCTCCGTGCAGTTCTACGCCGTCAAAACCTGCACTAATGGCCCGGCGTACCGCCTGACCAAATTTATCCACCATCTCACTGACTTCTTCACCGCTCAGAGCCCGCGGCACCGCCATCCCTTCCCTCGGCATCGCCACCGCTGACGGGGCCACCGGCTGGCGCCCCCCGATCAACAAGGGTTCGCTCATCCGTCCGCCGTGATAAATCTGCAACACGGCTTTAGCGCCACGTTCTTTTATCGCCGTAGCAATTTTCTGTAAGCCGGCAATTTTATTATCATTGTCGATACCCAGCGCCCCCGGAAAAGCAGGGCCGTTATCCTCAACATAGCAGCATTCCACAATCACTGCGGCGGCATCACCGGCCCGCTGGCGATAGTATTCCACCAGTTCAGAGGTGACACTGCCATCATGAAATCCGGCACAGGTGGTCATCGGGGCCATAACAAAACGGTTTTTCAGGGTGGCGCCACAGGACAGGATTAACGGTTCTGAAGGTTGCAGATCAGGATAGGGCATGGGTTACTCCGGAAAAGGTCAGATGCTTTAAATTTTAAAATCGTGGGATGGCATAATGCTTATTCACCCCTGTGACAGATATCAGAATTCAACCACAGACAATCTGCCAGACATATGACGTAAATTAATTAAACCCGCAAAAAATTAAAAAAATAAACCTTTCATGCACATCAGGGGCGCTAATCTTTATCCGGGGGATAAACCGTACAATCGATTACTTTTAACAATTAATAAAAACATTAATAACAATAGCGGGGAATGATAAAAACACCTACCAAAACAAGTTATTATTTATTTCCGGCTTTAAGCTCAGCGGCTGGCAGTTTTTTATTCTGCAACAGAATCAATCACTAATAATCAAAATGATATTTCACGGCCACACTCAGTTTAATTTAAAAAATAAAAAAATAATTATGTTTCGTTGATCCGGATCAACCGTAAAAAACAGAGAGCAACGATGATAGAAATACTTTATCCGTCAGTCAGATGAGGTACTATGCCTTTGATAATTATTGCCTCTGGCATCCCGGATAATCAGTGATACCCGGCCGGCACAGGAAATGAAAATAATCTGTACGCTGCTCCCTGAATAATTAAACCACCTACAGAAAAGACTATGAACGTAAAATTAACCACTCCGCCGCCGGTGACAGGGACTCCCCCGTCCGCAGGCAAAAAAAATCGTCTGCTATTCCTGCTGTTGCCGGTCGTTGTCGCACTGCTGATATTATGTGTGCCGGTGCCCGAGGGATTACCGCCTTATGCCTGGCATTTCTTCGCCATTTTTGTCGGAGTGATAGTTGGTCTAATCTTTGAACCTCTGCCTGGTGCGGTGATCGGCCTGACCGGGGTGGTGGTGATAGCCCTGTTTAGCCAGTGGCTACTGTTCAGTCCGCAACAACTGGCCACCCCTGGTTTTAAACTGGCCAGTCAGTCGTTTAAATGGGCGGTCAGTGGTTTTGGCAACTCAACGGTCTGGCTGATTTTCGGGGCGTTTATGTTTGCCGCCGGCTATGACAAAACCCGGTTTGGTCGCCGGCTGGCCCTGATTCTGGTGAAATATCTGGGTCGCCGTAGCCTGACTCTGGGTTACGCGATTACCTTCGCCGATTTATTACTGGCACCGTTTACTCCGTCCAATACTGCCCGCAGCGGTGGCACCATCTATCCGATTATCGCCAACCTGCCGCCACTGTATGGCTCCAAACCTAATGACCCCAGCGCACGGCGCATCGGTTCATATCTGATGTGGGTAGCCATTACTGCCGCCTGTATTACCAGTTCGATGTTTTTATCGGCTCTGGCCCCCAACCTGCTGGCCCTCGCGCTGGTGAAAAGCATTACCGGGATTACCATCAGTTGGGGCAACTGGTTTATTGCCTTCCTGCCGCTGGGAGTGATCCTGATACTGGTGATGCCGCTGCTGGCTTACCTGTTTTATCCGCCCGAAGTGAAACTGAATGACGAAGTCCCGCGTTGGGCTACCCGTGAACTGGAAAAACTGGGTAAGTTGTCCCGCAACGAAATCCTGCTGTTGGTGTTCGTCTGTTGTGCGCTGGCGATGTGGATTTTTGCGGCCAGCTGGATTGAACCCGCCATGGCGGCACTGCTGGTCATTACCCTGATGCTGTGGACCGGCGTGCTGAACTGGAATGATATCACCGGCAACAAGGCCGCCTGGAACACCTTTACCTGGTTTGCCACCCTGGTGGCCCTGGCCGACGGTCTCTCATCGACCGGATTTATCGGCTGGCTGGGTAAAGAAGGTGGCGCACTGATGGGCGGGATCTCTCCCGGGGTAGCCTGCATTGTGTTAGTGGTGGCTTTCTACCTGCTGCACTATCTGTTTGCCAGCACCACCGCGCATACCACCGCCCTGCTGCCCGCCATGCTGACTATCGCAGCTACCATCCCGGGCATGGATATGCAGGTATTTTGTCTGCTGATGGTCACCTCTTTGGGTGTGATGGGCATTATCACCCCTTACGGGACCGGACCAAGCCCGATATACTATGGTAGCGGCTATCTGCCCACCGCCGATTACTGGCGCCTGGGGACCATTTTTGGTGCGATTTTCCTCCTCGCATTACTGGTTATCGGCTATCCATGGATGGTCATGGTGTTTGGCTGACAAAGCAGGTTTATCGCTGCAGGTATTCATGCGTTAAGAGATTATCCCCCCGTGTCAGGCTGAAGCCGTCAGACGGGGGGAAATAATAATTACCATCAGTATTTTGCGAAGCGCAACGGTGTTCCGTTGCCGCCGGTTAAGTGAGAAAACATGTCGAATACACCGTTCCATTATCAGGACCCCTTCCCGTTAGCCAAAGACGATACCGACTACTACCTGCTGAGCAGTGACTATGTCTCGGTTGCTGAGTTTGACGGCCGGGAAATCGTTAAAGTTGAACCACAGGCACTGACCCTGCTGGCACAACAAGCCTTTCATGATGCCTCTTTTATGCTGCGTACCGCGCATCAACAGCAGGTCGCGGCGATTCTGGATGACCCGGAAGCCAGCAAAAACGATCACTATGTCGCGTTGCAGTTTCTGCGCAATTCAGAAATTGCGGCCAAGGGTGTGCTGCCGACCTGTCAGGATACCGGCACCGCCATTATTATGGGTAAAAAAGGCCAGCAGGTCTGGACCGGCGGCGGTGACGAACGGCATCTGACTGAGGGTGTGTTTAATACCTTTCAGCAGGACAACCTGCGTTATTCACAAAACGCCGCACTGGATATGTATAAAGAGGTGAACACCGGCACCAACCTGCCGGCTCAGATTGATCTCTACAGTGTGGATGGTGACGAGTACAAATTTCTTTGTATTGCCAAGGGTGGCGGTTCAGCCAACAAAACTTACCTGTATCAGGAAACCAAGGCGCTACTTAGCCCGGGCAAACTACAACAATATTTGACCGACAAAATGCGTACCCTGGGTACGGCCGCCTGCCCGCCTTACCACATCGCGTTTGTGATTGGCGGCACCTCGGCCGAAAGTACCCTGAAAACAGTGAAACTGGCTTCAACCCATTACTACGACGAACTGCCGACCGAAGGTAATCAGTATGGTCAGGCATTCCGCGATACCGAACTGGAACAGGCATTGCTGAAAGAAGCTCAGAACCTTGGGCTGGGTGCACAGTTTGGGGGTAAATATTTTGCCCATGATATCCGGGTTATTCGTCTGCCTCGCCACGGCGCATCCTGTCCGATTGGGATGGGCGTCTCCTGTTCGGCTGACCGGAATATCAAAGCTAAGATTAACCGTGAAGGTATCTGGATTGAGAAGCTGGAGCATAATCCGGCACGTCTGATTCCTGAGCATTTGCGTGAAGCCGGGGAAAGCACCGTTGTTGAGGTTGACCTTAACCGACCGATGCCACAGATTCTGGCCCAACTGTCTGAATATCCGGCCTCCACCCGACTGTCGCTCAACGGTACGATTATTGTGGCCCGCGATATCGCCCACGCCAAACTGAAAGAGCGACTGGAAAACGGTGAAGGTCTGCCACAGTATATTAAAGATCATCCGGTTTACTACGCCGGCCCGGCCAAAACCCCCGAAGGCTATGCCTCCGGCTCTCTCGGCCCGACCACGGCAGGGCGGATGGATTCTTACGTGGATCTGTTGCAGTCTCACGGCGGCAGCATGATTATGCTGGCGAAAGGTAACCGTAGCCAGCAAGTGACCGATGCCTGCCGTAAACATGGCGGTTTTTATCTGGGCAGCATCGGTGGCCCGGCCGCGGTACTGGCACAACAGAGTATAAAAAGCCTGGAATGTGTCGAGTATCCGGAACTGGGGATGGAAGCTATCTGGAAAATCGAAGTGGAAAATTTCCCGGCGTTTATCCTGGTGGATGACAAAGGCAATGATTTCTTCAGCCAGATTCTGCAGAATCAGTGTGCCGCCTGCACAAAATAACCGCAAACACCCCGGCCTGCGACCTGCGCAGGCCATTTCCGCAATAACGGATAACCCTTCAGTCAACGAATGTCATAATCTCAGCGGCGATTTTTTTTGGTGGCTGTTGCACAATGTCCTACACTGACAGCCACATCCCCGACAGGAGAACATCATGAGCAAGATTAAAAGCTATGCCGCCGCACAAGCGGGTGCAGAACTTGAACTGTACGAATTTGACGCCGGCGAGCTGGCTGCCGAAGATGTTGAAGTGAAGGTGGAATACTGCGGTATCTGCCATTCTGACTTATCAATGATCGATAATGAGTGGGGCATTTCACAGTACCCGCTGGTTGCCGGTCATGAAATTGTTGGCCGTGTCCATGCGCTGGGGAGTTCCGCGCAGAGCAAAGGCCTGAAAGTGGGCCAGCGGGTGGGTATTGGCTGGACAGCACACAGCTGTGGTCACTGCGATGCCTGTATCAGCGGCAGCCAGAGTAACTGTCAGCAGGGCACAGTACCCACTATTCTGAACCGTGGCGGTTTTGCAGAAAAAATCCGCGCCAACTGGCAATGGGTGATCCCGCTGCCTGAAGCTCTGGATATTGAATCAGCGGGGCCGCTGCTGTGCGGTGGTATCACGGTATTTAAACCGCTGTTGCAGCATAATATTACAGCCACCAGCCGTGTCGGAGTGATTGGTATTGGCGGTCTGGGCCATATTGCCATCAAACTGCTGCACGCCATGGGTTGTGAAGTCACAGCCTTCAGTTCTTCCCCGTCGAAAGAACAGGAAGTACTGGCGATGGGTGCCGATAAAGTGGTTAACAGCCGCGATCCACAGGCGCTGACCGCACTGGCAGGTCAGTTTGATCTGATTATTAACACCATTAACGTCGATCTGGACTGGATGCCCTACTTCCAGGCGCTGGCCTATAACGGCAGCTTCCATACCGTGGGTGCAGTAATGAAGCCATTCCAGGTTCCGGCATTTACCCTGATTTCCGGTGACCGCAGTGTTTCCGGTTCATCGACCGGTTCACCGCATGAACTGCGCAGCCTGGTGAAACTGGCGGCCCGCGCCGGAGTGAAACCACAGACTGAACTGTTCCCGATGTCGAAAATTAATGATGCGATTCAGCATGTTCGTGACGGTAAAGCCCGCTACCGTGCCGTGTTAAAAGCCGATTTCTGAGCCAACGAAAAAGGCCCGTGATACGGGCCTTTTTTTCAGCGGTTTGCCGGTTATTCGCCGGTTTTACCCGCCTGCTCTATCGCGGCCATCGCCTGATACAGGCTGTCGGCAGTCACTTTCACTGGCAGTAAATGGATGGTTTCATGCGAACGCAAAGTATGGGCAATCATCCGGTCCATCTCATCACGCTGATGCAAATCAACCCCCAACTCCGCCAGGGTAACCGGCAGTTTTAGCTGACGATAAAAATGCAGCAGTTTGCGGATATCCTGTTGCTGGTTCAGTAACGCTGCCTGCACCAGAATCCCGTAAGCCACCTTAATCCCGTGCAGGATAGTATGCGTCTGCGGCAGTACTGTCAGCCCGTTATGCACGGCATGAGCGGCCGCCACCCGGGTAAAGCGTTCGCCCAGGCCACCAATCAGTCCGCCACCGGCAATAATGGCATCCACGATCGCAATAAAACGGGCGGTTAGCTGCTGTTGTTGCTGATCACGGAGTGCTCCGGCGCTGTCGCTGAACAACAGATCCCGTAATCCTTCGGCCATTTTTAACGCGGTTTTAGCCAGATAAGGCACGCTGTCTGCCTGCTCATCCGGCAGCAACACCCGGGCTTCGTACCATTTCGCCAGCGTATCACCAATCCCCGCCAGCAAATATTCGGCAGGCGCCTGCAATATGATTTCCGGCTCGACCAGTACCAGATGATTAGACTGTTTGAAAATTTCGTACCCGACATTACTGCCCGCGGCGTTGTACCAGACAGATAAAGGCGTCCAGGCGGCACAGGTCGCGGCAATGGTCGGTATCAGAACCACCGGCAGTTTCAGCCTGTCGGCCAGTGCTTTGGCGGTATCCATCACGGTTCCGCCGCCGATACCAATAATCACTTTACGGCTGTCACCGGCCTGTGCAATCAGCTGGCTGATTAACGGTTCACTGCAATGCTCCCGTACACAATGTTTCTCTGCGGTAGCGGCAGACCAGACTGACGGCAGAAACGATTCTGTGGCTGCAATGGCACGCTCGCCATACAACCAGAAAGCCTGCTGCAGATCAGACTCTGAATAGAAGTTTTCCAGCTCACGTAATGCGCCGGGAAAGCAGTAATAGTTTGCCGGACCCGGGACTACCTGAATTTCTGTAAATGACATCTTTAACTCCCTGACAGGTGCTTTTCTTAATTTTATTGCGTCACTTGCTGATAATCTTCGGCATCAACATCATAACCCGACGGTTCCCAGCGGATGACAAACAACGCCAGCAGACCGATGACCGGGGACAATGCAATCACCCAGAATAACCCGGTATCCAGGTTAGCGGTCAGGATAGGGAACAGGAACAGGGCCAGCGTGGAGCTGAAACGGGTAATGGTCTGATTAAGACCGACACCGGTACCACGAATAGACGCCGGATAGCTGAGAGAGGCGTATACCATGGTGTGAGCCCCCGGACCAAAGCCCTGGCCCAGCAGAAACAGCGCAAGGAAAGCACAGCAGATCATCGCCTGAGCGGTATCTTCCGGACGCCCTGCCAGCGCCAGTCCCAGTAAAGCCACCAACTGACAGCCGTAACCGGCAATCGTCATACTGCGGGCACCCAGTTTGGGTACCAGCCGGACTGCGGCGATTCCACCGGTAAAGGCGAACAACAGATTCAGTGCCAGTGATACCAGAATGGTGGTGAGCATCGACTGCTTAAATAACGTCGAGATAATAATGGGCAGACCGAAAGCGATAGCCGCGTAGGCAAAGGGTGAGACAAACGACATCACACTGGTCAGAATGGTACGGCTCAGATAGCGCCCCTGTAATAACACCCCGTAGCTTTTCCAGCCCGCCTTGCGGGAGGTTGCCGGAGCACTGCTCTGCTGCGGAATATCTGTCGCAACCGTCGCAGGGATATTATAGGCCGTCTGTAAGATCTTCGCGGCTGAGGCTAAATCGCCCTGCTGTGCAGCCCATACCGGGGATTCTGTCATATAGCGTTTGCGTACCGTCAGGATAATCAGGGCAGGCACCGCTCCGAATCCGACAATATAACGCCACAGATATTCACTCTGGGTGGCCGGCAGCAGATAGAATAAGCCGAGCACCAGCAGATAAGAGACCGAGATGGCGGCGTACCAGGTGGGGCACCACATTGCCACACTGGCGGCTTTATTCCCCCGCCCTTTAAGACGCGAAAACTCAGCGAGAAAGGCCATCGCCACCGGTAAGTCGATACCAATGCCCAGCCCCATAATAAAGCGACTGATCCCCAGCACCTCGGCATTCGGGGCCAACGCACCCAGCAGAGCAGCGAAAACGAAGAAGAACATATCGGCCATAAACACACGATAACGGCCGATTTTATCGGTCAGATAACCCCCGATCACCGCCCCGACAATTGCACCGATGGTGATGGCGGAAACCACCAGCCCGATACCTTCCGGAGAAAGGCCAAACTGGCGGGTGATATCTTTAACCCCGAACGCCAGTGCCCCAAGGTCATAAGCGTCCAGGAATACCCCGCCTAAGGCGATAGCCACGATAATCCGGGCGTTGGTTTTGGCATGAGTTGAATTGTTAACCAGCTGGCTGACATCCGCCGCGCTGCGAATAATATTACTGCCTGGTGTGGTGATATCCGGCGATAAGCCGGCAGAAAGTTGCGTCATAGTTTGCGAGTTTTATCAGTTATATTTTATCGGAAGAAAGTAAATTAAGACGTTTGGACGTCTTAATGTCCAGATTTCCATAACTAGCAAAAAATCGCAAGTTTTTTGGCCGGTGGGAAACGTCATTTAACGCTGATTCACCAGAGTTATCCGCATCAGTTCTGCCTGGGCGGCTTAAACAAGTCCGAACCGAGAGAGGATTTGCCGGGTTCCCCTCCCTCACCCCCGGGGAGTACCACTCCATGAGTCACCGTACCGGTATCCTCGCAGGGATATTCGGGTAATCTCAGGCCTTTCGATGATTTCTGCAGAATGGAGTTATTTCCGTAATTTTTTAAGCACCTGAAGTTATTGACTGAGCAGGCTGGTCATTATTCTAAATATCCAGAAGCTGAAAGATCCCACCACCTTCGGGAAATGACTATTTTAAATTAATAAGATGACATCATCATGCGAGCAACACCCGCTGAGTTCTCATTGGGAAGGGCTAACATATAGCTCAGCAGATCCTGGTTAATTTCACAGGCATGATGTAATCGTGCATGACCTGTACGCTGTACAGCTGCAAAATTTTATCGTTCAGGTTCGTCTACAACCCTCTCCGATTGCACAAAGCACGCTGTGTGCACGCAGTTACCCATACTCGCCTCCGATCAGACTGAAGGAATACGGATAAGCGTCAATAGAAGCTGCTAATTATGTTTTCAGCAGATAAAGGGAAAAGGAGCCCGGTATAAAAGCGGGAAGGTGCAGCTTTCGAAAACCGAGACTTCATAGTGATCGACTGCATATTAGGGCGATACTTAATGAAGTGTTACTTCAGTCAGGCTCCATTACAAGGTACCCCATCGCCTTTTATCCCCATCGATTGAGCTGCTGAGGATCCATCACGGTGGAGAGGGTACCGGCGTCCAAATCTATTTTACTGATTACCGGATGTGCCTCTTCGATCGAACTAATGACCTCAGTCAGTTCAGGCGATTCAGCCCCGACGCGTTCATGACTGAAAATAACAGTGATATCCAGATCAGACACCGTCTCTACGGCGGTACCCAGAGCCACGCTCCCGTAGACATAGATGCTGTGTATGTTGTCTGCCTGAGAAATGACGAAAGCTTTAGCAACATCGCTAATCACATTGCTGAACTGAGGCTGCAAATTTTTTCCGTCAGGGACGGAGATAAAACCGGTTTCATCAACAGCCATTTTTCTCAGCTTCATCAAGGAATATGTTTACCTTATGAAGGATAGGCGTGGACAGTACACCCGATCAGTTAAGCCCTTGCAGGTGAAGAGTGCCAGAAAGTACAACTTTCCCCCGCGCTACAGGCACTTATTCTTCCAGAGGACCCAACCTGCAACGTTAAGCTACACGCCACACCA
The DNA here is from genome assembly GCF_002345795.1 of Tatumella sp. UBA2305. Lineage (NCBI taxonomy): Bacteria > Pseudomonadati > Pseudomonadota > Gammaproteobacteria > Enterobacterales > Erwiniaceae > Tatumella > Tatumella sp. UBA2305. Next base: position 41,781 of record NZ_DDVT01000021.1, read on the forward strand.
TAATGCGGTTGCATAAAACGCCATCACTTACGAAAATTTCGAATAATAAATACAGGAGGTGTTCATGTAAGTATCCCTGCAAAAAGAACCATTCATTTTTAGAGATCTTCGGACATACTGAATATGTTCCCTGAAGGAGATCGCTATGCGTAAAGCCCGATTTACTGAACACCAGATTATCGCCGTTCTGAAGTCCGTTGAAGCAGGTCGAACGGTGAAGGATGTCTGCCGCGAGGCCGCAATTTCAGAAGCCAGCTATTACAACTGGAAAGCAAAATATGGCGGAATGGAAGCTTCTGATATCCGCAAAATCAAAGATCTGGAAGGCGAGAACCGGCGTCTTAAACAGATGTTCGCTGTTTTGGGGAAATTACAATTTCCTTGTAAAAATCAAAGCATTAGAAAGTAATCTCAACAGAAAATTCATATCATTGTATTGACCCAATGCTCATGACTGCGGTACCAGTGACTGAGCGTGATAACCGACATCCTCAGTCATCTCTGATAACTGCGTCAGACTGCGCCGGAAACCGGCAGGCAATAAACAGGAGAGGTTACTTCGTAAAGGCGGGTTTCTGGCTGATTCGGGCGATCAATGCGGTCAGAGAGAGCACCATGGTGGAACGGACGATCTGCTGATAGCGTTGCTGCTGCATGGCTCGTAGTCCGGTATCATCACTGACAAAATCCGGCGGCGGCGGTAAGTCTTCAACGCAATGGAGCTCACCAAACGGACCCAGAATTTCATCATCAGTAAAACGATATTCGCTGCCATCATGATTCAGTTCTTCGCGAAGTGCCATCAGCAATTCACAGTCTTCATATTCATTACGGTTTATCACCCCCAGGCCATAAATCAGTTTAAGGCGCACTGATAATTCACCTAACGGACCATCACCCAGTAACAAAGGTTCTACCGCATACTTCACCGCGTAATCATCTTTGCGGAACACTTTAACCACCAGAAAATTCACGGCTTCTGCCAGCATTTCGACGGTCGCTATCAGAAAGCTTCTTACCGATTGTCCGGCATTCAGGCGCTCAAGCACCCGATTTTCAAAAGCCTGTGATTGTTCCATTTGTGCCTGCATATCAATAGTATCACCTGATAACACCCGCGCGGGCACAGCCTGGCTGTGCCCTGATATTTCGTCCCTTGGGAGCGCGGGGCCATTATACCATAGCGTTCCAGGCCTTAACTACCGCCCTGACCACAGGGCTGTCGGCATCCAGCCCGGAGATTTCAGCCAGAGCCCCGGCGACATTCTGCTGAGTGAGTAAACCTGCCAGTTCCTGTGATTGCGGGTCCTGCTCACTGCGAAAATGCAACGCCGCAGCAATCCCCGTCACCAAATGATCCTGAGATAACTCATATTCCAGAGTACCGAGTGTCGGTTTGATCAGACGATCCCCGGCACTCAGTTTACGTAACGGCTGACGCCCTACCCTCTCGACATCATCTTTCAGGTAAGGGTTTTCAAAGCGGCTGATAATTTTGTGGATATAAGCAGTATGTTTTTCACGGTCAAAACCATAGCGGCGGATCAACACTTCACCGCTCTCCCGCATCGCCCCTTCCACCACATGGCGGATTTTTTCGTCAAGGATCGCATCACGAATCGTTTTATGGCCTGCCAGATGTCCCAGGTAAGCCGTAATAGCGTGACCGGTGTTCAGGGTAAAGAGCTTTCTTTCGACAAACGCCATCAGGTTATCGGTCAGTTCCATGCCCGGAATCGACGGCAGAGGCCCGACAAACTGGGTTTTATCGACAATCCACTCACTGAAGGTTTCAACGGTCACTTCCAGCGGGTCATGGCTGCCGGCTTCCGATGGCGGCACAATCCGGTCCACAGCAGAATCGACAAAACCGACATGCTCTTCCACCCAGTGATGATATTCCGCCGGCAGCGCCTTAAGTACATGGCCCTTGAGCTGGCTGGTCCCACGCACCATATTTTCGCAGGCGATAATATTCAACGGTTGGGTATTCCCGTCGTCTTTACGCTGCACCAGCCCTTTGGCGAGAGTCCCGGCAATCCGTTCGAGGATTTGCGGGCCGACCGCGGTCGTCACCAGATCAACGTCTGCCACCAGCGAGATCACCTGATCACTGGTACTGTTGACCGCATTGACCCCTTTGACTATCTCAACTTTCGACTGCTCACCCACCACATGCACCGGATATTCTCCCCGGATATTCAGAGCATCGACAACCACCTGATTAACATCGGCAAAAGTCACCGGAATACCTGCATCTGCCAGTAGTTTACCGATAAAGCCACGGCCGATATTGCCGGCACCAAAATGTAATGCTTTCATAATTTGTCCCGTATTTTTGACATAACCACCAGGAAAATCAGGGCGATACTGCCGAAAATGACCGGCGATATATCCCCCTGTTAAGGAAGAACGGATTATTCGCCGGGCTGACCGGACAACAGATCCAGCACTTCCTGCACACTGGTGGTGGTGGCCAGTCGGGCAATCACGCTGTCATCATCCAGCGCATTGGTCAGGCTGGTGATCACCTGAATATGTTCGTTATTGCGTGCAGCAATCCCGATGACCAGCCGGGCAATATCATCCGGCTCTTCACCAAACAGCACACCCGCAGGGTACTGGCAGAACACGATGCCGGTCTTCAGTACACGGTCTTTCGCTTCCACAGTGCCGTGCGGTACCGCGATGGATTCACCCAGGTAAGTCGGGGTCAGTTTTTCGCGTTCCAGCATGGCATCCACATATTCAGGCTCGACATAGCCTCCTTTCACCAGTTGTTCACCGACAAAACGGATAGCCTGTTCTTTGTTATCTGCGTGGTTACCCAGCAATACATTGGCGGCACTCAGTTTGAATAAATGCTCAGGTGTAGGCTCAAAACTGTCCGCCAGCGTTTCACTGACTTTTTCGCGGTGCTCTGCACTGCGGCCTGCCTGTTGCAGGCGTGCTGTCAGGTCGTTGTACAACCCGCTGTCGAGGAAGTTAGTCAGCGAAATATGCTGGGCTTGAGGTGCTTTGCGCATGGCCCGCTCGGTCAGATCACGGTGAGTAATCACCAGGTCCACATCGTCCGGCAGGCTGTTGATGGCGGTATTGGTGACCGAAATATGTTGCAGACCCGCTTCATTCACTTTTTTCCGCAGTACGCCTGCTCCCATGGCACTGGAACCCATACCGGCGTCACAGGCGACAATGATTTTGCGCACATGGCTCAGGTCATCCTGCACAGGCGCAGCCGCCGCAGCCACTGTCTGGCCTTTAGCGCTGGCTTTCATCTCCTGCATACGGCGGGTCGCCGCGTCGATATCGTCTTCTTCTTTCACTTTGCTGGTTTTCAGCAGGATAGAAGCCACCACGAATGACACTACAAAGGCCGCGATAATCGCGGAAATATTGGCAAAGTAGGCCCCTTTCGGCGTCATCGCCAGTACCGCCAGTATAGATCCGGGAGACGCCGGAGAAATCAGCCCGCCATTCAGTACACTCAGGGTAAACACCCCGGTCATTCCACCGAGGATCACCGCCAGCAACAGACGCGGGTTCATCAGTACATACGGGAAGTAAATTTCGTGGATACCCCCAAAGAAATGGATGATGGCCGCACCGCCCGCAGACTGTTTGGCATTACCCCGGCCAAAGAACATATAGGCCATCAGTACGCCCATCCCGGGACCCGGGTTGGCTTCAATCAGGAAGAAAATCGATTTGCCGGCCTGACTGGCCTGCTGAATGCCCAGCGGCGAGAAGATACCGTGGTTAATTGCATTATTCAGAAACAGAATTTTTGCCGGTTCAACAAAGATAGAGGTCAGTGGCAGCAGGTCATGCTGAACCATGATATTGACCCCGGCAGACAACAGGTGTGATAACGCTTCGACCAGCGGACCAATCGCCATAAACGACAATAATGCCAGTAACATACCGATGATGCCGGCAGAAAAGTTATTCACCAGCATTTCAAAGCCGCTTTTAATTTTCCCGTCCACCAGACGGTCAAACGAGCGAATGGCCCAGCCCCCCAGCGGCCCGGCAATCATTGAGCCAAGGAACATCGGCATATCTGCACCGACAATCACGCCCATGGTGGTGATAGCACCCACCACTCCACCACGGTCACCACCCACCAGCCGCCCGCCGGTATAACCGATAAGTAATGGCAGCAAATAGGTGATCATTGGCGCGACCAGTTTCGCCAGCGTTTCGTTAGGTAACCAGCCGGTAGGAATGAACAGCGCGGTGATAATACCCCAGGCGATAAACGCCCCGATATTTGGCATTACCATATTACTCAGAAAACGACCAAAGCTTTGGACTTTGATCCTGATATCTGATGAGGACATACAAACACCCCTTATTGATACGCGCCGGCAAATAAGAGAGCGCGATGATTTTTTGTTTTGGAGCTGACGCTTTGCAGACGTCAGAATTGCTCTGCTGAGGCGGACTCTAGCACGCGGATTTCGGCCCGAATATTGAGCAAAAAATTTGTGATCGGCATCACTGTCAGGTATGGGGTGGAGGGGTGCTTTTGGTGATCTGAATCACACATATTCTGTGAAAAAATGCAGAATGTGCTTTTCCCGGGCTCAAAACCGAGCCTGTATGTGATGTAGATCACACATTCTCATGTCATGTTTGTTTTGTTTTTGTGATCAGCTTAACAATTTATTTTTATCCATAATGCGCCGGATCACAGTTTGATAGCCGGTCGCTCAGCCGTAAATCTGTACCCGCCTCTGTCATTCTGTCGCTTTCGGACCAGCTTCCGCTGATGACTGACTGTCGGTTAACAGATTAGCGTTAGCGGATAATGACCTGAGGGTCGCTTTACGCTATCCATTTTCATTCGCCTCAGTCGTGCCAGCCACCTGCTGCTGGCTGCGATCTGAATCACAGAAACCGCTGCGCCGGTCGCCTTCAGAAACCGTTCAATGCCTCCGGCAACCGCTCTCTGCGTCATATCACCACTTAGTCATTTTTCTTCCCGCCTCTCACGAAAAATCGTCAGGATAGAGTCACCGGGAAAGGAGGTTCCGGTGCCAGCTATCTGGCGTCTTCAATACGTGACCCCTGTCACCCTATAATTCAATATAAAACAGCAGGTTAAATATGGATAAACACAAAATACTCAGGCACGTTCCCTGGGTTCTCTTAGGGATTGTTGGTGCTTTTTGCCTTGGCGTGCTGGCATTACGGCGGGGTGAGCATATCAGTGCCATGTGGCTGGTCGTTGCCTCGGTGTCGGTCTATCTGGTGGCCTATCGCTACTACAGTCTGTATATCGCGCAGAAAGTGATGCAGCTCGACCCTGGCCGGGCCACCCCGGCAGTACTGAATAACGACGGGCTGAACTATGTTCCGACCAACCGCTATGTGCTGTTTGGCCACCATTTTGCCGCCATTGCCGGAGCGGGCCCGTTAGTCGGCCCGGTTCTGGCCGCCCAGATGGGTTACCTGCCAGGCACTTTGTGGTTGCTGGCCGGGGTGGTACTGGCCGGGGCAGTGCAGGACTTTATGGTGCTGTTTCTCTCGTCACGACGTAACGGTGAGTCACTCGGTGAGATGATTAAGCAGGAGATGGGACGGGTGCCGGGGACTATCGCCCTGTTCGGCTGCTTCCTGATCATGATTATTATCCTCGCGGTACTGGCGCTGATTGTGGTGAAAGCCCTGGCAGAAAGCCCGTGGGGCGTGTTCACGGTCTGTTCGACCATTCCTATCGCGCTGCTGATGGGGATATATATGCGTTATCTGCGGCCAGGTCGGGTATTGGAAGTTTCGCTAATTGGCCTGGTGTTGCTGCTGCTTTCCATCTGGTTTGGCGGAGTAATTGCCGGTGATCCCTACTGGGGACCGGCCCTGACCTTTAAAGACACCACCATTACTTTTGCGCTGATTGGCTATGCGTTTATCTCGGCACTGCTTCCGGTATGGTTAATCCTCGCTCCCCGCGATTATCTGGCTACCTTCCTGAAAATCGGCGTCATCGTCGGGCTGGCTATCGGCATTGTAATCCTCAATCCGGATCTGAAAATGCCGGCCCTTACCCCGTTTATTGATGGGACCGGCCCGTTATGGAAAGGCGCACTGTTCCCGTTCCTGTTTATTACCATTGCCTGTGGTGCGGTATCAGGTTTCCATGCACTGATTGCTTCCGGGACCACCCCAAAATTACTGGCAAACGAGAAGGATGCACGCTTTATCGGCTATGGTGCGATGCTGATGGAATCATTTGTCGCCGTGATGGCACTGGTCGCCGCCTCGATTATTGAACCCGGCCTCTATTTCGCCATGAATACCCCGCCAGCGACGCTTGGGATCACAATGCCCAATCTGTCTGAGCTGGGTGGAACGAATGCCCCAATGATTATGGCGCAACTCAAAGACGTGACCGCCCAGGCGGCAGCCACCGTCAGTAGCTGGGGTTTTGTGATTTCGCCGGAACAGGTGATGCAGACCGCCAGTAATATCGGCGAGCCTTCGTTGCTTAACCGTGCCGGTGGGGCACCGACCCTGGCGGTGGGGATTGCCGATGTATTCCACAAAATTATGCCGCTGGCAGATATGGGATTCTGGTATCACTTCGGTATCCTGTTCGAAGCGTTGTTTATCCTGACGGCGCTGGATGCCGGTACCCGGTCAGGACGCTTTATGTTGCAGGATCTGCTGGGTAATTTTGTGCCGTTCCTGAAAAAGACCAACTCCTTGCCGGCCTCAGTTGTGGGTACGGCCGGTTGTGTCGGGTTATGGGGCTATCTGCTGTACCAGGGAGTGGTCGATCCGTTGGGTGGCGTCAAAAGCTTGTGGCCGTTGTTCGGTATCTCAAACCAGATGCTGGCCGCGGTGGCGCTGACGCTGGGTGCGGTGGTACTGGTTAAGATGAAACGCAGCCGTTACCTCTGGGTACCGATGATTCCGGCTGTCTGGCTGATTATCTGCACCACCTGGGCATTAGGATTGAAACTGTTCAGTAACAATCCGCAAATGGAAGGTTTTTTCTATATGGCGAAAACTTATCAGGCGCGGATTGATGCCGGTACCAGTCTGACCCCGGACCAGATCACTAATATGCAGCATATCGTGGTCAATAATTACACCAATGCTGTGCTGAGCATCCTGTTCCTGGTGGTGGTCTACAGTATCCTGATATACGGAATAAAAATCTGGCGCGAAGCGGGAAAAAATCCGCAGCGCACAGACAAAGAGACCCCTTATGTGCCGGTGCCGGAAGGTGGGGTAAAAACCTCCTCCGGTCACTAAAAACGCCAGGGCTGTCAGACAAGGCAGCCCTGCCCCGACAGGAGCCATTATGTTTGGAAAGGCCGGTTCGGCATCAAAATATCTGGGTCAGGCCGCACGTATGCTGGTTGGCCTGCCGGATTATGACAACTACGCAGAGCATATGCGGATTAACCATCCGGACCAACCGGTGATGAGCTATGAGGAGTTCTTTCGTGAACGCCAACAGGCCCGCTACGTTGGCGATGGTAAAGGAGGTATGCGTTGCTGTTGAAGGAGAATAACGGATGACACCGGTCACAGTCACATTGTTGAGTGGTTTCCTCGGGGCCGGGAAAACCACCCTGCTGAACAGCATTCTGCAGACCGAACACGGAATGCGGATTGCCGTTATCGAGAATGAGTTTGCCGAAGCCGACATCGACCGGCAAATCATTGGTGATCGCGCCAGCCAAATCACGACACTGGCCAATGGCTGTATCTGTTGCAGCCGCGCCAGTGAGCTGGAAAGTACACTGCTGGAGCTGCTGGATTCCCGCCAGTCGGGGGCGCTGAATTTCGACCGGCTAATCATCGAGTCCACCGGCATGGCCGACCCCGGCCCGGTGATCCGCACTTTCTTCAGTCATCCCCGGCTGGCGGAAGAATATCAGCTGGATGGTGTGATAACCCTGGTGGATGCAGTTCATGCCAAGCAGCAACTGGATAACTACAGCGTGGCTCAGTCACAGATAGGTTACGCTGACCAGCTGTTGCTCAGTAAAACCGATATCGCCCCGGATACGTCTGCCCTGACCGAACGTCTGCAACGGATTAATGCCCGTGCCCCGATTGTCCGGGTGGTGAATGGGGATACCGATATCCGTTCGTTGTTTGATTTACGGGGATTTATGCTGGAACCCGCCACTGCGCCGGCGGTGCAGTACCGTTTTGTGCCGGATACCCATGACAGGGTCAGATCACTGACACTCACTCTCAATTACCCGCTGGAGCTTGATGCACTTTCTGCGGTGATGGAATCCCTGCTGCTACGCTTTGCAGACAACCTGTTGCGCTATAAAGGCATGCTGTGGGTAGGCGGTGAAACTCACCGCCTGCTGTTTCAGGGCGTGCAACGGCTGTACAGTTCCGGCTGGGACCGTGCCTGGCAGCATGATGAAATTCCTGCCAGTACCCTGATTTTTATCGGTGTTGATCTGCCGGAACAGGAAATCCGCCAGGCCTTCGAAGCGTTGCGGCCGGATAATTTATAGCCCCAGCGTCTCTTTAATGCGTTTCAGATAACGGCGGCTGACCGGCACGGTCTGGCCGCTTTTCATCCGCAGTTCCCCCTGACCATTTTCCTCCATGCGGATCTCGCGCAGCTGATCCATATTGATCATATGCTGACGGTGGCAACGTAACAGAGGAGTCCGCTGTTCCAGCGTCCGCAGGGTCAGCTCAGTCGCACCCTCCTGCCCTGCACTGCTGGTGACAAATACCCCGCCGATACGGCTGCTGACACAGGCTACCTCCTCCATCGGCAACAGCCAGATGCGATTCTGTCCGTTGCACGGAATATATTTCAGTGGTGTCTGCAACACCGGCAGACAGGTCAGATCCTGGGGATCACTGACCTGGCGCAGCCGTTTCAGGCATTTTTCCAGCCGGGCCGGATCGGTAGGTTTCAGCAGATAATCAAAGGCGTCTTCATCGAAAGCCTGCAGGGCATACTCATCAAAGGCCGTCAGGAAGACAATATGTGGCCTCTGCTGTGGGTCCAGCATTCCGACCATCTCCAGCCCGCTGATGCGCGGCATCTGAATATCCAGAAACACCACCTGCGGCCGCAGCCGGTTAATCGCCGCCATCCCCTCAATGGCATTGGCAGCTTCGCCGGTAATCACAATATCGTCGTACTGCTGTAATAACAGCCGGAGATTTTCCCGCGCCAGTGGCTCATCATCAACAATCAGTACCTCCATTATCTTTGCTCCTCCGTGGGTAGCCGGATAACCACCCGGGTATAGTGGTCGGTTTGATAATCAACACTCAGCCCACAATCATCTCCAAAGCGCGCCCGTAACCGTCGGTCCACCAGACTCATTCCCATTCCTTGTCCTTTACCGGCCAGTGGCACAAACAGTCCTGCATTATCCTGCACCGAAACCTCCAGATATTGCTGGTGCTGACAGGCAGATATCGTGATTTCACCTGTGCCGAGTAACTGCGAAGTCCCGTGCTTAATCGCATTTTCCACCAGCGGTTGCAGAGTGAATGCCGGTAGCCGGTAATGCCGCAGAGCCTCAGGGATCTGTAAGTCCACTTTCAGCCGGGACTGAAATCGTGCCTGTTCTATTTGCAGATAGGCATTCACATGTTCCAGTTCATCTTCCAGCGTAGCCATCTCAGAAGAACGCTTAAGATTTTTGCGGAAAAAAGTGGAGAGATACTGCACCAACTGCCCGGCACGCTGGCTGTCATTACGGATCACGGCCTGCAGTGTATTCAGTGCATTAAACAGAAAATGGGGGTTCACCTGAGCATGTAGCAGTTTTATTTCAGACTGTGCCAGCAGGGCTTTTTGCCGTTCATACTGCCCTGCCAGAATTTGTGCAGACAGCAGACGGGCAATCCCCTCACCCAGGGTCCGGTTAATCGAACTGAACAACCGGTTCTTCGCCTCATACAGTTTAATGGTGCCTATCACCCGCTGATTTTCACCATGCAGCGGGATCACCAGCGTGGATCCCAGCTTACAGGCCGGATTAACCGAACAGCAGTAGGGCACTTCATTCCCGTCCGCATAGACCACTTCACCGCTGTTAATCGCCCGTTGGGTGTAGTGAGAAGAGACCGGTTTGCCGGCAATATGGTGATCATCACCAATACCGGTAAACGCCAGCAGCTTATGACAGTCAGTAATCGCCACCGCGCCGATATCCAGTTCCCGGTGCAGCACCTGAGCGACCTTCAGGCTGTTTTCCTGATTAAAACCCTGGCGCAATATGCCCTCGGTGGCGGCCGCCACCCGCAATGCAGTAGCCGAAAACGTCGAGGTATAGCGGGCGAACATTTCCCGTTTATCCAGCAATATCCGCATAAACAGCGCAGCGCCCAGGGTATTGGTAATAATCATCGGGGCCGCAATATGGCTGACCAGACGGCTGGCTTCGGGATAGGGCCTCGCAATCAACAGAATAATCACCATCTGCAGTGCTTCGGCCAGTAAAGTGACAGCTCCGGCCGTCAGTGGACTAAAGATTTTATCGGCACGGCCCCGCCGCAACAGCAGGCTGTGGACGATACCTCCCAACAGCCCCTCGGCAATGGTCGAGAGCATACAACTGAAGGCGGTGATACCGCCCAGCGAGTAGCGGTGCAATCCGCCGGTAAGCCCGACCAGACCGCCCACCGCCGGCCCGCCCAGCAAACCGCCCATCACCGCCCCAATCGCGCGGGTATTGGCAATCGAATCGTCAATATGCAGCCCGAAATAGCTGCCAAGAATACAGAACACCGAAAAAGTGATGTAACACAGCAGCTTATGGGGGAGCCTGACCGTCACCTGCATCAACGGAATAAACAATCGCGTCTTGCTCATCAGCCAGGCAATCACCAGAAACACACACATCTGCTGCAGCAACTGCAACACTAAGCGAAAATCATACATTGCGGGTGCCCCGGGCCATCTTAAAACCCGCAGCATAGCCGGTTCCGGCCGGAATTTCTTTGAAACAACCCCGAAAACCGTTGTCCGGCGAAGGATAACTGTCAGACGCCCGGGACGTCGGTAGCAAGATTGCCTGATATTTCCGGTATATCCGCCACTACAGTGCGAAAACTGTTCCGTTTCCCGACTTTTTTCAGATTCTGGAGGGATTTACACAGGGTCAGTAACACTTAGCAGTTCAGTGAGTTACATTTTAAAATCACGATATACTAAGGGCAGTCACGGGCAGCGACCGACCGGGTTAATTTTTGGCGTAATCTCAGGAACCTTCTTCTACCCTGAGAAACATGAGTATGGGAATTAATCTGGCTACCCGGCGGTATTTTACCTGACTGCCTGTTGGTATTTCTCGCGGGCATCTCCAACTGAAAATGGCGGCCAGCCGCTGGCTGATTTGACCGGCAGCCCAGTGCCTGGAGCGGAAGTTGCTGGCAATAGCATATGTTGATCAACGGAGACAGGACTAAGCGCCAATCGCGAAACTCATTTTAACAAGTGTCCATCAACCTTCTATTAACAAAGATTGATTAACTACTTTATATAACTTTATAGCCCTGGCAGAAACATTATTATAGCACGGTAAACATCTACCGAATATCGAATAAAAAACTCAGCGATTATTCTGAGTTTTTTGGATATCAAATCTACGTATTAAGTACTGTTACTTTCTATGCTTTTCTTTGAAATGCATTTCCACATCCTCAAGACTCATTCCTTTTGTTTCAGGAACGTAAAAGCTGAAAATTGAAAATACAACTCAAATTGCAGAGAACAGCCAAAATGTAGCTGAAACTCCAGGCTCATTCAACATTGGCAACGATACAAGAGCAATAACCAGGTTTGTCGCAAAAATAATAAAAATTGAGAGACTCGTTACTTTAGCTCTGGCCCGGAGAGGTGATATTTCCGAAATAATCAAGAATCCTGGCATACCCGGACTAATGGCATAAATAACGATATAGAAAACCAGCGATCCAGGTGCAAGCCATCCGCTACCCTCAAAAGCTGGTATTGAAAACAGCACTGCCAGAATAGTTAAAGTTACCGTCATGTCTATAATTCACCGGCCAGTTTTTATAGCGGATGGATCTACCGGAGCTGGAATAATCGTAGATTAATGAGGGGAAGAACAGTCTTATTAATCTGATTAGTTTTTCTTGATATTAATCCTTATATTATTTTTCATGGTGTATAGTATCCATTCAAAATAAACAGAACGCTAAAGAAGTTAATTGAAAATATTGATATTTATCTGAATAGATTAGCATTACAGAAGAAATAAATTAATGATTGGCATGAGTTAAAGCTTCACAATCCTCGTGTATTATTTAAATAACAAGATAAACACATTAACCCTAACGGGTAATTTATCACAACTTTTATTATGCGATACAGACAACATCAAATAAAATTAGTGATCTTTAAAAATTGTGCTGCATCATCCTGCCCGACACCGGTGAATTTACTTCATCCACAATGTCTAATTTTTCTTAGTTATTCAGGTTCATCCAAAATTTTTTTGGCCTGATGATCCTTAACCTTCATTTTTAATCTGGATTGATTAATTTTTTCTCTGGTACTTTCAATTCAGATTTACAGATAACTCCCTCACCACCTGATGAATATATATTTTCATCAATCGCTCATATATCTCTCAAATAAAAATAATATCAGAGCATGATTTAATATTATAGTTCAAGGCGTAAAACGTTATAACCAGACTATGACAAGCGCAAGAGGAACGGCTATTCTTAATAAAAACAAACGGTAGTATAACTTACCCATGCTGACTTTGATATTTTTCACTGGTAATTATAAAACTCAGAACTGTGCATATGTCTTAATAGTTAACAATCCGGTTTAAAAGGAGGTTACTACTATATTAACAAGCAGTACCTGTGCCAGAAAATTCACGGTTAATAAAATGTTAACCAACGATGCACTTACCAGACACTATAGATTGTTACGATTAATTATTTGTTTTTTTAGATTATTCCATCATTCTTACATGAGCACTTGTCGCTAATCTATAGGTCATATAATATGACATCTTAATCTTTAGGTTGATACTGAGCAAAACTTATGAATTTAGAAAAGAGATTCCTTTCCCTCAGGGACTTTGAGAACTATGCAAAACGCAAGCTTCCAAAACCATTATATGCATATGTATCGGGTGGCGTAGAGGATAATATATCACTTAAAAATAACCTAAAAAGTTTCAGCGAAATTTCATTGATTCCTGAATTTATGAATGATGTCTCGAAAAGAAGTACCGAAACAAAAATATTTGGGCACACATATGCATCTCCGGTAGGTATCGCACCAATGGGAATCGTTGCACTTTCCGGTTACCAGGGAGATTTGGCAATGGCCGAGGCTGCAAAGTCGCAGAACGTTCCTTTTATTCTCAGTGGGTCTTCGCTTACCCGCATGGAAGAAATTGCTGAAGCAAATGAAAATACCTGGTTTCAGGCATATTTGCCAAAGACAAATGAACAAATTGAGCTCCTTATAAAAAGAGTCCACAACGCGCACATCAGGCATCTCGTTATCACCGTAGATGTATGTCTTCCTGCTAACCGGGAAAATAATATTCGCGCTGGGTTCTCAACGCCATTCAGGCCGAGCTTCAGACTTGCCTGTGAAGGAATAACGCATCCTTCATGGCTGGTGGGGACATTGATAAAAACTATTTTGACCTCTGGCCCACTTTACTTTGAAAACAATAATGCCACCAGGGGCGCTCCGCTTTTTTCCCATACTGCAGTGCGTGATTTTAGTGGTCGAAGCCATCTCACATGGCAGCACATCGAATTAATCAGGAACCAATGGAAGGGTCCTTTGATCATTAAGGGTATTTTGAGTCAGGCTGATGCTGTCAGGTGCCGTGAAATTGGCGTTGACGGAGTCATTGTTTCTAATCATGGTGGCAGACAATTGGATACAGCTGTTTCTCCCGTTCACGTACTTCAGAAAATTAAATCCTGTAGTGATAATATGGTTGTCATGTCTGACAGTGGTATTCGGCGGGGGACTGACATCATAAAGTCGTTAGCTATGGGATCACAGTTGTGTTTTATTGGCAGACCATTTAATTACGCTTGCACCGTTGGTGGAAAGAATGCGGTAGAACATGCTATAAAGCTTATTGCCAGTGAAGTCAATCGTGACTTAGGAATGCTGGGGCTGACTTCAACTGAAAGTGTGAGCATGAATAATATTTACAGACGTGATAATCAAATGTGAAATTTAGCTGTCAGGTTCTTCATATAAAAACCGACGTTTTTTATGTTTAATTATTTTATACGCCACCGGGTATGGAACTGGTTATCTCCAGCCAGTTCTAAATTATTAATAGAATATACCATCATTAAAAATATTCATATTCATTAACCATAACATTTCTGAAATTTACCTATTTTACTATTTACTCCATATTAACCCGTTCTGCTGATCGTTTGTCCGCTTAATCTTCACCTAACCAACAAGCGAGTTACCTTGTTATGAACACATCAGGTCTGATACTTAGATTTTTTTCGTTCTTTGGATGATATATTATCATATCGCGCCTCGACTGGTGTCAGCATTATATGAAAATATATGAGGTAAGTTAACGCAGGAAAGAGCAAAAAAAACATAGTGAACATAAGTGATATCACAGATACTCTGATCGACATAACTTCATTGCAGACAGCGCCGACCGGAATGCTGCAACTGAACGTCCCCCACCCTGCGGCAAGATTATTGCTGGCAACTGTATGAGCGGGGTTTACAGAAAAGTATCCACAGATGCCCGGGATATTCCTGCCCTCGCTGGCATGCTCTGTAATAATGCCGCCACCCATATCAGGATATTTTCCCTAACAGCCAGACCGTTTGATGCTATCTCCGCAAACATCAGTTATGGTAAAGCTTACCCCACCTGTTGCTTAAACTACGGAGCACTTATGCAATACCCTGCGTCAGAACTGGTTCATATTGCGGCGTTTTCAGATGCCGGACAAGGCGGTAACCCGGCGGGAGTCTGGATGGGAAGTCAGTTCCCTGCCGATAAAGAGATGCAGAAAATTGCCGCAGGTGTGGGGTTTTCAGAAACCGCCTTTGCCGTACCGCTCGATGACACCCATAAACTGTGGCGGGTACGCTATTTTTCCCCGGAGGCTGAAGTGCCGTTTTGCGGTCACGCCACTATTGCGACCACTACCGCCATCGCCAGGCGTTATGGTGGCGGGGATTATCAGTTTCAGCTCAACCTGACCAGTATTCCGGTCTCGGCACAGCCCGATGAATCCGGTAACTGGCAGGCCACGTTGCTTTCCCCGCCGACCCACAGTCAGCCGGTTGACCCGTCTCTGGTGGATCAGGCACTGCAACTGTTTGGCTATAGCCGTGAAGATTTAGATCAGCGTATCCCCCCTGCCCGCATTCACGGCGGTGCCGACCACCTGATACTGACACTAAAACACCGCAGTCAGTTAGCCGCGATGCATTATTCGCAGGCAGAAGGCGGAGTATTGATGAGGGATAACGGCTGGGTCACTATCCTGCTGGTGGTGGCAGAGGACGAGCAACACTTTCATACCCGTAATCCGTTTGCTTACGGCGGGGTTTATGAAGATCCGGCCACCGGGGCGGCCTCAGCCGCCTTTGCCGGTTATCTGCGGGATATCGGCTGGCCGCACCACGGGGAAATTGAGATTATCCAGGGCGAGGATATGGGAATACGCTCACGGATTATTGCGAAGATCACCGAACAGCCAGGCAGCCCGATTGCCGTATCCGGCCAGGCACGGCTGATGGAGTAACAACATTAGTCCGGCCGGAGTCGCAGCGCCACACTATTCTGTCGCGCGGCTGCCCCGGCCGGTGCCTGATCAATTCAGGCGCGAAATCGCCTCAGCCAGACGCTGGCAGGCCGTTTCCAGCACCGCGCTGTCCACCGCATAAGCAATTCGCAGATACCCCGGGGTACCGAACGCCGAACCGTGGATCACAGCGACCTGTGCCTCAGACAGCAACCAGCTCGCCAGCGCCAGATCATCAGAGATCACCTCCCCCTGCGGGGTACGGCGGCCCAGTAATTCACGGCAATTGACGAACAGATAAAACGCCCCCTGTGGTGCACTGGCCGACAAACCGTCGGTATCACTGGCCAGTTGCAGTACCCGCTGGCGGTGTTTATCCAGAACACTTAACCAGCCAGGCAGAAAATCCGCAGGCTGATTGAGTGCCACTACCGCAGCAGCCTGAGAAATGGATGACGGATTAGAGGTACTCTGCGATTGTAGCGTCTGCATGGCAGCAATCAGCCATTCCGGCCCGGCGGCATAGCCGAGCCGCCAGCCGGTCATGGCATGGCTTTTTGAAACACCGTTGACCGTCAGTGTTCTGTCCGCCAGTTCCGGTGCCACCCGGGCAAAGGTATTAAACGCAATGCCGTCATAACGTAATGGCTCATAAATATCATCTGCCATAATCAACACCTGCGGATAATCAGCCAGTACCGCCGCCAGCGCCTGTAACTCTGTTGCGGTATAGACCGCTCCGGTTGGGTTGCCCGGCGAATTAAGGATGATCCAGCGGGTCTGCGGAGTCAGTGCCGCTTTCAGCGTTTCCGGCTGTAGCTTCCAGCCGTGCTGTTCTTCACAGGGCACAATCACCGGCTCACCTTCCGCCAGCGTGACCATATCGGGATAGGATACCCAGTAAGGGGCCGGAATTATCACCTGCTGTCCCGCATCGACGGTGGCCAGCAGCGCATTAAAAATCAGCTGCTTAGCCCCGCTACCGGCAATGATCTGTGAGTGGCGGTAATTCAGCTGGTTATCGCGGAGAAATTTAGCCGCAATCGCCTGTTTCAGCACGGCGGTACCGGCCACGGCGGTATATTTGGTCTGATGGCTGATAATTGCCTCAATACCGGCATAACTGATGGCTGGCGGAGTGGCAAAATCCAGCTCCCCTTCGCCCAGATTGATCACTGGCAGGCCTTCGGCCTCCAGACTCCTGACCTGGTCGGAAATAGTGGCGGTGGGAGAAGGACGAACCCTTTGCATTCTCCGCGCGGTCTGATGAGTATTCATAAATCCTCTTTGTATAATTTGATTCAAACAATACAATTATCCTCCCAAAACTACAGCAGGATAGATGCCGTGTTACCGTTCTTCATACTCGATGACTCACCGTTCCCGGCCTGCTTTGGCGTCACTGCCAGCCTGTGGGCCAACCAGTTAAACCTGCCGCTGTGGAGCCTGCGCCCGGCGTTTGAACAGCCGTTTGCCGACAGCCATCAGCATGTGATTTCGGCCGGGTATTGCGTGACCAGTGGTCTGTACCGCAGCAACACCTTGCAGCAGGAAGTCACCGATATCGCACAACTGCCGGACCGGGATGCCGTGATTGTGCTGGCCGCCTCGCAGGAGGCGCTTATTGCTTCATTGCCCGGTCCCCGGCTGTACAGCCGTTACCGCCAGGGTGAGCTGAGCCTGGACGGCGCGCAACCGCCTCTGCATTGCTCAGCATCCGCCGACCGCTATGGCCGCTACGATGCAAAGCCTGCGAGCGCAGTGGCGGAATCAGCGCTGACCATCGCCATTGCCGGCCATGAAAAAGACCACCGTCAGGCCTATCCGGCGACACTTGCCGCGTTGGGTGACGCCGCCGATGCTCTGGGCCTGTCCCCGGATATCCGCTTTGTTCCGCCGGACAGTTTGTCATCTGAGCTCAGCGAATTAGCTCCGCTGTCCGGCATCATTCTGCCGGGTGGTTCATCGATGGCCGCCGTTATCGGGCAGATTCGCATTGCAGAGGCGACCCTGAACACTTCGCTGCCGGTGCTCGGACTGTGCCTCGGCATGCAGAGCATGGCCACCGCACTGGTCCGCCAGTCCGACGATTGCCGGCAGGCCATACTGGCGGAAGTCGACCCTGAGGCTGCGCTGCACAGTTTTATCCGCTTTGACGATGGCAGGCATCGCTGCGGTATTTTTCCGTTCAACACTGCTGACAATAGCTACCCGATGCATTACAACCATCGCTACCGGTTTAACCCTGCACTGACGGGTCCGCTGACGGCGGCTGGTGCCACCATCACTGCAGCCAGTGGCGATATTATCGAAGGCATTGCCCTGGCATTGGCGCCTTTCTGGCAGGGGGTGCAGGGTCATCCGGAATTACTGTCCCGGCCGGACGCCCCGCACCCGCTGTTTATCGCGTTTTTACAGGCTGCGGTTAACCGGCAAGGGTAACCCCGCTGCGTGGATCACTGGCCAGAGCTTTCATCACTCCGGTCAGTGCCTCGACAGCCTGTGCAGATACCGGCTGCAGAGGTGCCCTGACCGTTCCGCCATTAAAGCCACGCAGGGCCATCGCCGCTTTCACCAGCTGTGGCTGACCATGCTGACGTGCCAGTTGGCGGTAATCGAACCATAACTGATGCAGGTCGCGGGCGGTTGCCGCATCGCCCTGCTCCAGCGCACGGTAAGTCGCCAGAATTAATTCCGGTAACGCGCCGCTGTTAGTGGTGCTGATGCCGTCGAATCCGGCCATCATTGGACCGGTAAATGCCAGGTCCGAGGCACAGAACAGGCGCAGACGCCCTTTCAGACGGTTAGCAATCTGATCGATAGCGGTCGGGTTTAAATCACCCTGTTTTATGCCCACCACACCCGGGATATCGGCCAGTTTCTCCAGCAACGCCGGAGAGAGCGTAATTCCGATACCCGGCGCGTTATACACCAGGATACCGGTGACCGACAGTGGTGCCATTTCACGGAAGTAGTTGATAATCTGATCATCGGTAATTTCGCTGACGTAAGGCGCAGTCACCATCGGCAGCCCGCCCAGCTCACCGGCCAGGATAGTCAGGTCACGGGCATCGCGCGGATCGGAGCTGGCACTGCACAGCATGACCGGGATACGGTCCTGCACACATTCCATCACACGGACAAACAGTTCGCGCCGCTCTGCCAGTGACATCACCGGAAACTCACCGTAAGTGCCACCGATCAGGATGCCGTCATACCCCAGCCCGATCACCCGCTCAATGTTTTCGCACAGGGCGTTAAAGTCAGGTTCGCCCTGCGGGGTGAACGGAGTCACCGTGATGTTGAAAATGCCCTTCAGGCGTTCGCGACTTTCGTTAATATCTTTCATTTCTGTGCCTTACAATAAAGTTAATGGACGGGAGAGGCTGGCAAGCTGACGATAACCGTTTTCGGTGACCACCACGGTTTCACTCACCCCGACGGTAAATTCGCCATAAATACGCAGCGCAGGCGGAATATGGAAAGTCATACCCGGTTGCAGTTCTGTGGTAATGCCGCTGTACAGGCTCAGGATGCCGCCCTCGCCCCAGTCAGGCGCAAACGACACCCCGATGGAGTAACCGGTACGTTTTTTGAAGTTATCGGTGAAACCGGCACGGTCGATCACCCGCTGACAGGCATTATGCGGATCGGCACAGGTGGCTCCGGGACGAATCGCATCCAGTGCCGCCTGCAAGGCTTCCTGGCAGACCTTTTCCATTTCAATGGCAATCGCCGGAGGTTTGCCGATCCATGCAGAACGCATTAAGGCAGCGTGGTAGCGGTCATGGGATGCCGCCATTTCCAGAAATACCGGGTCGTTATCCTGCAATACCCGACGCCGCCAGGTGCCGTGAGGAATGCCGCTGCGCGGGCCGCTGGACATCAGCGGCTCCATGCCAACATATTCCGAACCGGCCGCAATCGCGCCGCCCATCATCGCCGACACCACTGCGTTTTCGTCCGCACCCTGGCGAATCGCGCTAATACCAGCCCGCATTCCCTCATCCACATAACGGGCAGCCTGCGAAATTTTTTCGATTTCTGCGGCCGATTTCACCGCCCGCAACGGTTCAATCACCCCGGCAGTATCCGCAATCTCACCCAGCTGACTTTGCAGAGCTTCATACACTGCAACCGGTAAGAACCAGCCACGCTTATCCAGCCCGATACGTTTGTTTATCCAGCCGCACTGACGGATTTTTTCCACCAGAAACTCCACCGGATTATCACCATCCTGATATACCGCGGCATCGCTGATAAAGGTGTTGGCAATAAAGTTGAAATACTCCAGCTGGCGAATCACAAATACCGGATCCCCTTCCACCGGCAGAATGAGCGCCTGAAAGGTGTAATAGCCCGGAGTCTGCTGACCGGTGAGCCAGAAGATATTTTCCGGCCCGGTGACAATCATCACCTCAACACCGGCCTTGCTGAGCCGCTCACGGGTTAGGCGAATACGTTGCTGATACTCCTCAGCCTGAAAGGCAGATTCGCTGCCCTGAATCACATTACCGGGTTTTTGCATCACTAAACTCCTGAAGTAAGGTTGCTGTTGTCATATCGAAGCGCACCCCCAGCCCGGGGATGTCAGAGGCCCGGATACGACCCTGTTGATAAGTTAATCCGCTGGCGGGATCGTCGGTTAATCCGTCAGCGCCATAGAGTTCGGCAAAGGCAGGTTGCAGCAGATAACAGAGCTGCAATGCCGCGGCGGTGGCTGCATGCCCCTCGTTCATCTGGCCAATCATAAACGGCACTCCTGCGGCCTTGAGCTGCCTTGCCGCAGACACCAGCGGGGCGATCCCCCCCAGTTTGACCAGCTTCAGATGGCCCCATAGCCGGCCTTCCGCCGCCACCAGCCGTTGCAGCGCCGCTTCGCTGTTCAGACTTTCGTCGAGCATCACCGGAATGCCATACTCCTGAAGCGCGGGCAGTTCAGCGTCCTGACTGGCCGCTAACGGTTGTTCGATATAGCTGAGTTGCAGTGGTTGCAGCCTGGCAAACGCCTGCCGGGCCTGCGGCAATGTCCACTGACCATTCACATCCACCGCCAGTGAAATCTGTTGACCGAAGGTGTCACGCAGCAGGGTTAAACGCGCCAGATCGGTGTCAAAATCGCTGATACCGACCCGCAGTTTTAACTGAGTAAATCCACGGCTGACGTACTGATGCGCCTGAGTTAACAGTTGTTGTTCACTGCCCCAGAACAGGGTCTGGTTAGTGCTGAATTCCACGTTACCGGCAGGGCCGCCCAGAAACTCAGCCAGGGTTTGCTGTTGGCTGCGGGCCAGAAAATCGTGGACCGCCATATCCAGCAGCATCCGGCCAGGCGCCAGCAGCGGGCTTTCCGGCCCGTGGATCGCGCTCAGCAATTCCTGACCGACCGGCAGATCCTGCCAGTCAGACAGTACCGGCAGCAGGTTAGTGATCACCTGTTCCGGGGTGTAACCGTGCAGATAACTGATATTCAGGCGCACTTCCCCCAGCCCGCACTGGCCCTGGTCTTCCAGGGTCAGCCACAGAGTGTCCAGCCCGCTGACCGGCCCGGAAGAGGCGGTATAGAGCGTGACGCCGGAATAGTGCAATTCGCCGCGCCATAAGCGGATTTTCACGATGCGTTCTCCGCAGGCAGCATCGCCAGGGCCACATCCAGGTAGATATAAGCAGCGGCGATAAACTCATCGACGGGGACAAATTCATCCGGCTTATGTGCCACCGCCAGGGCGCCCGGACCAATCACCACCCCTTTGGCCCCCAGTGAACGGAAGTGCACTAAATCACACCCGCCCTGGAAGCCGTACGGACCAGGATCTGTGTTGCCATGTTTCTGGCAGGCCGCCAGACTGTGTTGAACAATCGCTTCTTCGCTGTGGGTTTCGGTCGCGCCACCGGTGGTGGGCTGCCAGCCGATAATCTCCGCCTCGATGCCTTTTTGTTCACGGGCCTGGTCGAGTAACTGTTGAATTTCCTGACGTACCAGGTCTTCGTCTTCTCCCGGCACCATCCGCCGGTCAATCATCAGCTCACAGCTCTCAGGGATCACATTGTCGGCATGTCCGCCGTGAATACGGGTCACCGTCATGCTGGCATTACCGACCAGGGCATGACAGCGGCAGCGCACCTCCTGATGGTGGCTCTGTTCAATCATCTGTAACAGCTGTCCGGCCTTATACACCGCATTCACCCCCAGTTCAGGCGTTCCTGAATGGGCAGTCACCCCGTTGACCCGTACTTTCGGACGCAGGCTGCCTTTATGCGCCGAAAAGGTCGCATTCGAGGTGGGTTCACCAATCACCGCAAAGTCGATCGCGGGCGGCGCATCTTTCACATAGAATTTCGCCCCTTCACTGGCGGCTTCTTCATCGGCGGTGAATACCCCCATCAGGGTTCCGGACCATGTTTGCGGGGCAGCGGCCAGCATTCGCAGGGCCTCGACCATGGCCACTAATGGCCCTTTGGCATCACAGGAACCGCGACCATACAGCCGGCCATCGGTTTCGGTCAGGGTGAAAGGATCGGTGCTCCAGCCTTCTCCGGCCGGTACCGTGTCCAGGTGGGTATTAAAGGCAAAACAGGGGCCAGGGCCATTTTTCAGTACCGCGATCACGTTGGTCCGGCCCGGCGCATATTCACTGAAGGAGAGATCGAATCCCGCCTGCCGCAACCAGCCAGCCACACACTCCGCTGCTTCACGTTCATGGCCCGGCGGATTTTCGGTATTAATGGCGACCAGTGCCGCTAAATCCTGTTTCATCCGCCCACTGTCAGCCTGATAAGTACTCATAGTTGCTCCGTTCTTAATGTAAAATCTGGTCGAGAAAGCGTTTGGCGCGATCACTGACCTGACCAGAGAAGAAGTCGCGGGTATTAGCCCGTTCGATAATTTCCCCCTCCTCCATAAACAGAATCTGATTTGCCGCACTGCGGGCGAAGCCCATCTCATGGGTCACCACCATACTGGTCATCCCTTCAGCGCTCAGTTCAGCCATCACATCCAGCACTTCACGGATCATTTCCGGGTCCAGTGCCGAGGTGGGTTCGTCGTACAACATCAGTTCGGGTTTCATCGCCAGCGCCCGGGCAATGGCGACACGCTGCTGCTGGCCGCCGGAGAGTTCATCCGGAAAATGGTCAGCGCGTTCATTAATCCGCACCTTCGCCAGCAAATTTTCTGCCTGCTTGCGGGCGTCAATCCGGTTCACGCCCAGCACCGTCATCGGTGCCAGCATGATGTTTTCTGCGGCAGTCAGGTGGGAGAACAGTTCGTAGTTCTGAAACACCATTCCGATACGCTGGCGCAGCTTATCGGCCGGAATTTCGCCACGGCTGATGTTCTGGTTACCAAAAAACACATCGCCACTGTCGGCCGGGGCCAGCAGATTTACGCAACGCAGCAAGGTCGATTTTCCGGAGCCGGAAGGGCCAATCAGCACCACCGTGTCGCCACGTTCCACCGTCAGGGAGCAGTTTTTCAGCACTTTCTGGCGGCCAAAGGTTTTATCGATGCCGATCATTTCCAGCAGGGGTTTATCGGGGTGTTTCATAGTACCTCCCGGGTGTCACTGTTCAGGCCTGGCGGCACTAAGCGCAGCTTTTTGTTTTTTTTACGACGGAGTTTCGGGTCCAGTACACTTTCCAGCCACGACTGGAACAGCATGAAAAATGAGGTCAGAACGAGGTAGTAGATACCGGCGGCGCACAGCGCCTCGAAGTAACGGAAGCTGGCACTGGCCGCCTGGTTTGCCACCAGCAGCAGGTCCTGTACGGCAATCACCGACACCAGCGCGCTGGACTTCAGCATGCTGATCATCTGGTTACCCATCGGTGGCAGTACGATTCTGGCCGCCTGTGGCAGCACAATCTTGCGCATGATCTGCGCGCTGTTCATGCCCAGCGCCATACCAGCAGTGCGCTGGCCACTTTTCACTGCCTGCAATCCGGAACGCAGGATTTCCGCCATATAGGCGCCTTCATTCAGAGAAAGCGCCAGCACCGCACAGGTAAAAGCGGAAAAACGGATGCCGAAACCTGGCAGGACGTTATAGACAAAAATAATCTGAAACAGCACCGGAGTGCCGCGAAACAGCCACAGATAGAAGAAGGCCAGCCATTTTCCGGGACGAAACGGAGCTTCCTGCAGCAATGCCAGAACCAGCCCCATAACCACACCGCACAGCAGTGAACAAAGGGTGATTAACAGCGTCATCCATGCACCTCTGAAAAACTCAGGTGAGATGAAGTACTGCCACATCAGATCAATCGACATAGTATTCTCCTGGAGTGCGGGTTCGGTTTAGAAAATGGCGACGGAGCCCGGGAAGTTCCACTTAGTAATCAGCTTGTGGTAAGTCCCGTCCTGCACCACCTCTTTCAGCCCCTTTTCCAGCAACTGACGGGTGTGGTTATCGCCTTTACGGATGGCGAAAGCGATTTGGGTATTGTTTTCAAACTCGGGTCCGGTGGCCTCAAACACGCCGGGTTTTTCACTGAACAGGGCGACGGTTCCCGGGGTAGACAGAAACTCTGCATCGGCACGGCCCTGCGCTACGGCCACTGCGGAATCAGTGGCCGCCGGGAAGGTCATCACATTAATCGCGGCTTTTTTGGCGGCCAGACACTGGGTGTTATTCTCGCGGGCTTCACTCTCTTCGATACCGCCCAGAGTGACGGCGATATTTTTGCCGCACAGCGAAAGGTCGCGACCGGTAATGCCGGATGGGTTGCCTTTACGCACCACCACGCGGCTGCCGATTTTCAGGTAAGGAATAAAATCGACCTGTGCGGCACGCGTCGGATTGACATACATGGCCGAGTTAATCATATCCAGACGTTTGCCCTGCAACGCCGGAATCAGCCCCTGGAAAGACATCTGCTGAGGCGCCGGGGTCAGACCGATTTTTTTGCTTAGCGCGGTGATCAGGTCAATATCAAACCCGGTCAGCTGGCCATTTTTGACGAATTCAAACGGCATAAAGGTGGCGGCCGTACCATAGGTTAATTGCCCCGGGGTAACACTCTCGTCAGCGGCAACGGCAGCCAGTGGCCCGATCGCCAGGGCCAGTAACAGGTTTCCGGCCACCCATTTGCGCAAAGATAATTTGTTCATGCTTGTCTCCTGGTGATTAAATTGGATTTTCTGACACAAAAAATACAATTAAAGGGATAGCAAAATGCTTTCCTGTGGTGCAGGATGCACAAAATACGTGCATCTGAACCGCTTATTTAGCTGCAACCTGGTGAGTTATTATTGTATATTGAGCCGACAATAATACACTCCAGAGAACACGCTCCATGACACTGACTGACTCAACTGCCAGTAGTCGCCGGATAGCCCGGCAAATCCTTGACCTGATATATGATGCAAGATTCGATCCAGGTCACCATTTGCGTGAACAACATCTCGCAGATGCGCTGGGTGTTTCACGCAGCCCGGTCCGGGCGGGACTCAAGGAGCTGACTCGTCTGGGGGCCGTGGAAGCGCGGCCAAATCAGGGGTTTTTCCTGCTGAAAAGCATCGAAGAACTGCAGCGTCTGACCATTGAGCAGACCAAAAATAATGATCAGGAATTGTATGAACGGCTGGTCAGAGACCGGATTGCCGGAGTGCTGCCGGAATCCTTTACTCAGACCGAAATCAGCCAGCGCTATGATGCTGATCGCGGGGTGTTATCGCGGGCGCTGGTGATGCTTTCTGAAGACGGGCTGATAGCCCGTAATGCGGGGCATGGCTGGCGATTTCTGCAGACCATAAACTCCGATGTGGCATTGCAGAACAGCTACGGATTCCGGCTGATGATTGAGCCGGCGGCCCTGCTGTCACCACGGCTGAGAATTGACCGCCAGCAATTGAAACGCCTGAGGGCTCAGCATCTGCGGCTAATCGGCCACGACGATATTACCCGGGTCCCGGCCAAAGAAATCTTTGAAACCGATGCTTCTTTCCATGAAATTCTGGCCGAAGCCAGCGGTAACCTGTTTGTATTACAGGCGATTCAACAGCAAAACCGTTTACGCCGCCTGCTGGAATTCGGCAGCTACCATAATAAACGTCGCGTAAAAGAGTGGTGTGAAGAGCATGTCGCGATCCTTGATGCGCTTCGTGATCATAAACCGCAACTGGCCGCCGAACTGATGCGTAAACACCTACAGTTTGCGTTTGACCAGGTCAGTTTTTCAAAGCCGGACGCATAACCGGCATCAATTTTGCACATACTGATCCTGAAAATACAATCAGGAGAAGTTATGGACTTAAAAATAGCACAGCGTGTCGCACTGGTTTGTGGTGCAGGCAGCGGTCTGGGCCGGGCAATCGCCCTTTCGCTGGCACAGGAAGGTGTCAGGGTGGCCGTCACCGGTCGTAATGCCGATAAACTGGCAGAGACTGTCAGCCTGATCACGGCACAGGGTGGCACCGCACAGGCCTGGATTCTGGACCTGGCGGCACCACAGGATTTTGACCAGACTCTGGAGAGTATCCGCCAGCAGTGGGGCAATATTGATATTCTGGTCAATAACTCCGGTGGGCCACCACCGGCCCGCGCCACCGGAACCGATGCCGCCGTCTGGCAAAGCCAGTTTTCGCTGATGGTGGGTTCACTAATTCAACTGACAGATAAGGTGTTACCGGCCATGCTGGAACAGGGCTGGGGACGCATTATCACCAGCACCTCCTCCGGGGTGATTGCCCCGATTCCTAACCTGGCACTGTCTAATGCTTTGCGTATGAGCCTGCTTGGCTGGTCAAAAACCCTCGCCAGTGAAGTGGCTGCAAAAGGGGTCACGGTAAACGTGATGGTTCCGGGGCGTATCGCCACTGACCGTGTCGGCCAGCTGGATGCACTGAAAGCGGGACGTGAAAATACCACCGCCGAACAGGTGGCTGAACAGAGCCGCAAAACCATTCCTGCCGGACGTTACGGCGACCCGGTGGAATATGGTGCGACTGCCGCCTTCCTTGCCGGAGAACCGGCGGGCTATATCACCGGCAGCGTTATCCGCGTCGATGGCGGATTAATCCCTTCCGTCTGAATAATCTGGCAGCCCGCAATGCCGGGGCTGCCGCTGTTATCGTGGCCTTTCTGCCGGGAACCGACAGAGAGGCCAGGGCTATAAAACTCCCCTCTTTCGGTTAGCGGTTTATCGATGGCTAGCTGTGGCTGACCGCCCGTAAGACGGACTATTTCAGGCGGGAATCAAAACTCAACGGGATGGCCCGCACAGTGGGCATCAGGCCAGCCACTGAAGGATGAAGCGGATTGAACAGAAAATTATTTTCGACCGGGGAAAGCGCACTTGGGATACGCAGCGCCACCGACTGAGCACCTGCTGCCCAGTCGTCGCCGTATTGCGCCAGAATGGCCGGGGCATCTTCGGCAGCCCAGTCGTCCGGCAGCATATCCTGATCAAATAACATTATCTGATTATCCGGCACCTCAATACTCAGCAGAGTAAATGACCCCATTAGCTGAGGGGCATTCAGATGCACCAGCGTTTCCAGCATGGTCAGTGACGCCGTCTCCGACAGATAAACCATCGCGGTGCCGACACTGTTCCAACGGCCACCGGCTTCTTTCGCCCCAAGGCCGGACCAGGCAGACGACAGATAGCGGGTTTTGGTGAGCCGGTAGAGGATCATGAATAAACGCCGTGCTCAATCCGCGTAATCAGTCGCATCACCTCCAGCGCCCCGGTTTCTGACGACAGAACATCCGCAGGCTTTTGCCAGTTAAGGGCACGATTTTTTTCATTCAGCCATTGGTTAGCGGCTTCCTTGTCCCCTTCAAACAGTTCAATGGCCCGCGCCAGCACCCGGATTACCCGGATAATTCGCTCGCTCTGATCGGCGGTAAACCGGGCCTTAATGCTGCGGTTAAAGGTGGTGTTAGGGATGCCCGACATTTTACGCAGTTCACTGGCCGGAATATTGGTCCAGTCAGAAAAACGCCTGGCGACATCCCCTTCCAGACCCTCGCTGATTCTGCCCATCAGCGCGATCCCATCCTGCACCTCAAGCCCGACGACGCTCCACAGGTCAGCCGGCGGAACCCGGGCCACCGAAGGCGAAAACACTTTCATAGTCATAGCAAACCCTCCATTTGGTTTTTTAATTATACCATATGGAACAGAAGTGATGGGGTTTTTAGTGGGTATGATGTGGGGTTATGTGCCAGAAGCGTATACTGCTGATATCGTGCTATGTTGTTTTATGTGGAGAAATTAACCGAACGTATTGTTTCCAGGTAAAAAGGACTCTCAGATGAATTTAGAGACTACGCGTTTAAAGCTGGAACCCTATAATGACTCACACTATGAAGGCTTAAGGGTGATGGATAACGATTCCGAAGTAATGCGGTATATCAACAAGGGTATTGTTAAAACGCCAGAAGAGACCAGGGAAAATATAAGACGTGTTCAGTCCCGATGGCATAAATATGGATTTTCATGGTGGGCTATCAAAGAGAAAGCCTCCGGAGTTGTTGTTGGAGCAGCCTGTCTCCAATACCTGGCAAACGTTGAGGGTGCCCCCCTGGAGATTGGTTGGCGGCTTATTCCGGAACATAATGGCAAAGGCTATGCAACCGAAGCGGCTGAAGCGATTATTGATTTTGCGGCAGAGCACATAGGCGCAGATTATTTAGTGGCTGTTGCCGACCCCGAAAATATCCCCTCTCAGCGAGTGATGCAACGCTTAGGCATGACCTATAAGGCAATAGAACAGCATTACGATGAGCCATGCGTCGTTTATGAACTTAGCATTCCGCGCCCTTAACTGTAGTGGGAATGTGTGTAAATCGTCCGCATGGTGCCGGGAGCGGACGTTTACGTTCGTTCCTGAAATATTGACCAGATAATTCAGCGTTAAATTTTCCGGTTAATACGCAACGCATCCACAACCAGTGAAAACGCCGGGGAAGGCTGTTTACGGCTGGGGTAATAAAGATAGTAACCGGGAAAAGGCCTGCACCAATCTTCAAGCACCCGGATTAGTTTTCCTTCCCGCAGACAGGTACCGAACTCCTCTTCAGGTAAAAAGGCAATTCCCAGTCCGGCAAGAGCTGCGTCAACAACGTGTTCCGATGTGTTAAACGTCAGTTGCCCTTCAACCCGAACATGAAATTTACCGTTTTCCTGCTCAAACTCCCAGGCGTAAATTTTCCCCGATTGAACCATTCGCTCATTAATACAGCAGTGTTGCATAAGATCGCGTGGCGTCTGAGGGGCTGCACACCGGGCAAAATACTCAGGAGAAGCTACAGCCGCCATGCGCAGTTTCGGACCAATGGGTACGGCTATCATGTCCTTGTCGATGGTGTCTCCGAGCCTCACACCGGCATCAAACCGATCAGCAACGATATCCCTAAACCCGTGGTTGGCGTCAAACTCAATCTGAATATCCGGATATTCGCGTAATAGTGGTGTCAGCTTTGGCAGTAGCGTGGTCTTCAGGACATTGGGTCCACAGGTAATACGGACGGTCCCCGCAGGCTTATCACGCAATGCCGTCAACATGTCCAGTTCGGCTTCAATCTCATCAATACGATGTCCCACCGATTGCAGCAGACGCTCCCCGGCGGCAGTCACCGACACGCTGCGCGTGGTCCGGGTCAACAAGCGGATTTGCATCTTTTCTTCCAGTCCGGAAATCGCCTGGCTCAGTGCAGGTTGGGTCACCCCAAGCTGCGCGGCAGCGCGTGTAAAACTGCCTTCCCGTGCCACGGTGATGAAAGAGAGTAAGTCGTTGAGATTGCGTCTGGCCATGTTCGTTTCCGATCTATTTATAAAATTAACTTATAAGGTCATTAAGTATTCATTAGCTAGTTAACCCGCTGCATATTGGTAACAATAATGCGATGAAAAAGTCAACGCTAACCCTTATGCAAAACGCTTACCGCAGAACGTCGCTGCTACTGCTCCTTGCCGGCCTGCTTTACCTCACGCAGTCCGCTATGGCGGGTGACAACGAGCGGGGAGTGGCGCAGGAGACGCTTATGAAAATTGAGATCATTGTGGAGGGAGAAACCGCCACCGCCACCCTCTTTGATACCCCGACAGGCCGGGACTTTGCGTCTTTGCTTCCCCTCAGCCTGACGCTGGAAGACTATGACGTTATTGAGCGCATAAGCAACTTGCCGCGCAGACTGTCTACGGCACAGGCACCGGACGGCATGACGCCGGAAGCCGGAGATATCACTTACTACGCGCCCTGGGGTAACCTGGCTGTTTTTGCCGAGGGCAGAGCTTACGCCCGTTCACTTATCCCGTTAGGGAAAGTGGATTCCGGACTGCCTGTCCTGCAACGCCACGGACCTCTTGCGGTGCAAATCAGGGTCGCCAACTGACCCGCAGCACCTTCCGCACCGCGATTATCCCTGTTATCACAGTCCCGTCCCCGTATGCCGTTTCAGGTCTTACTGCAGCGCTGAAGGCTCCCGGGCGCAGACTTCCTGTTATCTACTAAAAAGAAATCTCTGAATGAGTAATAAGACAGACGAGAACAGAAAAAAAATCCCCGAAAGCGGGAAACATCCCGCGCACTGGAGTGGCGTCTTTGCCATGACGCTGTGCGTCTTCGCCCTGATCGCTTCTGAATTTATGCCGGTAAGCCTGCTGACACCTATGGCGCAGACCCTGCATGTCACCGAAGGTATGACCGGACAGGGCATCGCTATTTCCGGGGCATTTGCAGTGGTAACCAGCCTGTTTATTTCCGTGCTGGCAGGCACGCTTAACCGGAAAACGCTGCTGCTCGGCCTGACCTGCATTATGGCGATTTCCGGTGCTGTTATTGCGATGGCACCCAATTACCTGATCTACATGGCGGGCAGAGCCCTGATTGGTATCGTGGTCGGCGGGTTCTGGTCGATGTCGGCCGCGACGGCAATGCGTCTGGTCCCGGTGCATCGAGTTCCACTGGCGCTGGCTATTTTCAACAGCGGCAATGCTTTGGCTACCGTCGTGGCTGCCCCTCTGGGCAGCTGGCTCGGGTCGGTGGTTGGCTGGCGGGGGGCCTTCTTCTGCCTGGTGCCGGTCGCCATCATCGCGTTTATCTGGCAATTACTCAGTCTGCCTTCCATGCCGGTCACCCGTCAGGTGGCGGCTTCCCGCAACGTATTCACGCTGTTTCGTCGTCGGGTGGTCAGGCTGGGCATGCTGGGTGTGGGGATCTTCTTTATGGGGCAGTTCACGCTCTTTACCTACATTCGGCCTTTCCTTGAGACGGTGACACGAGTGGATGCCGCAACGGTGACCCTGGTCCTGCTGGTTATCGGTGTCGCAGGTTTTATCGGCACCACCCTGATTGGCCGGGTGCTGAAACGCGGGTTCTACCCAACCCTGATGGCTATCCCGGTGCTGATGGCCATCACCGCGATGGCACTGATTGCCTTCGGCAGCCAGGTGGCTATCGTGACCGCACTGCTCGGGCTATGGGGGCTGATTTCCACTGCCGCACCGGTGGGATGGTGGGCATGGGTTCCGCGTACCTTCCCGCAGAACGCCGAAGCGGGCGGCGGACTGATGGTGGCGATGGTGCAGCTGTCCATTGCTCTCGGTTCGACGGTGGGCGGCCTGCTTTTCGACCATCACGGCTACCAGAGCACCTTCCTGGCCAGCGCCGCGATGCTGATTATCGCAACCGTACTGATCTTTCTGACCTCGCGCGCAGATACTTCTGCCGCAAACTAATCATAAACCCAGGAGTAATGC
The DNA here is from genome assembly GCF_002345795.1 of Tatumella sp. UBA2305. Taxonomy (NCBI): domain Bacteria; kingdom Pseudomonadati; phylum Pseudomonadota; class Gammaproteobacteria; order Enterobacterales; family Erwiniaceae; genus Tatumella; species Tatumella sp. UBA2305. Next base: position 73,248 of record NZ_DDVT01000021.1, read on the forward strand.
CATGACAGTCAAGGCTTACGGTGCCCATGCGGGCACACTGCCGCTGGAGTCGATGGATATCACCCGTCGCCCCCCCGGTGCCCATGATGTGCAGATTGATATCGCGTACTGCGGAGTCTGCCATTCGGATATCCACCAGGTACGCGCTGAATGGGCCGGAACGCTCTATCCCTGCGTACCGGGACATGAAATTGTCGGTCGTGTAGTGGCCGTTGGCGATCACGTCTCCGGTTTTTGTGCAGGGGACCTGGTGGGGGTCGGCTGCATTGTTGACAGCTGCCGGCACTGCGGTGACTGTGACGACGGACTGGAGAACTACTGCGACCATATGACAGGGACATACAATTTCCCGACGCCGGACGCGCCTGGCCACACGCTGGGCGGATATTCGCAGCAGATTGTGGTGCATGAACGCTATGTCCTGCGCGTCACTCACCCGGAAGCGCAACTGGCCGCCGTGGCACCGCTGCTGTGTGCGGGTATCACCACGTACTCACCGCTGCGTCACTGGCAGGCGGGCCCCGGCAAAAAGGTCGGAGTGGTCGGTATCGGTGGACTGGGGCATATGGGGATCAAGCTTGCGCACGCCATGGGCGCCCATGTCGTGGCCTTTACCACGTCTGAGTCCAAACGTGATGCCGCCAGGGCGCTTGGTGCAGATGAGGTGGTGGTCTCCCGTCACGCCAGCGAAATGGAAGCCCATGTAAAGAGCTTCGATTTTATCCTCAACACCGTTGCTGCGCCGCATAACCTCGACGTGTTCACTGCGCTGCTGAAACGTGATGGCACGATGACCCTGGTAGGTGCGCCGGCCACGCCGCATGACTCACCGGAAGTGTTCAACCTCATCATGAAGCGCCGGTCGATTGCCGGGTCGATGATTGGCGGCATTCCTGAAACGCAGGAGATGCTCAATTTCTGCGCTGAACATGGCATTGTCGCCGATATTGAGCTTATCCGCGCCGATCAGATTAACGACGCCTATGAGCGCATGCTCACAGGCGATGTGCATTACCGGTTTGTCATGGATAACACCACCCTGGCTTAATGATAAGGAGCAGCTGACATGAACTACAAACATCTGGGTCGTACCGGCCTGCGGGTAAGCCGCATCGGTCTCGGTACCATGAATTTCGGTGAGCTGACCGATGAGCCAACCAGCTTCAGGATCATGGATGAAGCCGTGGATGCGGGTATCAACTTTTTCGATACCGCTGACGTCTATGGCGGGCCGCAGTCACCGGATATGGCAAAAGGGTACGGGACATCTGAAGAAATCATCGGTAACTGGCTGGCACGCAGCGGCAAGCGCGACCGGATAGTGCTGGCCACGAAAGTTTACCAGCCGATGGACACAGGGCCGAACGACAAATACCTGTCTGCCTACCATATCCGCCGGGCCTGTGAGGCCAGCCTGAAAAGGCTAAAAACGGACCATATCGATCTCTATCAGATGCACCATATCGACCGGAACACCCCCTGGGAAGAGATCTGGCAGGCCATGGAACAGCTGATCCGTGAGGGTAAAGTCAGCTACGTGGGCAGCAGTAACTTTGCCGGCTGGGATATTGCCACTGCACAGTGCAAGGCTGACGCGCGCAATCTTCTGGGGCTGGCCTCTGAGCAGAGTCTGTATAACCTGACCCAGCGCACGGTTGAGCTGGAAGTCATTCCGGCGCTGCGTCATTACGGCATTGGCCTGATCCCCTGGAGCCCGGTCGGAATGGGGATGCTGGGTGGAGTTCTGAAGAAAATTGCGGGTGGCCGTCGGGCAACACCGCAACTGCAGGCGCAAATCAACCGCCTGCGGTCGCAACTGCAGGCCTGGGAAACACTGTGTGATGAGCTGGGGGAAACACCATCAGACGTCGCGCTGGCCTGGCTACTGCAGAACCCGGTAGTTAGCGCCGTGCTCAGTGGCCCGCGTACAGCAGAACAGCTCCGTCAGAATCTCAATGCCCTGACGCTGTCTCTTTCAGACGATACGCTCAAAAGGCTGGATACCATCTGGCCGGGACCGGGCGGGGAAGCACCTGAAGCCTACGCATGGTAAACTTTTATCAGGGTTAACTACTACCGGCCTTCGGGTCGGTAATTAGGTTATTTCAGCCAAATTGGTTACATGAAGATGTTGTACTTTTCCTTAATTCTTAGATGTCCGCTTCATGCTCTAAGCTGATGCTATGAATCAGTTGCAAGCTGGATGAAAGGATGCAGCTAAGCGGGCACCCTGTCACAGAGAATCAAATAACATATCCAGAAAGGCACGCACTGCAGGATTTGTACGGCGGCTTTCGGGCCAGAGTACTGTCAGATTATGCCGTTCTACTGCAAACTCAGACAATACAGGGATTAACATCCCACGTTCTGTCCAGGAAGCAGCCATAAAACTTGCAGCCATACCAATTCCTGCACCTGCCGCAATAGTCGTCAGCACTGCCTCACTTGCATCCATGACCATAGCTGATGGCGGCAGAATTTCGATCTCGTGTTTTCCGGTATTAAACGGCCAGCGAAACAGCTGGCCTGTACTCTGGTAGCGCAGGTTGACAGTTTCGTGATTTATCAGCTCGCCGGGATGCCGCGGTAAACCGTTTTTATTCAGATAATCCGGAGAAGCATAGCAACAAAGCCGGTAAGGCGGGAGGCGACGCGACAGGAGCCCTGAGTCGGGGAGCTCGCCAATTCGTAACGCTATATCAATTCCCTCTTCAATGAAGCCCACATACCCGTCGTTCAGGCGCAAGTCAATCTTCACCGCTGGCTGGCGCAGACGGAACTGCGTCAACAGGGGAGCCAGCATATGCAAGCCTACCGGAACTGAGGCGGCAATGCGTAACGTGCCTGCAGGTTCAGCACGGGCAGTTTTCGCTGCCTGCTCGATCTCTTCAGCGTCCCGTAACAGCTTCAGTACTCGTTCATGCAGCTCGCGGCCTTCTGGCGTAAGCGTGAGCGACCGTGTAGTACGTGTGAAAAGTGAGATACCGAGATGCTGCTCCAACCTCTGAATACTTTTGCTCACAGCAGAGGGAGATACAGAGAGCGTCCGGGCTGCGGCAGTGTAACTCCCCAACATTCCTGCACGTGCAAATGCAATAAGCCCGGTAAGGCTTTCAAAACCCATTTTATCTTTCATGGCATAAGTGAAACGAATCAGAGCGCTATTATCAATGTCCAGGAACAGTCATACCATTTCTTTCGTTTAATTCATATCAGGAGAACAGAAATGGCAGAAATAATGAAAGCTATACGACTACATGAATTTGGTGGGCCAGCCGTACTACGTTACGAAGATGCTCCTCGTCCGGAACCCAAGGACGGGGAAGTCCTGGTACGGGTGCATGCGGCGAGCATCAACCCACCGGATCTCTACCTGCGGGACGGTTATCGCACACTGCCACCCGAGTGGCAGCCAGACCCCGTATTTCCGCTGATCCCGGGTACTGATGTATCCGGCGTCGTTGCGGCAGTCAGTAAGGGCACCCCCGGTTTTAGCATCGGCGATGAAGTCTATGCCATGGTGAGGTTCCCGGAAGACCTGATGAAAGGCAGTGGTGCCTATGCGGAATACGTTTGTGTTCCTGCCAGTGAGCTTGCGCTAAAACCTCACGGGTTAAATCATGTCCAGGCCGCCGCCCTACCCATGTCACTTCTGACCGTCTGGCAGTTTCTCATTGAAACGGGCCATGATGCCCCAAACCCGTTTCAGTCTTTTAAGCATGTTCCCACAGAGCTTGAAGGTAAAACGGTTTTGGTAAATGGCGCAGGGGGTGGCGTAGGTCATCTTGCCGTTCAGGTTGCCAGATGGAGAGGCGCACGGGTGATAGCAGTCGCCTCTGGCAAACATGAATCCCTTTTACGCGAACTGGGTGCTGAAGATTTTATTGATTACACCCGTGAGGCCGCCGACACCGCCGCGCAGAATGTTGATCTTGTTATCGATGCCGTGGGCGGTGCAAATATGGACAGGTTTCTGAATATCATCAGGCCTGGCGGTTCACTTTACCTGGTTAACCCGCTGGGCTTCACCGGACACAATGAAGCAACCCGGCTCGGCATCACTGTTTCATCGACGCAGGTTCGCTCCAGCGGCAAACAACTTGAAGACGCAGGCCGGTTGCTTGAAAACGGCGTGTTGAGAGTCGTGACTGACAGTATCTTTCCTCTGTCGGACGCTACAGCAGCACACCAGCGTGCTTCGCGTGGCAATATTCAGGGAAAAATAGTACTTACAGTTAACTGAAATATCCCAGCCCCGGTTTAAAATATCCACCAACCAGGGCAGCGGGAAAGGGAACAATTTATGATCATAGTAACCGGTTATGTGTACTTACCCCCCGCTGAACTAACACCTTTTCTGGATGATTTAGCAGCGCTAACCAATATAACTCGTCAACGTACTGGCAACATATCCTATGACACGGCAGTCATTGATTTGCCGTCTGGAAAATTACTGATCACCGAGCGCTGGGCGGACCAGGCAGCGCTCAGTAATCATCTTAAGGCTCCGGACACCGGAGCTTTCATCAATAAATGGGGTAATCATATGCAAAGTGATGTCCAGAAATACGATGGCCTGAATGAACGAGACCTGATGGAAAATTAATCTGGCTGGCACCTGATTCGGTTTCTCTGCAGCCACTGTTATTCGGTCAGGAGGCAGGATAACTTTGACATGGTTTTCTCCATGTCCAGAGAAATAGCCGACAGGGAAATCATGTCAGGCAACGAAAGGATTCCGAGGCTGACCATATATTGATAATCCAGCAAAAATAAGCCAGTCGGTAAACACGCAGTGCGTCAGCCCTCTAATGCAGTATCAAGATAGATCACCGGAGCCCTTACCCTGGCCGAAGTCGCGGGACCTGGAGGATTATGAATAAACGCCGTGCTCAATCCGCGTAATCAGTCGCATCACCTCCAGCGCCCCGGTTTCTGACGACAGAACATCAGCAGGCTTTTGCCAGTTAAGGGCGCGATTTTTTTCATTCAGCCATTGGTTAGCGGCTTCCTTGTCCCCTTCAAACAGTTCAATGGCCCGCGCCAGCACCCGGATCACCCGGATAATTCGCTCGCTCTGGTCGGCGGTAAACCGGGCCTTAATGCTGCGGTTAAAGGTGGTGTTAGGGATACCCGACATTTTACGCAGTTCACTGGCCGGAATATTGGTCCAGTCAGAAAAACGCCTGGCGCCATCCCCTTCCAGACCCTCGCTGATTCTGCCCATCAGCGCGATCCCATCCAGCACCTCAAGCCCGACGACGCTCCACAGGTCAGCCGGCGGAACCCGGGCCACCGAAGGCGAAAACACTTTCATAGTCATAGCGAACCCTCCATTTGGTTTTTTAATTATACCATATGGAACAGAAGTGATGGGGTTTTTAGCGGGGGGATGGGGTGGAGAGAAAAATAGCTGGTAAACCTAGATGTTCCCGACATTGGCTCAATACGGAGGATCTTAGTAACAACATCCCAGACACCTGCTACTTCTGCATCTTGGATCAAAAATACACTACACTGGTTAAATAAACAGATAAACATTTCCCTCTGGGTCAAATGAGTGATAGGATTTCACCCATAACACCCGAGGATGCATCATGTCTGAATTTGAATTACTGGCACAAAGCCTGCTGGAAAAAGCAGAAATCGAAGAAAAAAAACAACAGGATAACGATAAGAAACTTATCGAGCAGGTTCTGCAGATATATGACCAGAAGTATGTCGCCGAACTGCTCAGGAAAGTAGGCAAGAGTGACTGGAGCAGAGAATCCATCAATCGCTGGATCAACGGTAAATCGGCGCCTAAATCACTAACCATCGCTGAAGAAGCATTACTCAGGAAAATGCTCCCGTCTCCCCCTGCACATCATCCCAACTATGCCTTCAGATTCGTTGATCTTTTCGCTGGCATCGGGGGGATCCGCAAAGGGTTCGAAACCATTGGCGGACAGTGCGTCTTCACCAGTGAATGGAATAAAGAAGCCGTACGTACCTACAAAGCTAACTGGTATAACGACGAAGATGCCCACAACTTCAATCTCGATATCCGTGAAGTCACTCTCAGTGATAAGCCCGATGTCTCTGAAGTTGATGCATATGCTCACATCGACACTCATGTGCCGGATCATGACGTCCTCCTGGCGGGATTCCCCTGTCAGCCATTCAGCCTTGCTGGTGTCAGTAAGAAAAACTCCCTCGGCCGTGCGCACGGGTTTGAGTGCGAGGCTCAGGGTACCCTGTTCTTCGATGTCGCACGTATCATCCGCGCAAAAAAACCGGCCGTATTCGTCCTTGAGAATGTGAAAAACCTGAAAAGTCATGATAAGGGCAAGACCTTCAAGGTCATTATGGAAACCCTGGATGAACTCGGTTACGAAGTGGCTGACGCTGGCGATGTCGGTAAGAGTGACCCTAAAGTGATCGACGGAAAAAATTTCCTGCCACAACACCGCGAGCGTATCGTTCTGGTCGGCTTCCGCCGCGATCTGAATCTGCACAAAGATTTTACTCTTCGTGATATCGGGCGCTTCTACCCTGAGAAACGCCCTACTTTCGGTGACCTGCTGGAACCGGTAGTCGACAGCAAATATATCCTCACTCCTAAACTGTGGGAATACCTTTATAACTACGCGAAAAAACATGCAGCAAAAGGTAATGGATTCGGGTTTGGTCTCGTCGACCCTGCAAATCCGGATAGCGTTGCCCGTACTCTTTCCGCCCGTTACCACAAAGATGGCTCTGAAATTCTGATCGACAGAGGATGGGATAAAGCTGTCGGGGAAGCTGACTTCAGTAATGAAGAGAACCAGGTGAAACGTCCACGCAGACTTACCCCGCGTGAATGTGCCCGGCTGATGGGGTTTGAAACTCCACACGGCAAACCTTTCCGTATCCCTGTATCAGACACACAGTCTTACCGTCAGTTTGGTAACTCAGTTGTAGTCCCGGTTTTCGAGGCTGTCGCCCGTTTACTGGAACCTTATATACTGAAAGCGGCTCAAGCCAGGAAAGATAAATAACGCCAGAGTTCCCGGTATCAGTGTACCGGGAACCTGACTCAACTGAGGTCCGAATACAGAGTCAGTAACTCCAGGATAAAATCCCCCAGAGTTATCAGCTCGTCCCTGATCTCCTCCGGATATTTTTTATGTAAGGATAATGGCACGACCAGTCTGACACCGACCCCGCGCATCTCTTCATACTGGTTTACCGATACCCCTTCCTGTAGCGTAAACAAGTGCACCTGGCTGATTCTGTCAGCCTCATTCACTATCTGACGCCAGCGATCCTTACAGGTCGTCTTGACAGCCAGCATGCGAAGATGTTCATCAGGAAACGCATTATCATGATAGGCTTCGGCTGACGGAAACAGAAAATCAGGTTTCTTTTTACCTTCAGTGACAGCCTGAGTGGTAAAGTGCTTCAGACCATGTTCAATGAACAGATGCTCAAGATGTAACTCCAGAGACTTCCCGGCGCGGGATTTACGACGGTTACTCACTGAGTTGGCCAGAGCAATGAACTCATCTACTGACCCGAAACCCTGCCGGATAATATCCAGAACGTGCAGCTCTTCGACCAGCAGAAAAATATCGTACTCAATACGGCGTCTGTCTATAAGCTGCACATCAGGATTATTTGACGTCTTAGTATAATGCTTTGAAGCGTAACTGATGATTTCATTGCCACTCGGGAAGTATTCCTTCCACTCTTCAGGAAGTTCATATTTGTGATTTACCTCCGTATTGCGTACCGCAAGACCACCTAAGACTTTACTTCCCTTACCGGTTATCTGACTTCCCGGAGTCACCTCTCCTAGAATGGACTCGGCAAATTCCTCCTCTTCCAGACTACTGCATACCCAGATATCGATACTCTTACAGTCACCACCTTCAGGATCGAGTTCAAATGCTAACAGCGCCAGACCGCCGGTATTCTCCTTATCCTGAAGCGGGTTGTTACTTCCCCAACGAGTGATCCGTTTTTCATTCCTCGTACCATCAAAAAAACGGTTATTGTAGTAAATGGCCCTGACTTCGCGGTCTGGGCACTCATGCGAGGAAACATGTGCATTAAGGTAAACTGAGGGGTTCTGCTCGCGGGTATGATCTATGGATGGGAGTAATGCTGAAACAATGTCTGAAGGGATATAGAGCCCCACCTGATGAGCACCAGTTGCCCCGGTATCATTCGCTGATAAACGTTTTATAAAAAGAAAATAGTTATCATATGCTTTACCAAGCAACCAGTTCTGAAAGCCGGACATTACAATCCCTTAGATTTTTCTGGGTTTCACATCCGATTTATCCTTACACAAATAATCCCTGAAAAAAATAAGCAGATGGCAAATACATCAGTACATGTGATCACTTCGTTATTCATCGAGGTCGAAAACATTGTATTACAGTAAGCAACCTTGAATTCATCTCAGAACGGCACGTATAGTGCAATTTCTCCTATACTCAGCTAGCAGTTTTTTCAGCGGCGTATAGATAGTCACCCCACTCAGCTAAGGATATTGCAGAACTAGCTATTCAGCCAGACAGCGTTTGTCTCTTACCGCCAGGTTCTGACCAGTTGAATCGAACCATCCATGTTGAATATCTCTTATCCCTCCCCCCCCCTCATTTGCCTTCCGCTATAGGCCATGCGATGATTTGCCGACAACCATAAAACGCTTTTCGTTCCGGCAGCTACAGGCCGGGCTTTCACTGAGCCAGTCTCACGCTTCAGAAAGGATGTTGCATGCAAACCTGCCCCAAATGTCATCAGCAGATCAGTAATGATTATTGCCCGTCCTGTGCCGAAAAAGAACGTGCCGCGGACCGGCATGATAACCCGGGGAATTGGGCCGGTGAGCCAAAAACCAGCCTGCCATCACAGAGTCCATCGCCGTCTCCGGCACCTTCCGTACAACCCGCTCGCAGCTCAGCCCCGAAGCGCCCCCCGCTGCCGCTGGATAATTTCGCGGCCAGGTTTATCTATGCCCGTATAACGCCGTTTATACTGATGCTGTTGCTGGCGTTTGAAATTGTCAGCAGCCTGAAATTCCTGCAAAGCTACCGGGATTACTACGGGCTTGGGCTGTTCACTATGCCGTTCCCGAAACTTTACGCGCCGCTGCTGGTACTGTTGCTGGTGAATTTGCTGATGATGTTTAAATTCCGTGAGTTTCATCAGGCGAAAAGCCGTGAGCGCGGTCACCCGACCTTCTGCCTGTTTGTGTTCTTCTGGTTCTTTAACATGCGCAGTTTTGGCCTGACGGCCGGGTTCTGGCTGATTAACCACTTCTGATCTTATCCCCTTTGATCAGGTACTGCCAGTGTGCAACAGCCCCGGCAGTACTCTGCGATTGTTCTGCTATGCGGCGGATTATCACACAACCTCAGTTTCCGGGGGCTGCCCCCTACCACCGGTTAAACGGCTCTGCTAAGGTGTTGGTACTGTCCTCAGCGGGAACCACACTATGATGGAAGGCCGTCTTTATTTTTGTGCAGACCAGATTTTGCGTTTTAAATCTGACTTCGACGACGCCACCGCCCTGCCTTTGCTGTCTGTTCTCCGGACCCAGCCCGCTGATGACCCCTGGTTTTTGTTACGCTTCTTTCGTCACCCGGTGGTAATTGAACAGGGCACCACCCTGGCGGCAATCCTGATTGCAGTGGAAGCCTGGCAGGATCTGTTAACCGCCCTTCTGGATCGTGATGTCGCCGCCTATATCCGTGAAATGAAAAAACCGGCCCCATCGGCCAGCAACGGGCCTGACTGGATATGTATCCGCCGTCACAGCGCGGTGGTCCGTAGTTATCAGTATCTGCAACCGGGAGAAGAGGAAGACCTTAACGACTATTTTTCCCGCGAACTGGCGCCCGCCGATGATTTCGATATCGAAACCGAATGTAGCGCTTTTGGCATCCGCTTTGACTCTGCACAACACTGGAGCCTGAGCGAAAATATCCATGATATTAAAAACCTGCCGGTAGTGATTGATAACCGACAGGCGTTGGAATTCCTGCCGCAGGACGGGTTACTTCAGAAAGGGGTTACCGGTATTGACTATGATACCCACCGCCACCGGCTCTACAGCGAAACCGAATTAAGTTTTCGTTAACTGCTGGAAGCCATTTTTATCAGCGGGCTGTTTTATTACAGCCCGGCGGTGGCCGAACATAATACCCGGCAACTGCAACAGCTGCTGGCTGAACGGGATGAAGATCCGGACGAAGAACAAGAAGACGCAGAGCCCTTCTCCGAAGACGACCCGCAGATAGCGGGGGAATTCAGTATCGAATTCTCTGAAGAAGCCTTTGATTCCCTGACAGCCCACAACCGCCAGCAGACAGAAGAGTGGCAGGCGCTGAAAAAGCGCTGCCGGCAATATTCGGGGCTGCCGGTGCGTATCGGTAATATTGTTCCGGCGCGCCCGCCGGAGCCCTGACCCAACCACCGGACATAGCGACTCTGCAGAGAACTGTGGCATGATAGCCAGCGGACAGCCGGCAATCAGGGAGAACTCATGAAACCAGTCACACTGTATGATGTTGCAGACCTTGCAGGGGTCTCATACCAGACCGTCTCAAGGGTGGTTAATCAGGCCAGCCATGTTTCGGCGCGGACCCGCGAGAAAGTCGAAGCGGCGATGGCTGAACTGAACTATATCCCCAACCGGGTCGCTCAGCAGTTGGCAGGAAAACAGTCCCCGCTGATTGGCGTAGCAACCACCCACCTGGCACTGCATGCCCCCTCCCAGATTGTCGCCGCCATTAAATCCCGTGCTGACCACTGTTCTGCCAGTGTGGTTATCTCCATGATTGAACATGCCGGATTGCAGGCCTGTAAAGCGGCCATTTATCACCTGCTGGCACAACGGGTGACCGGAATTATCGTTAACTTTCCACTGGATGATGATGATGCGCGGGAAGTGGCCAATGCCTGCGGCAACGTCCCGGTGCTGTTCCTGGATGTTTCAGACAGTGCCCCGGTCAACAGCATCATTTTCTCCCACCAGCAGGGACCGCAACTGGCAGCAGAATATCTGTTAGCGCAGGGCCATCAGCAGATTGCACTGCTCAGTGGCCCCGAAAGTTCGGTCTCCGCCAGGCTAAGACGCAGCGGCTGGCTGTCATCCCTTGCCCGCCAACAGCTACAACCGGTCGCCGAATTGCAGGGTGACTGGAGCGCCATGTCGGGCTTTTTACAAACCCGGCAGATGCTGGAGCGAGGTATCCTGCCGGGTGCCATGCTGGTTGCCAATGATCAGATGGCGCTCGGTGCCATGCGGGCTATCTGCGAATATGGTTTACAGGTTCCGGCTGATATTTCGGTGATTGGCTACGATGATACCGATGACAGCTGCTGCTATATTCCGCCTCTCACCACCATTCGTCAGGACTTTCCGTTGCTCGGCAAAACCAGCGTTGACCGGCTGTTGCAGTTATCGCGTGGCGAACAGGGCACTGAAAACCAGCAACTGCCCGTCAGCCTGGTGGTACGTCATACCGTACAGCCACCGGGCCGTGATGCCGTCTCTACCAGAGAGCTTTCCGCTTCACTGATCCGTCTGGCCCGCCAGGTCTCGCGCCTCCCCTCCGGTGAATAAATTAATGTGAGTCAGTTCACTGACCGGGCAGTTGCTGCTTTACAGAAAACAGTACCGGGACCTATGTTTTAGAAATTGTGAGCGGATAACAATTTCTAAGGATTGCGGTAATGACACAGAACGGTGACACCCTGGACGCGGTACTGGCCCTGAACCACTGGCAAAATCCGGCCATCACCCAGCTCAACCGGCTGGCGGCACACCCGCCCTTTAGTAGCTGGCGTTCCACTCAGGCAGCGGCAGAAGATCGGCCGTCAGACAGTCTGCGCAGCCTGAATGGCCAGTGGCAGTTCCGCCTGTTTAACCGGCCGCAGGATGTCCCCGACAGCTGGCGGCTGGCCGATCTGCCTGACAGCCGCGAGCTCCCTGTGCCTTCTAACTGGCAGATGCAGGGCTACGACACCCCGATTTACACCAATGTCACCTACCCGTTTCCGGTCGATCCTCCCCGGGTGCCGGAGAACAATCCGACAGGTTGTTACTCGCTCACATTCAAAGCCGATGCGCAGTGGCTGCAGCAAGGCCAGACAAGAATCATCTTTGAAGGGGTGAATTCGGCATTTTATCTGTGGTGTAACGGCCGACTTGTCGGCTACGGCCAGGACAGCCGTCTGCCTTCTGAATTTGACCTGACTGATTATCTGCAACAGGGTGACAACCGGCTGGCGGTGATGGTGCTGCGCTGGTGCGACGGCAGCTATCTCGAAGACCAGGATATGTGGCGAATGAGCGGTATTTTCCGCGATGTCACCCTGCTGCATAAGCCGGAAACCCGGATCAGTGATTACCGGATCACCACCCGACTGAATAACGATTTCAGCGCCGCAGAGCTGGCAGCGGAGATCCATTTACAGGGGAATATCAGCCCTGATCTGCAACTGACCCTGCAACTCTGGCAGCAGGATCAGTTGATTGGCGAGGTCAGCGGGGTTCCCGGCAGCGATATCGTGGATGAACGTGGTCGTTATGCCGAACGTACCACGCTGCGGATTCCGGTCACGCAACCGGCCCTGTGGAGTGCCGAAGACCCGCAACTGTATCGTGCCGTGATCCTGTTAGCGTCCGCAGACGGGCAACTGACTGAAGCCGAAGCCTGCGATGTCGGGTTCCGTGAAGTGACTATCCGCAACGGTCTGTTATTACTCAACGGGCAACCGCTGCTGATCCGCGGGACCAATCGCCATGAACATCACCCGCTCAACGGTCAGGTGATGGACAGAGAGACCATGGTTACCGATATTTTGCTGATGAAGCAGCATAATTTTAACGCGGTGCGCTGCTCCCACTACCCTAACCATCCTCTGTGGTACCGGCTGTGTGATTATTATGGCCTGTATGTGGTGGATGAAGCGAATATCGAAACCCACGGTATGGTGCCGATGAACCGGCTGACCGATGATCCTGACTGGTTACCGGCGATGAGCCAGCGTGTCACGCGAATGGTACAACGGGATCGTAACCATCCCTGCATTATTATCTGGTCACTGGGTAACGAGTCCGGACATGGTGTCAACCACGATGCGCTGTACCGCTGGATCAAATCTGAAGATCCGTCACGACCGGTACAGTACGAAGGCGGCGGCGCAGACACCGCAGCCACCGATATTATCTGCCCGATGTATGCGCGGGTGGATCAGGATCAACCCTTCCCGGCGGTACCTAAATGGTCGATCAGGAAATGGCTGTCACTGCCGGGCGAACATCGCCCGTTGATCCTGTGTGAATATGCCCATGCGATGGGCAACAGCCTGGGAGGTTTTGCCCGTTACTGGCAGGCATTTCGCCAGTATCCCCGGTTACAGGGGGGCTTCGTCTGGGACTGGGTGGATCAGTCACTGATTAAATACGATGACCAGGGTCAACCCTGGTCAGCCTACGGCGGTGATTTTGGGGATACGCCCAATGACCGTCAGTTCTGTATGGATGGCCTGGTCTTCGCCGACCGTACGCCGCACCCTTCGCTATATGAAGCGAAGCATGCACAACAGTTTTTCCGTTTTCATCTGCTGCCGGGCCAGCCACGTCGCCTGCAAATCGACAGTGAATACCTGTTCCGTCACACCAGTAACGAACAACTGCGGTGGCGTTTCGCTCAGGATGGACGACCCCTGGCCGAAGGAGAGCTGACACTGGATATCGAGCCGCAGAGCAGCCAGATAATTAAACTGCCGGACGTTTCACTGGTGGAGGGTAACGGTCAGCTGTGGCTGAATGTCGAAGTTTTCCAGCCACAGGCGACCCAATGGTCAGAAGCCTTGCATATCAGCGGCTGGCAGCAGTGGCTACTGGAAGAGAGAGTGGCGGAACCCCTGAGTACCACTGACGGCGAGGCCCCGCAACTGAGTACCACCGACACTATGTTCAGCGTGACTGCCGGGAACCGCCGCTGGGAATTCAGCCGTGAAGCCGGGGTTCTCAGCCAGTATTTTATCGATGCACAGCCGCAGTTACTGAGCGCCCTGACGGACCAGTTTACCCGGGCGCCGCTGGATAATGATATCGGGGTCAGTGAAGCCCACCGGATTGACCCTAATGCCTGGGCTGAGCGCTGGAAAGCGGCCGGGCACTACGCCGCAGAACCGGTGCTGCTGCAGTGTAGCGCTGAACAACTGAGCGACGCGGTGCTGATAACTACCCTGCATCACTGGCAGCATCAGCACATCACCCTGTTTATCAGCCGCAAACAGTGGTGGATCGATACGGCGGGTGACCTGCAAATTACCGTCGATGTTGACCTGCCTGGCGGTGGCACCCCGCCGGCCAGAATCGGCCTGACGTGCCAGTTGTCACAGGTAGCTGAAAGGGTTAACTGGCTGGGACTCGGACCACATGAAAACTATCCGGATCGTCTCAGTTCAGCCCGCGTTGATCGCTGGGATCTGCCGCTGGCTGAACTGTATACCCCGTATGTTTTTCCGTCGGAGAACGGTCTGCGCTGTGCGACCCGGCAACTAGGCTATGGCAGCCATCAGTGGCAGGGAGATTTTCAGTTCAACCTGAGCCGTTACAGCCAACAGCAGTTGGCAGAGACCAGCCATCACCATCTGCTGTCACCAGAGGCAGGAAGCTGGCTGAATATTGATGGTTTCCATATGGGGATCGGTGGTGATGACTCCTGGAGCCCGTCAGTCGCGCCTGAGTATTTGCTCACGGCTCGTCATTACCATTATCAGATTGTCTGGGGCAGAAATAATCACCATTAATCCTTTGCCGGCAGTGTTCATCACTGCCGGTAGTGCGGCGCAAGGAAACGATTATGTACTATTTACGTAACACTAATTTCTGGATCTTCGGCAGCTTCTTTTTCTTCTATTTCTTTATTATGGGAGCCTACTTTCCGTTCTTCCCGATCTGGCTGCACGATATAAACCATATCAGTCAGGAAGATACCGGGATGATCTTTGCCTCGATTTCACTGTTCTCGCTGTTGTTTCAGCCGGTCTTTGGCCTGCTGTCAGACAAATTAGGGCTGCGTAAACATCTGCTGTGGGTGATCACCGGTATGCTGGTGATGTTTGCCCCGTTCTTTATTTATGTGTTCGGCCCGCTGCTGCAATACAACGTATTACTGGGTTCGATTGCCGGGGGGATTTACCTCGGCTTTATCTATAACGCCGGTGCCCCTTCGATTGAAGCCTATATCGAGAAAGTCAGCCGCCGCAGCCAGTTTGAGTTTGGCCGGGCGCGGATGTTCGGTTGTGTGGGCTGGGCCATCTGCGCCTCAATCACAGGGATTATGTTTAACATCAATAACCAGTTTGTATTCTGGCTGGGGTCGGCTTGTGCGGTAATCCTCGCACTGTTGCTGTTTTTCTCACGGACCACCAGCTCCTCTTCTGCCGTAGTCGCCAATGCAGTGGGGGCTAATCCGTCGGCATTCAGCCTGAAGCTGGCGCTGGAGTTATTTAAACAACCGAAGCTGTGGTTCCTGTCGTTATACGTGATTGGCGTGTCCTGCACCTATGACGTTTTCGATCAGCAGTTTGCTAATTTCTTTACCGGATTTTTTAGCAGCCCCGCCAAAGGCACCCAGGTGTTCGGCTATGTCACGACGCTGGGCGAACTGCTGAACGGATTAATCATGTTTTTTGCGCCGTTGATTGTGAACCGGATTGGCGGGAAAAATGCCTTATTGCTGGCGGGAGCCATCATGTCCGTCAGGATCATCGGTTCGTCATTTGCCACCAATGCCGTGGAAGTGGTGGTGCTGAAAACACTGCATATGTTTGAGATCCCTTTCCTGATTGTCGGCTGTTTTAAATACATTACCAGTCAGTTTGAAGTCCGCTTTTCGGCGACTATCTATCTGGTCTGCTTCTGTTTCTTCAAACAACTGGCGATGATTTTTATGTCTTATCTGGCCGGTGTGATGTACCAGAATATCGGCTTTAAAGGGGCCTATCTGGTACTGGGGCTGATTGCGCTGTGCTTTACCCTGTTGTCACTGTTTACCCTGAGCCAGCAGAAAAACGTCAATCTGACTGCCGCCCCCCTCCCCGGAAAATAGTCCCCGGGCCCCGGTCTCTGTGGAAGCGTTCCGGGGCCGACCCGAACCTCAGACGCCGGGGGGATGCCCCTCCCCCGGATGCGTCAATAAAATTTAAAATACCTTTTAATTTCAATCGCTTATCGTTATTCATCTGCCGCAAAACGATTGCCGGAATTGTTCTAATTTGTCGTGGAAAAACTGTGCCACTATGGGGATTCTGCGCAATGCGCGACATGTCTGGTAAGGAGAAGTGATGAGCACATTAGAGGTTCCACAGGCCGCCGATATTTACGTGAATTCTTCTGAACCCCTGGCTCCGTTGCCACTACCGTCGGTCCCGGCACAGATTATCCGCAGTGATCAGCAGGCGATTGAGGTTGCAGAACAACTGGCAGAACAATTCGCCGTTGGAGCCGCCCGGCGTGACCGCGAAGGGATACTGCCGGTGGCCGAACTGGAGGCATTTTCACAAAGCGGATTGTGGGGCATCAATGTGCCAAAAGCTTATGGCGGCGCGGAAGTCTCTTACGCGACCGTGGCACGGGTGATTTCCATTATCTCGGCGGCAGATTCCGCATTAGGGCAAATCCCGCAGAACCATCTGGCGGGGGTGGCCCATCTGATTGCTGATGGCAGCGAAAGCCAGAAACAACGGCTGCTGGCCGGCGTATTACGCGGTGAACGCTGGGGTAATGCCTTTTCCGAAAAAGGCTCGAAAACCGTGGCCGATTTCCGGACGACCCTGACCAGGCACGGTGATCATCTGCGGGTGAATGGCGAGAAATTTTATGCCACCGGTGCCCTGCTGGCGCACAAGGTACATACCGTGGCTGTCGATGAACAGGGGCTGGTACAACTGGTGGTTCTTAACCGCAACAGTGCAGGGCTGACGGTCATTAATAACTGGTCCTCGTTTGGTCAGCGTACCACCGCGTCCGGTAGCGTCGTGCTGGATAATGTCCGGGCTACAGAGGAAGATGTGATTCCGGTCTGGAAAGCCTTTGACCGTCCTACCGCTGCCGGCGCGATCTCGCAGATTATCCAGGCGGCGGTCGATGCCGGTATCGCCCGTGGCACCCTCGCTGATACCGTGAAATTTATTAATGAAAAATCCCGCCCGTGGATCGACAGTGGTCAGGAAAAGGCCTCGCAGGATATCTTCACCATCGCGGCGATTGGTGACCTGAAAATCCGACTGCATGCCGCAGAGTCGCTGTTATGGCGGGCAGGACAACTGATTGATGAAGCCTTAAAACAGCCGAATGAGCAGACCGTGGCGGCAGCTTCTGTGGCGACCGCCGAAGCCAAAGTGCTGACCACCGAAGTGGCATTACAGGCCGGAAATAAACTGTTTGAGCTGGCAGGAACACGCTCAACGCTGGAGGAATTTAATCTGGATCGCCACTGGCGTAATGCGCGTACCCATACGCTGCACGACCCGGTGCGCTGGAAATATTTCCATGTGGGAAACTACTATCTGAACAATATTAACCCGCCACGCCATGCCTGGAACTGAATCATCACCACCGCCCCGCAGGGCGGTGTTTCAGGTTCAGCGCCGCGCCTGTGCGGCCGGATGAGTCGCCGGTAACCGCGCAGACTGACCAAACAACTTTTCGCGGAAAGTCCCCGGCGGGTAAGCCGTTTTGTAACGGTCACGCTGCTGCAATTCCGGAACCACCAGATCGATAAAATCAATATAACTCTGCGGATTCACGATCCGCGTCAGATTAAAACCATCGATCCCGGTCTCATCCACCCATTTCAGCAACTGATCCGCTACCTGCGAAGGAGATCCGACGATCAGCGTATAGCGCCCGCCCAGAGCGTGCTGTTCCAGTAAGCGCCTGGGCGTCCAGCCATCAAAGGCTTTGCTGACCGATTCAATCGCCCGTGTAGGACCACTGCTGACCGGTTGGTCGAGGCCGAATTGTGCAAAATCGATACCCACAGAACTGGAAAAATGGGCCAGACCTGCCTCCGGGCTGGCATAACGCAGATATTCCTGGTGTTTGCTGCGAGCCTCCGCCTCGGTGGCGGCAACAATCACCGAAACGCCCATAAACACCTTGATATCCTCCGGCTGTCGTCCCTGTTCGCGGGCGGCCTGACGCAGTTTTTCAACCTGAGCCCGGGTTCCCTGCAAGCTACCGCCACTGACAAAAGTGCATTCCGCATGTTGTGCGGCAAACCGGCTGCCCCGTTCGGAACTGCCGGCCTGGAACAACAACGGTGTGCGCTGCGGTGAAGGCGATGACAGGTGATAACCCTCCAACTGATAAAATTCCCCATGATGGCGGATCGAATGAATTTTTTGACTGTCGGCGTACAACCGCCGCTGCTTATCGGCCAGTACCGCATCATCCTCCCAACTTCCCTCCCACAGCTGATAACTCACCTCAAGGAACTCATCGGCCTGATCATAACGGCGATCGTGCCCCGCCAGCTGAGCCTGACCCATCGCCCGTGCCGCGCTGTCCAGATAGCCGGTGACAATATTCCAGCCAATCCGCCCCCCGGTCAGATGGTCGAGCGTCGAGAAACGCCGGGCAAATGGATAAGGCGCTTCATAACTCAGGTTAGCGGTGACCCCGAACCCAAGGTGTTGCGTCACACTGGCCATCGCCGGGATAAGCAGTAACGGGTCATTGACCGGCAACTGGATAGATTCACTGGCCGTCAGGGCAATCCCCTGCTGATAAACATCATAAACCCCGAGAATGTCGGCAATAAACAACCCGTCGAACAATCCCCGTTCCAGGGTTTTTGCCAGTTCCAGCCAGTAATTCAGCGAGTTAAAATCCACCGATAGATCCAGTGGATGGGTCCACATCCCATGATGAATATGACCGACACAGTTCATATTGAACGCATTAAGCAGTACCTGTTTTCCGGGCTGACTCATATTGTTCCCCTGCGTGGCGGCAACACACCATTCAACAGATAGTTACCGATAATCGGATACTTCCAGCGGACCGGATCATGCAGAGTATGGGTACGGGCATTGCGCCAGTGACGATCCAGATTGTGTTCACGCAATGCAGAACGGGTGCCGGACAGTTCAAACAGCAGGTTACCGGCTTGCAAAGAGACATCTGTCGTCCAGGCCCGCGCGGCCGCCACCTGCAGCGAGGCTTCGGCCACACTACCTGCATCCGGAGCTGCCTGCGCAGCATCTATCGCCTGACCTGCGGTACTGAGCAGTGCATCGCCCCCCTGCAACCGGGCAGCCAGCAGACCGATTCTGTCAAGGGTCAATGGGTCATCGGCGGCCCGTTCCAGCCCGGAGTCCGGCCAGGGCCGGGCCTGCTGACGGATAAAACCAAGCATGTCGTTAAATGCCGCCCGGGCAATCCCCTGGTCTATCGCCGCATGAATAATCTGGGCGAACGGCCCGACCGTGGTCGGCCGTTCAAAGGCAGTGGAGAATGGCACGATATCTTCGCCTTCAATCACCACCTGCTCAAAGACCACGGAACCGCTGCCGGTGGTGCGCTGACCAAAGCCAGACCAGTCATCTATCACCGTGACCCCGGACTGATGACGGGACACAAATACCAGCTGATCGTTGCCATTTTCGTCCCGTGCGGCTGTCGGAATGCGGTCCGCGAACAATGCCCCGGTGGCATAAAATTTTCGACCCTGTAGTCGGTAGTGATCGCCCTGCGGCAGAATAGAGGTGGAACGTTGATGGGCTGCCGGGGAACTGAACTCTGCCAGCGCATTTCCCAGATGGACCCCGGCCAGTACTTCGGCATACAGCCGTTGCTGTTGCTGAGGGCTGCCGTTAACCCGCAGCACTTCCAGCGCATAATAATGATTTTGCGGCACCTGACCGATAGCACTGTCGGCCTCGCTGATAATCGCCGTCACCTCTGCCAGCGTGGCGGTCGACACCCCAGCCCCGCCAAAGCTTTTCGGGACGGTAATGCCCCCCAGACCGGAGGCAAAAAACTGTTCCAGCTCACGAACCGGCAGAATTCTGTCCCGATCACGGAGCGCCGATCCGCTGCGGATAGCATCCGCCAGTTCCCGGGCGACGTGGATAGCCTGCTGTGGGGAGGTAATCACTGCGGCGGGGTGTTTCGGGCTTACCTGACTCACTGTCATGATGGCGTCCTTATATCCAGGCATGGCGTACAGGTTCAACGCCGTTAAGGTAATAATTTCCAAGGGTATGCTGCTTCCAGCGCACCGGATCGTGCAGGGTATGAGTGCGGGCGTTGCGCCAGTGGCGATCTAAGCCATGCTGTTCCAGGGTCGCGCGGCTGCCACCCCATTCCAGGAGTTTTTCACTCACCTGTAATGCCGCTGCGGTGGTCAGTACCTTGGCACCGGCCACCGCAATCGATGCCCGTGCGGCGGTCGCGGCATCCAGTTGCGCAGGGTCAATGCTATCCAGCACTGCGGCGGCCTGTCGGAGCGTGGCCTCTGCCGCCAGTAAGTCGACATACACCCGTCCGACATCCGCCTGCAACTGGCTATCGTCAGCATTGCGCTCAACCCCGGCATCCACCCACGGCCGTGACTGGTGAAGGATAAATTCCCGGGCTTCTTCAAACGCACCACGCGCAATACCGGCATCTATCGCGGCCTGAATCAGCTGAGAAACCGGACCTCGCAGCGAAGGCTTATCGGTAGCGGGAACCGCCACCAGCCAGTTGGGATCGACTGCCACCTCCTGCAAGCGCATGGTGCCGCTGGCAGTGGTACGCTGACCGATGCCTGACCAGTCGTCGATGATTTGCAGCCCCTCAGCAGGCAGCGGAATAAAGGCCAGCAAGGCTTTACCCTGGTCATCAATGGCGGTGGTGGCCGCGATATCGGCAAATAACGCTCCGGTAGAGTAAAACTTTTCACCGGTCAGTCGCGGTCCCTCCGCGGTATAACGTAGCCTGGCCAGTACCTCACGGGTATGACGAGCCCCTTTTTCCGGACCACCATTACCAATGCGGTAGCCCGCGACCACCCGGTCAAACAGCTGTTGTTTTTGCAGTTCTGTGCCTTCATCCCGCAGATACTGAATCAGACCAAAATGATTCTGCGGGATCTGTCCCAGCGAAGGATCGACGACGGAGATGATGCGGAACACCTCCGCCACCGTGGCGTAAGATAATCCGCCTCCGCCATAGTGGCGCGGTACCAGAATGCTCCCCAGCCCTGAACTGCTGAAGAGTGCCAGTGCTTCCTGCGGGTAAATTCGTTGGCGATCCCGTTTCACCACATCGGTTGCCGCCAGCGCCGCGACGGCCCGGGCCGCCTCGATCGCCTGCTGCTCACCGGTAATCACTGCAGCCGGTTCCGGCAGCCGCCGGGTTTGCTGTTGTGTCATCTGTAATCCCCTACTCACCGTTACCGATTTGCCAGATAAAGGTGGGCTGATGCGAGTTCACTTCCCAGTCCCCCACGTTACGGGCTTTATAAATCACCGGATTGTGGGAAGAGACCGTGCGGGCATTGCGCCAGTGACGATCCAGCGCCTTACTGACCCGGGTATCGGAAGCTCCCAGGGCGTTAAACAGCTCCGTCGCCGCGCGCGGTATCAGTTCGGAGGCAATCACCTGGGCTCTGGCCGCATCGACTTCGGCATCGATATTCGCCTGTAAAACAGCCGCTTCATCAGCACTGTCGTGCAGTTCCCAGGCACGTTGCAGGGAATGCGTCGCCTGTTGCACCGCGGCCTCCACGGCGAATGACCAGGACGAAATTTGTCCCACCACCTGTAAAACCTGCGGATCCTGTCTCACCTGAGGGGCATTACCGTGGCTGTAGATACGTTTCCGGGCAGCGACGCCTTGTGCAGCATCGCGGGTGACAGCGCGACCAATACCGGCCAGGGTGACTAATAACACATGCTGGTAAAAGGCGGTCTGATAACGGAAACGATCGGCAAAATCATAGACATGTTCAGCTTCTACACTGGCCTGATTAAACCGGGTGGTACCGCTGCCGGTCAGACGTTGTCCAAAACCATCCCAGTCATCTTCCCGCTCCACCGCTGGCTGGTGGGTACTGACTATCGCGATCACATCGCCGTTATTGTCATTGCGCCGTGCAAAAACATCGATCCAGTCAGCGTACAGTGTGCCGGTGCTGTAAAATTTATGGCCATCAAGCTGCCAGCCCTGCTCTGCCTTTGTTACCCGGGTCACCACTTCCCCCAGCTTAATGTCACCGGTTTCCGTCCAGCCACTTCCCACCAGTTCCCCGTCGGTAAAACGGCGGAACCAGCGACGCCGGTCTTCGCTGTCCGGCTGATTCAGCCGGTCTTCGACAAAGGCAAAATGGGCACGCAGTGCCTGAGGCAGGTTTGAGTCGGCTTCCGCCAGTTCGGTCAGCAGCCGGAAGAGTTGCGGCAAGCTGACGCCAAAACCGCCCTGTTCCACCGGAATCCGCAGTGCACCGAACCCGGCCTCTTTCAGCCAGCGTACCGGTTCATTCGCCAGTTGGCGGTTGATTTCACGTTCGGTTGCCCCGGCGGCTATCCGGGTAAAAATCGGGCGGAATTTCGCCGCAATGGTTTCATAATCAGGAATCTGTGGTTCAGACATGGGATTCTCCTTGTGCAGCATGATCATCAATGTCATGACGGGTAGGTTCAAAACGGACAGCCAGCAGGAAAATAATCGGAATAATGGCCGCCAGAGAGACAATCCAGAACATATTGGTGCCAAACGATGCCTGCAAAATCGGCAGAATAAACAGCGCCAGCGCACTTCCAATCCCGGATAGCGAACGGGCGAAGCCCACTCCGGTGGCACGGATATGTGTCGGGTAAGAGAGAGCCGGATAAATCATCATCTGTGCTCCGGGGCCGAATCCTTCCGCGAACAGCCACAGACCGAGCATCAGAATGGCAAACACCACCCCGACCAGTACTGTGGGGTGCCCGATCAGTGCCAGCGAAACCAACGCAATAAACTGCAGGGCAAACCCGGCAATCGCCACATGGCGCGAAGGAAATCTCCAGGCCAGGCGCATCCCCAGCAATCCGCCGGTAAAGGCAAACAAGGCATTCAGCCCCAGCGAAGCCGAAATGGTTTCAAACACCCCGGCACCAAGGAACTGCGCCAGGATTGAGGGCAGGAAGAAGGCGATGGCGGTGTATTCGAAGGAGATACAGATGTTCATTACCGCGGCGACCAGGGTACGTTCGCGATACGGTTTCCGGAACAGCACACGGAAGCTGACTTTAGGCGGAGATTTTTTCTCTGCCTGCGGCGGGGCGGCTTCATGAGCCTTAATACCGTAAGAATCACGCAGGATGCGTACCGCACCACTCAGATCCCCCTGGTTGGCGGCCCACAACGGCGATTCGTTCATAAACTTGCTGCGTACGGCAATAATTAATAACGCTGGTACCGCCCCGAACAACAGCGAAGCGCGCCACAGCCAGTCGATATGCGCCTGTGGCAGCACAAAATAGAGTCCGAAGATAATCAGGAAACAGACCGAAGAGGCGGCGTACCACATCGGACACCAGGCCGCGAGCCGAGAGGCTTTGTTGCCTTTGCCGGTGAATTTCGAGAACTCCGCCAGATAAGCCATGGCGACCGGCAGGTCAATGCCGACACCAATCCCCATCAGAAAACGGGCGCCGATCAGTACCCAGACATTGGGTGCCAGTCCTGCGGCTATCGCAGATACCACAAAGAACAGCATATCGGCCATAAATACCGAATAGCGGCCATATTTATCGGTTAGCCAGCCGCCGAGCAGATTACCGATGATGGTGCCCACCATAATTGAAGAGGTCACTACGCCGGTCAGAGTGGGTGTCAGCCCAAACTCTTTCACCACATCATCAATACCGTAGGAGAGCGTCGTCAGGTCATAGGCGTCGAGGAAAACACCGCCCAGAGCCAGAAAAACGATGAATCTGGCATAGCTGTTTTTCCGGCTGCCCGCATGACGGTTAATCAGCCTTGCTACATCACCGACCGAACTGACCGGCGATGAATGAGACGACGGCACCAGCAGACCGCCATCAGTGTTTATTGTGCTCATAGAACCCTCGTCTTTTTGTAATAGGCTGTCTGCAAAGCGCAGAAGCTGCAGATGATAAGACGATTTATAAGCTGCAAGGCCCGGAAAGACAAACAACAAATATTGCTATAAAATTCAATATAATCAATAAGTTATTCTGTATTTTGGCCACAAAAAAACGCCAGGCGACCTGTCCGGCCACCCGCGGTTAACTGATTGTCCTTAAAGGGGTTTAGTCACCGGAAACGGGGACCAGAACTCCATGAACCAGTGGATCATCGGTCTGCTTCAGCCACTGTTGCAGACGCGGATCGGCAAAGGCTTTCTCCAGCTGAATAATATTTTTGTCTTTCAGATACGGGGTGCCAATCACCAGCTGTGAGGCAAAGGTTTTTGGCGCCGGAGGGAATAAAATACCCTTGTCGCGCGGGACTTTACCGGCATCAAACTGCGACACATAACCAATAGCCGCATCCACCGAATTCAGCGCCCGTGGGATGGTCAGCAGATCGAGTTCCTTAAATACAAAATGATGCGGATTCTGCTTAATATCGGCCAGTTTTGCCGTTCGCGGCTCTACCGACGGGTCCAGACCAATCAGGCCGATACGGCTCAGCAGCCACAGTGCCTGCCCCTGGTTAGCACCATCATTCGGCACCACGATCACCGCACCATCCGGTAACGCCTGCACCGACGGATATCTGTCGGAATAGAGACCGAACGCCCACTGGAACAGTGGCTCCGTCGGGGTCAGCGCGAAATTATTCGCCTCGGCCACCTGCTTAAGCCACCACTTATGTTCATGAACAGTGGCAGCATATTGCCCGTCTGCCACCGCCCGGTTGGCCTGCACTGAATCCTGCAATCCTACCGCGACGATTTTGATGCCATAGTCCGGGGCAATATGCTGAGCCACGTACTCAATCACTTTCTGTTCTCCGGCCATCGCCGGTTCAAAGTGAACTTTCAGTGTGCTGCCAAAGGTCACCGTTTGCTGCTGGCGGGAGGTAAAGTGCCAGGCGAGGGCAGCTATCACTATCACCGCCACCAGCAGCACGATTTTCGGCCAGGTTTTCTTCTGTTTAATTTCAAAGTTGTGCTGAGTCATGATGAATGTCTGCCTTTCGCATGCTGGAGAGCGGCGACCAGGCGGTCACCGGTAAACTGAATAATCTGAATCGTGGCAATCAGCACGATAATGGTGGCTATCATGATGTGATGGTCAAAACGCTGATAGCCATATACCACCGCCAGATAGCCTATGCCTCCGGCACCGATGGTCCCGGCAATCGCCGAATACTCAATCATCGAGATCAGGTTGAGTACAATTCCGGCCACAATGGCCGGCAGGGCCTCACTAAGCTGGGCGCCGCAGATGATCTGCCAGGGGGACCCTCCCGAGACCAGGCCAACGGCCGTCACTTCCGCAGGCAGTTCACGCAGCGCGTTCTCTACCAGCCGGGCAAAAAACGGGGTGCCGGCGACAATCATCGGCACCACCGCCGCCGGAATACCGATGGTGGTGCCGGTCAGCCAGTAAGTGAACGGGATAATGGCCGCCATCAGTACCAGAAACGGCAGCGAACGTCCCATATTTACCAGCCAGCTCAGCACATGATTGAGACGCGGCCGCGGGAATAACCCGTGACGGGAGGTATTAAATAACACCACCCCGGTCAGACCGCCGAGGCTTACCACAAATAACATCACAATCCCCACCATCAGCCAGGTTTGCAGATAGGCCGGGAGCATCAGGGTATGGATCTGGCTCCAGGGAGTATCCTGGCTCATTACATCAACCGGTTTCATACCGCCTCCTGTAACGCATTCCGGGTCTGAATCACCCCGGCATTGATCCCCAACCGGAACAGATGACCCAGCAATTGCTCTGTGTCGATGTTGTGACGGGTAAAACGCACAGCGACCTGCATCCGTCCCGCCAGCCGGCCATCGACCTGTTCGACATGGGCTGCCAGCAGATCGATGTGTAACCCATACTGCTGACTCAGCTGGCTTATCCAGTCTGCGGCCAGCGGACGGTCGCCATAACTGAGTTGCAACAGTAAATCCCCCTGCCCGTCTGCCGGTGTCAGTGGGAATAACTGACGACTCAGCCGTGACCCGGGATCGGCCAGTAACTGCGTTAACGGCCCCTGCTGAATCAGCCGGCCATCCTGAATCTCTGCCACGGCATCCGCAGTACTGCGCACCACATCCATTTCATGAGTGATCAGCACAATCGCCAGCCCGTACTGGTCACGCAGTTGCCGCAGCAGACCAAGGATTGCAGCGGTTGACTGTGGGTCCAGGCCGGAGGTAGCTTCATCGGCCAACAGTACCCGGGGTTGCAGCGCCAGCGCCCGCGCGATGCCTACCCGTTGCCGTTGCCCCCCGGAAAGTTGCGCCGGATAATATTGTGCCTTGTCTGCCAGCCCGACATTCTCCAGCAACTCACCGACATGCTTTTTGATATCTCGCGGGACCACCCCCAGCCATTCCAGCGGCAAAGCCACGTTTTGCCACACCGTTTTACGTTGCAATAACGCGGAGGACTGGAATACCGTGCCGATAGCACGTCGTTCACGACGCAACGCTTCTCCTGACAGCCGCGACAAATCATTACCGTTGACCCGGATACTGCCGGAAGTGGGCTGTTCCAGCAGGCTGATGCAGCGGGCAAGTGTCGATTTCCCGGCGCCACTCGGTCCCAGTACCGCAGTAATCGAAGCCGGGGGTACCGTCAGCGAAATACCTTTCAGCACTTCGGTAACACCATTCGCACTGAGGTACTGCTTATGCAGATTGTCAATTTCGATCATTGGCAGATTCCTCAGGAGGCAGAGACCCGGTAACCGGCACCCGGATGGGGTGCCTGCAACCTTGGTCCCTGATTTAACAGCTTTTCACGCAACGTACCGGGCTGGTAATCCTGCTTGTATACCCCACGTTTTTGCAGCTCCGGCACCAACAGTTCCACCACGTCGCTGAAGGTCTCATGGGTCAGTGCATAGGCCAGATTGAAACCATCAACATCGGTTTCCTCTACCCAGCTTTGCAGTTCATCGGCCACCGTTTCGGCGCTGCCCACCAGCAGCGGACCGAACCCGCCAATACCCACCCAGTCAGCCAGTGCTTCGACCGTCCACTGTCGGTCAGGATCGGCGGTCGAGAAGGTTTCTACTGCCGACTGAATGGCATTGGTATGCAGGTGTTTCAGCACCTGATCCGGCCGGTATTCGCTGAAATCGATCCCTGTCCAGCCGGAGATCAACGTCAGAGCCCCTTCGTAGCTGACATACTTTTTGTAGTCCTGCCATTTGGCCCGTGCCTGCTGATCGGTTTCACCGACGATGACGGTCTGCAGATTGAAAATCAGCACACTGCGCGGGTCCCGCCCGGCCTCTTCGGCCCTGCGGCGGATATCTGCCACCGTTTTTTTCAGCAATACCTTTGACGGTGCGGCGACAAACACACATTCGGCATGTTCGGCGGCGAACTGTTTACCCCGGCTGGAGGCGCCGGCCTGATAGAGCACCGGAGTGCGCTGCGGTGAGGGTTCACACAGATGAATGCCCGGCACCTGGAAAAAATGCCCCTGGTGGTTAATCGGGTGGATTTTCTGCGGATCGCTGAAAATGCCGCGCTGCCGATCACGCAGTACCGCGTCATCTTCCCAGCTCCCTTCCAGTAGTTTGTAGACCACCTGCAAATACTCGTCGGCATAATCGTAACGGGCATCATGACCGGTCTGCGCTTTATGGCCGATATTACGGGCGCCGCTTTCCAGGTAAGAGGTAACAATGTTCCAGCCAACACGGCCTTTGGTCAGGTGGTCGAGCGTTGAAAGACGGCGGGCAAACGGATAGGGATGTTCAAACGAGAGTGAAGCCGTCAGGCCGAAACCAAGATGTTCGGTCACCAGCGCCATCGGGGTGATCAGCGCCAGAGGATCATTGACCGGCACCTGGGTGGCGTTACGAATCGCGGCATCGGAAGTGCCGTTATAAACATCGTAAATGCCCAGTACATCGGCAATAAACAGCCCGTCGAATTTACCGCGTTCCAGCAGACGTGCCAGATCGGTCCAGTATTCCAGATCTTTGTATTGCCATGAGCGATCCCGCGGATGGGCCCACAGTCCCGGTGACTGGTGACCGACACAGTTCATATCAAAGGCATTAATGCGAATTTCACGTTGCGAAGGCATAAGTACTCCCCGGGCCGAAGCGGGCAGCACTCAGCCGCCGGTTCACCCGTAATTGTTGTTGTCAGGAAAATGCAGGTTATTCAGGAAAGTCGCTATCCGGCTGGCGGTAACTTCCGACATCGCTCAGCGTCGGGTGGGTCCTGAGTGGTCAGCAGATATCGGGCCAGGGCTTCGGCATGATCGGCGACCTGAGGTAATCCCATCAGTTCACCAAAACGGGCGCGGGCCGCAGGTCCGGCCACATACACCCTGGCAGAGGTTTCGCCCCGGACATTGACAGCCTGCGAATGCGGATTCACCTGAATGCCCAGCCCGAGCGGGTCGGCACAGATCACCCCATCGTGGGCCAGCTGACTCAACAGTGCATCACTGCTCAGCAGAGAGCCGTGGGCAGGGCCGGTGGTGACGATCAGTTTATCCACGGTCAGGCGCTGTTCGGCGGTTCCACGCGGCCGTAGCGTCAGGGTCAGGGTTTGCTCATCCGCAGTGACTGCGGTTAAGTGTGCGGCGATAAACTGCAACTGTCCGCTGGACTGCCATTGTTCCAGTACCGCATTAATTTGCGGGGCAATCCGGTATCGATGAACATCCCACCACGGCCGCAGATAGCGCAGAAAACGTTGTTGTTCGGCAAGCGGAAGTTGTTGCCAGATTTTCTGGCCATTCCTGCGGATATCATCAAGGATCAGTTGCCAGGGCAATTGTTGCTGTCCTGCAGCCGCCACTTCCTGACGGATACGCCGCAGCCAGCCCCGGGCAGTCGCCGGCTGAGGTCTGGCATAGTCGAGGGTCAGGATGGGGAAACTGCCGCTAAGATTCGGACGCGGCAGCAAACCACGCCGCGAAAAGGCCACAATATTGCCGCGATGCCCCTGTCGGTGCAGTGATGCCACCACATCGGACATGGTCAGACCGCTGCCGATAATCGCGATACGGTCATCGGGTTTTACCCCGGCCAGCGCATTTGCCTGCCAGGGGTCGGCGATCAGTGCCGGCGAATGGCGAAAAGGTTTAAGCAGTGAAGGCAGCTCCGGAGGGGGATGACTGATCGCCAGTACCAGGTCATCGACCGGGAAATGCCGTCCGTCCGCGGTAACCACCTCACCCTGTTGCAGCGCAACCGCTTTAGACTGCACAAATCGGATGCTGGCTGATGATGCTTCGCTCGCCTTACTGAACTGTTCTCCAACCCAGGTACCGAACTGTGAGCGTTGTGGATAGACGCTACCGTCATGCCACAGCGCCTGTGGATCGTCGTGAAAAGCCGGTGAAGCACGGAACCAGCGATCAAACTCCCCCTCTTCGGCCGCGCTCAGGTACATGCGCGCCGCAGGCACATTAATACGGTGGGACGGATCGATACTGCCATAAGCCACCCCGCGCCCGGGAGACGGACGGGGTTCAATCAACGTGACGTCCAGTCCGGCTCTGCCGTAACGGGCCAGATGGATCGCTAACGCCGTGCCGCTAAAACCCCCGCCCACAATAACAATATGCCGCTCAGCCATAGTCAGTCTCTGTCAAACGCGGCGCAGACCGCCGATAAACGAATATGTGTCAGCGAACTGCCGATCCCCGCCGGCTCAGCCAGTATCGCTGGCGAAAGCTCTACCGGCTGTCCGGCCGGTAACGGCCTTGCCAGGCTGCTAATCATTTGCCCGCCAGGCACATTGGGCACCCAGCCCGTTGCCGGAGCGCTCTGTGAATCACCGTGATAACGCATTACGCCTCCTTTACCCGGGAGTTAGCCGGTTTACCCGGTCGCAGATCCCCCCCAATGGTTTCGCCGAACGGGCCGGTATTCACCGTTTGCTGCTGGCGCGCCGTATTGGACGCCAGTGGCAATAACGGCATCACCAGTTCCGCAAAACGATAGGCTTCCTCAAGATGCGGATAACCGGAGAAAATAAAATTGGTGATCCCCAGCGCCTGATATTCACGGATACGTTCGGCCACCTGCTGCGGATTGCCTACCAGCGCGGTGCCTGCCCCGCCGCGCACCAGCCCCACGCCGGCCCACAGGTTCGGGCCAATACGCAGTGATTCACGGGAGCCACGGTGTAATGCACTCATCCGCGCCTGTCCGGCAGAATCCATGCGGGAGAAGATTTTCTGAGCGGCGGCAATCGTATCGTCGTCCAGATGAGCAATCAGCTGGTCGGCTGCCGCCCATGCCTGCTCTTCGGTTTCCCGCACGATGACATGCAGACGAATACCAAATTCCAGAGTCCGCCCCTGCTCTGCGGCCCGCTGACGGACTACCGCCAGCTTTTCTGCCACCTGATCGACCGGTTCTCCCCAGGTCAGATAAGTATCAATCTGGCTGGCGGCAACCTCGATAGCATCGTCAGAAGAGCCACCAAAGAACAGCGGCGGACCTTCCGGTTGCACCGGCGGAAACAGCACTTCAGCACCCTCAACACGGATATACTCGCCGTGAAAATCCACTTTCTCACGCTTCAACAACCGCGAATAGACCTCAAGAAACTCTCTGGTCACTTTATAACGTTCCGCGTGGCTCAGGAAAATACCGTCACCTTTATTTTCCACCGGATCACCGCCGGTCACCACATTGATTAATAAGCGACCTTCTGACAGGCGGTCCAGCGTTGCTGCCATACGCGCGGCCAGTGATGGCGGCTGTAGCCCCGGGCGAACCGCCACCAGATAACGCAGCTTTTTGGTCAGCGGGGCCAGTGCGGCCGCCACCAGCCAGGAATCTTCACAGCTTTTGCCGGTGGGAATCAGCACCCCGTAGTAACCCAGATTATCTGCCGCCAACGCAACCTGTTGCAGATAAGGAAGATCTACCGGACGACCGCCTTCAGTGGTGCCGAGGTAACGGCCGTCGCCATGGGTCGGCAGAAACCAGAATACGTTGATATTTTCCTGTGCTGAATCGCTCATTATCCATTTCCTATATAACTATATCTAAAAATATCAGATAGAAATTCGATGCTTTGGTTATAAAAAGCTAAGCAGGAAATATGCCAAAATTAAAAGGAAAATTTTCATTAAAAATCATAAAGATAATTTTTTTTCGACTGACCGGAAAATGTTGCATTTGCAGCATCTGACATCATCATTCTGCTGTAAATGCAGCAAACCGGCCTTTGGCCATCTCGCCGTCGGGGCCAGGACAGGGTATGGTGACTTTTTGACATTTTGCGGAAATGACCCGATGACAACTCAGGGCCCTGCGCTGATCGATCCTGCATCGATAGCCTTTCAGAGTGTGCTGGACCGGCTGGCACCAACCGACGCCACGGTGCTGATCATTGGCGAAACCGGCACCGGCAAAGAGGTGGTCGCGCGCTATCTGCATCACAACAGTCCACGCCGCCAACAACCGTTCCTGGCGGTGAACTGTGGCGCACTGACAGAAAGCCTGGCGGAGTCAGAACTGTTTGGTCATGAAAAAGGCGCGTTTACCGGTGCCGGAGAGCGCCACCCCGGTTGGTTTGAAGCCGCAGAAGGCGGCACGCTGTTACTCGATGAGATTGGTGAACTGAGCCTGCCGTTGCAGGTGAAACTGCTGCGGGTATTGCAGGAACGCGAAGTGACCCGTATTGGGTCCCGTAAACCGGTGCGGGTCAATGTTCGGGTGATTGCCGCGACGCACGTTGACCTGGCGCAGGCAATTCGTGAACGGCGTTTTCGTGAAGACCTCTATTACCGGCTGAATGTTGCCGCAGTCACTCTGCCGCCGCTGCGCCAACGGCGTGAAGATATTCCGTTGCTGGCGGAACATTTTTTGCGGCTGTATGCGCGCCGCCTTGGCCGCCCGCAGTTACAGATGACCGATGAAACGATGGCTGCACTGATGAATTACCCCTGGCCCGGTAATATCCGTGAACTGGAAAATACGCTGCATAACGCGGTGTTACTCAGCAAGGAACCGGTGATTCACCCGCAACAGCTGCGGCTGACGGCGACTGAACCCCTGCAACAGCCTCCGGGAGAAGCCGCGCTGGATGACTTTATGCGTCAGCAACTGACCGACGGCGGCACAAGGCTCTATCAGCGGGTGCTGGATACGCTGGTACGTAATGCCTATGAACTAAGTGGCAGTAATCAGCTACAAACGGCACAGCTGTTAGGGATTAGCCGTAACACCTTACGCACCCACCTCGCCCATCTCGGGCTGATTAAGCCCAGACGCAGCCTGACGGTTCAACGGCAACCGGCATCACCACACCGCCTGCAACATGAGCGGGAGCTGCGTATTGGTTATCAGAAGTTTGGCAATCTCGGAATACTCAAGGCCCGTCAGTCGCTGGAGCAACAACTGGCTGACAGCGGCGTCAGTGTTCTTTGGAGTGAATTCCCTGCCGGACCGCAGCTACTGCATGCACTCAGTCATGGCGAAATCGACTTTGGTACCACCGGCGAAGTCCCGCCTCTGTTTGCTCAGGCGGGAGAAAACCGGGTGTTGTATGTTGCCTGGGAACCGGCAGCCCCGGAGGGAGTGGCGCTGATGGTACCGGGTGACAGCGCGGTCAGCACCATCGCCGATTTACGCGGTAAAAGGATTGCGGTGAATAAAGGTTCTAACGTTCATTATCTGCTGGTGCAGATTCTCGATGAAGCGGGCCTGACTCTGGATGATGTCAGAGTCGTCTACTCCCCCCCTAAATATCCCCTGACCCCGAGTGATTATCTGGCTGTCGATGCCTGGATGATGTGGGACCCGCTGTTAAGCGCTGCCGCACTGGACGGTCAGTTACGGATGCTCGCCGATGGCCGGGGACGGGTTAACAATCACCAGTTTTATCTGGCACACCGTGAATTTGCAGCCCATTCCTCTGACCTGCTGCACCAGCTGATCGAGGCATTATCCCGCACCGGACGCTACATCAATACCCATCGTGAAGACGCAGCCAACCTGCTGTCTGCTGAACTGGGGTTATCTGCAGAATCGATGAGTCACGCCCTGGCCAGACGCAGTCACCTGACGCAAAAAATGGATTTGACCATCATCCGTGATCAACAGGCGATTGCCGACCGCTTTTATGCTCTGGGGCTGCTGCCACGGGCCATTAATGTCCGGGAAGCGGTATGGAAGGATGAGTTCTCCGCGGGGAAGTAGAGTCGCGGTATCACAGCGCCAGATTCTGGCCTGAATTCAGGCCAGAATTTGCGCCATAATTACTGTACGACGTCCCAGCCGTCGTTATCTTTCACCAGGTTAATCTGGGAAACCGTTTTACGCTCTCCCACAAACGGGGCGGTAATATCAACTTCCACTTTACAGTTGTATTGTTCGCCTTTACCCGTCTGATCGCATGAAATTTTGCGCAATGAATGCAGTTTGGTCATAAAACCATCCGTCTGAATGGCACTACCGGCCATTTTTTGCACCTGGGCATTCGCGTGATCGATATTTTTCTGTACTGCCTGAGTGATTTCGGTTTCAGAAGGTTCGCTGTTACAGCCAGCCAGCGCAAACACAATAGCAGCCGCAGAAAGGATACGTAATTTTTTCATCGGTTCTGGTTCCGTCAGTAGCGGGTAAAAGATTCCGGCCGCCATTACGGCAGCCGGTGCAGGGAGTTATTTCAGCGTCCAGGTGAGGACCGGGGGCTTATCGGTAAACGCATCGTAATTATTATGGTAGAACTGCACGTCAGTTCGGATCAGTGTCGTATTCACCGTCACTTTATTGGCATCATAGCCACTGATCAGTAAATAGGCTGTGGCATCTGCGGTGAATACCGCCGGAGACATGGCCGTGAACAAGCCGGAGATCCTGCGGGCATCGTCTTCATCTTTCGGCGTCAGGGCGCAGGTGGCGACATTTTTCACCATCGCGATGGTCACATTCTGCGTGCTGCTATAGACCGACATCGGCCCATATTTCAGGGTGTCGTTACAACCCGACATAGTGATTGGGAAAGATTTTTTAGTGAAGTCATAATCACCCGGCTTACGAATTCCCAGATAAGCACTGGTAATAATTTGTTTGGCGACCACATTTTGTCTGCCATTCATCCGCGGATTCATTCTGCTTACCTGAATCAGCTTAACGCCCTTCCAGGCATCCAGTTCCTGATTAATCCGCGCCAGTTCCGCCGCTTTCATATCATTTTTCTTAAACGGATCTTTCTCTGAATTCCAGGCCGCACTCAGCAGACTGAGTTTCTCGTCGTCGCTCACCTGACGGCCAGAATTCGCCAGGAAGAGCAGCATCAGTTGTTGCTGGTTCACTGGTTTAAAATCACTGTCCGGCGCGCTTTGGGCGGCGGTAATCTCTTTTTCCAGTGCCGCATCCGCTGCTGCCTGGCGGGCTTTAGCTTCGGCTTCGGCTTTGGCTTTTTCCGCGGCGGCCTGTTCCTGTTTCAGACGCCAGGCTTTCTGTTCCGGCGTTTCATCAATCTTCACGATTTTAAACGCGTCCTGACGGGTCCCCTCATAGACTGAATGATTGTCCAGCACGAGATGTCCGGAACTGTCTTTACTCAGCGCATAGCTGACCGGACCTTTCAGGGCGACTCCGGAATTACGCTCATCAGTCAGCGTGGCATTGACCTTACACTGAGAAATTTCTTTGGTGGACTGGTCTTCATCCTGAGTAAATCCGTCCAGCGCCACTTTGACGTGGCTCAGTGCATCCGGATCATTTCCCAGAGCACCGGTTTTTTCGGCAATCACATTCAGAATACGCTGTGCCAGATTTTGCTGAATATCGGCTGAACCACAGTCAATATCATTTTTTTTACAGCCAGAGAGGGCCGCGACGGCGACCACCAGTAATGCCAGTTTAAATTTCATAGCGCCTTTCCATGTCAGAAAATCCCTGAATCAGGGATAAAAGTTAAAAACAGCAACGGGTATTCTGTTGTGCTGATGCGGATATTTCGCTGCCGGCAGCAGCTTCCGGCTTTGCTACAGATCGCGACCCCGCCAGATAACTCATAAGAGTTACTAACCAGATTGCAGGTATTTTTTATGATAAAAGTCCGTTCAGACTACTTTTAGCGATATCAGAGGTGAACAACATACAGCTCCAAACTGGTTGATTTTGAACCATTAACGACTAAAAAACCGCCAGGTAAAATGTTAAGAAACCGACAGGATAATAATTCAGAGTTAATTTATTCGTAACGAAAAAAAATGTTTTTTAGTAATTTTTTTCATCTGAACATTTTTACTAATCAATTGAATGCTACAGGGAAAGGGATGTGCCGGGAGTGGAACGGTCTGATATTCCCCTTCGGTTAGCTGGCAAGTGATGTTGTCGGGTGGACAGCAGTGAGCCATAAACTGACGTTTTGTTCCGGCCAGAACCCTGGTGTCACCGGCTTTCCCCCGGGATCGCAACAGCACAGCAGCAGAATTATCTGCGGAAATACATGCCACTTATCGACGTGAACCACTAATATTAGCGGTTATTCATGACTCCTTTCACTACTCACAGCACATACCCCCTGATTATGCACTATTACCGTGCAACCTCTGCACCGTCTGTCGTTCCCCGGGGCGGCTCTTAATGGCGTTTTATCCTGGTAAAAAAAAGAAAAGCATGAAAATCATGTGGTCTGATGACTGGCACAGTTATTGCTCATTTAACGGTTAATAGCAGTCAAAGAGGATCCTGATGAAAATTGCAATCTGGCAGGCACAAAGCAGTTACTGCGATTATGAGGCTAACCTGGTCAGGCTGAGCCGTGCTCTGCAACAGGCTAAAGCGCAGCAGGCAGAATTGCTTATCACCCCGGAAATGTTTATGTCTGGTTATGTATTACGCCACCATTTGCCGGCACTGGCTGACAGCTTTCCGCTGACAGCGTTGCAGGCACTGGCCCGGGAGCAACAAATGGCGATGGTCATCACCGGGCCGCTGGCCGAAAACGGTAATATCTATAATGCGGCGTGGCTGATTAGCGATCAGGGTGACGTGCTGGCGGTATACCGTAAAACTCATCTGTTCGGTGAACTGGATAAACAACAGTTCACTGCCGGTGATGAGCCCGTCTGCATCGCCCATTATAAGGGGCTGAGTATCGCCATGCTGATCTGCTACGACGTTGAGTTTCCGGAGACGGTCCGGGCCGCGGCCAGAGCGGGCGCCCATCTTATCGCGGTGGCTACCGCACAAATGAAACCCTTCACTTTTGTCAACCAACACCTGATTGCCACCCGCGCCTGGGAAAACCAGCTGTATGTCGCTTATGTCAATCAGATCGGCAGTGAACAACACCTGGAGTATGTCGGGCTGAGCCTGGTGGCCGCTCCGGATGGTTCAGTGATGAGTCAGGCATCGGAAGCCGAAGAACAGTTGCTCTGTGCGGAGATAGAACCCTCACGGGTCGCCAGTGCGCAGCGCAACAACCCTTACCTGAAAGATTTGCGGACCGACATTCTTTAAATTCAACGCCATATAAGGAACTCACTATGTCTGAGGCTAACACCCGCCATCGCCCCGCCAGACTCAGCGGTAATCTGGGCGTGGGTAGTATTGTATTTATGGTGATTGCTGCCGCGGCTCCACTGACCGTGATTGGTGGTAACGTGCCGCTGGCTATCGGTACCGGCAATGGTATCGGCGCTCCCTTCGGCTTTCTGATAGCCTCGCTGATCCTGCTGGTTTTTGCCGTGGGCTTTGTGGCCATGACACCTCATGTTAAACAGGCAGGTGCTTTCTACTCCTATGTGACTCAGGGGCTGGGGTTGCGTGCCGGAATGGGTTCGGCCTATCTGGCACTGGTCACTTACACGGCTATTCAGGCCGGAGTTTATGGTTATATGGGTTGGGCGGTGAACGATCTGGTGGTGCATTATGGTGGCAACGCTCACCCGTGGTGGATCTACTCTCTGCTGGCGATTGCTGCCGTCGCTATCCTGGGTTACCGGCACATTGAACTCAGTTCGAAAATTCTTGGCATCGCGCTGGTGCTGGAAATGGGTGTCGTGCTGATCATGAATTTTTCAATTCTGCATAAAGGCGGTGCCGAAGGGATTAGTCTGGTCTCTTTTGAACCTTCAGCCGCGTTTAGCCATGGTCTGGGGATTGCCGTATTGTTTGCGCTGACCGGGTTTATTGGTTTTGAATCCACCGCTATCTTCCGTGACGAATCGCGAAATCCGGAAAAAACCATTCCCCGGGCGACCTATCTGGCGGTAGTCATTATCGGCGTTTTTTACACCTTCTCAACCTGGGCGATGATTGTCGGCAGTGGTTACTCCCATGCCGTGAGTGTGGCTAACAATACGCTGAGTGGTAACGGCAATATGCTGCTGGATATCGCCCGTCAGTACGACGGTGCCCTGCTGAGCAACACCATTCAGGTGCTACTGATCAGCAGTATTTTTGCCTGTGTGCTGAGCTTCCACAATGTACTCGCCCGATATCAGTATGTTCTGGCCGGACAGGGCTTTATGCCTAAATTCCTCTCCGCTGTCCACGGAGAACATCAGTCACCGGCTAATTCGTCACTGGTACAGTCAATGACGGCCCTGTTACTGATTATTGTCTGTGCGCTTTGTAAACTGGAACCCCTGACCCAGGTGTTTGGGTTTATGGCCGGTATCTCGACCGTTGGCATTGTATTACTAATGTTACTGACCAGCATCTCGGTGGTGGTGTTCTTTAAGAAAAACAATACCCTGTCTCAGGGGAAACGCCTGAGAACACGGTGGATCCCTGCACTGGCGGCGGTTGCATTGGCCGTGTCGCTGCTGATGGTACTGTCTAACTTTACCACCCTCACCGGAGGCAGCCTGTTTATCAGCACCCTGCTGGCCGTCATTCCGGTGGCAGCGCTGGTGATTGGATATTCGGTGATTAATAAGCGTCAGATGCTGGTAAGAGAACTGAGTTCCTGACAGCAAGCCTGGCTCCCGGGCGGTGAATGGTGACCGTGTTATCGCCTTTTACCGTCGGGGGTTACGTAATGACCGGGCTCAGTTTATCTGTAAGTTACTTGCGTTCCTTAAAGCCCTCTGAGCCGCCTCACCGGCGATTGCCGGAGATATTCTTCTGACAAAAAAACAGCCATACCCTGAGGTATGGCTGTAGCTGGCTGATCAATTAACCAGCCGGTTTAGCGGGTCGGGTGATTCACTTCAACCGGACGCAGGTCAAACAGTAATACTTCGGCCTGCTCACCCTGAGTAAAACTCAGCGCGGTTTCATTACGTACCCGGGCGCCGTCACCGGCTGAAAACTTCACGCCGTTTACCGTAATACTGCCGCGGGCCACGTGAATATAGGCATAACGATCCTCCGGCAGTGTGACAGTCTGTTGCTCATCACCATCAAACAGTCCCGCGTAAATACGCACATCCTGTTTGATTTTCAGTGAATCACCGGCGCCGTCCGGAGAAATAATCAGTTTAAACTGACCCCGTTTGTCTGCTTCCGCCACCGACACCTGCTGATAGCCTGGTGTGGTACCTTTTTCTGCCGGGACCACCCAGATTTGCAGAAAATGCACCCCTTCCTGCCGCGAATGGTTAAATTCGCTATGCGTCACGCCGGTACCGGCACTCATTAACTGCACATCGCCCGGGACAATCACCGAACCGGTTCCCATGGAATCTTTATGTTCCAGTGCGCCTTCCAGTACATAGGAGATGATTTCCATGTTGCTGTGAGGGTGGGCACCAAAACCACGTCCCTCAGCCACCTGGTCATCGTTAATCACCAACAGATCAGAAAAGCCGGTCTGCTGTGGATCCCAGTAATTTGCGAACGAAAAGGTATGACGTGAGTACAACCAACCGTGATCACCCAGTCCGCGTTTTTCTGACAGTCTTTGTTCAATCATGATGTTATCCTCTGAATTTAGTGAGACAGGCTACTGCCCTGTCGATGTATTCAGATTATTGTAAATCCGGATAACCATCAAGACTCAAAAATGGTAATTACTGTCACACTTTAGTGGACAATAAGAGTGAATTTCGAAACCGGAGAATCCGGCCTTTATGCCAGTGTGCCGTCCCCTGAGGGACTGAATCGCGGGCAGAGAGGTGAAGGGTGGCGGATTATCTGAACCGTGCCGGCAGGTCAATCCGGCGGGTTCTGATGCAACTCATTGCGGGCCACGGCATGCACGCTGCGGGTTAATGTGTCCAGCAACCGGAGTTTCAGGCTCCAGCGATGCCAGTACAAAGGAGTATCTACCGGACAATCCTCCGCCAGTTCGACCAGCCTGCCCTCTGCCAGCAAAGGCGCAGACAGATGCTCCGGCAGCATACCCCAGCCTAATCCGCGGACAATCGCCTGCAGGTAGGCATAGGTTGAAGGGACAAACTGCTGTGGCGGCGAGACTTGCTGGTGGGTAAAGCGACGGATAAATTTATTCTGCAAATCATCTTTATGATTAAACATCATAACCGGGGCCAGATTCAGTGTCTCGGCCGACACTCCGCCACTAAAACAACGCTGATAAAATTCTACTGAGGCACAGGCCTTATAGCGCATGGTTCCCAGAAATTCGGTTTTACAGCCCTGCAACAACGTCGGATCCGCACTGACAGCGGCCATGACCTCGCCACTTTGCAATAACGAGGCACTAAAATCCTGATCCTCAACCCGGACATCGATGATAATCCCGTGCTCCTGATAGACAGTTTCGATAACGCTTAAAAACCAGCCGTCTACCGAATCGGCATTTATTGCAATCACCGCTTTTTCGCGGTGTAGTTCCTGCTGGTTCAGTAAAAAATCATTCTCCAGCAACTCAATTTTTTCAGCATAACGATAGAGATCCTGTCCCGATCGGGTCGCTTTGCATGGGCTGCCACGGATAATCAGTACCTGCCCCATCAGTTCTTCCAGCGCGCGGATACGCTGGCTGACGGCGGAAGGCGTGATATGCAGCTTGCCGGAAGCCTTTTCAAAGGTCCCGCAGCGAATAATCTCCATAAAGGTTTCAAGAAAGGAGTAATTAAGCTTCATCGTTAGTTTATCTTAAGCAGCAGAGATTAAGTTAATCTGCCTTAACTCTGTGGTTCAGGCAACCTGTCAGCCCACAAACCACACCACCATTCCGATAATCATCGGGGCGCAGAGTAGATTCCGCTCTGGTCTGCCCATGTCGAAATTATTCAGCAGTCAGCCCGGGGCCCGGTGTCGCCAGCCTTACTCAGGTTTGTTTCTGGAACGGAATGCGGCAACCTTCATTCGATTACCGCAGGTTGCCATGCTACACCAGCGCCGGCGATGAGATTTACTCAGGTCATGGAACAGCAGGATACAGTCATCAGCTTCGCACTGACGCACAAACTGAAATTTATCGCTGCTTACCAGGTTTATCAGCGCCTCAGCCACCGGCCAGAGAAGACCGGATGCATCTGCGGAAGTTTGATAAACCGCAGTCCGGTATTGCCGCATATCGTCGTCCCATTCAAGCCGGGTGATTGGCTGACCTGCCTTAAGCACCTGGTTGATAACGGTCAGATCCACCGGGACACGATTCATGGCTGCGTTGACAATTTGCCTTGCTGTGTCACGAAGTTCGCGAGCTTCGGCCAGTAATTCCTCCGGAAGCTGCTGATGATTATCCGGCAACAGTCCGGCGCGAATCAGCCAGTTGGCAATACTCTGTTCATCCCTCAGACAGTCATGACGCTGACCATCAACCCTGTATTCACTGTTAATAAAATCGAGCGCCAGGTTATCCCCGACAAACGGGGCATCGGTATAAGAATGATTCAGAACCATGATTTCATGTAACCCATAAAAATTTATTTGTCAGGTTACCAAAAAATACTGTAACCTTCAAATACACACTTTACAGGTTACAAGGAATGATCATGACTCTCTCTGATTCAACTACCGCCACAACAGCCACCTGTCAGCTTAACCACAGTGCAGATTCTGTCTCTGCGGCGAACCCGGTGCATTACCGCTATGAGCAGGTGAATAACGTCAAAATTTTCTACCGCGAAGCCGGTAATCCAACATCGCCAACAATATTGCTGCTTCATGGGTTTGCAGCCTCATCTTTTATGTTCCGCGACCTGATCCCCAAACTCGCAAGCCGCTATCACGTCATTGCCCCCGACCTGCCAGCATTTGGCTTTACTGAAACCCCTTCAGGGAGTGAATATTCTTATACTTTCAGCCAACTGGCGAAGACCATCGGGCAATTCACCGAACAACTTATGCTCGATTCTTATGCACTTGTGGTTCACGACTACGGAGCCCCGGTCGGCTGGCGACTGGCAGTCGCTCATCCGGAGCGGGTGACTGCTATTGTTTCTCAGAATGGCAACGCTTATGAGGAAGGACTCGGCGAGAGCTGGGCGCCTATCCGGAAATACTGGCAGTACCCCACACAACAGCACCGGGAGAACCTGCATGACTTTCCGACACCGGCTTCGATACAATGGCAATATCTTGAAGGTGTTAACGACAAAAATTTGGTTTCACCAGATGGATATACGCTTGAAGGGTTGCAAATTTCCCGGCCAGGAATGGCAGAGATTCAACTGGATCTGCTGCTGGATTACGCCTCAAATGTGGCACTGTATCCTGCTTTTCAGAAGTACTTCCGGGATTATCAGCCACCACTGTTAGCTGTTTGGGGTAAAAACGATCCTTTTT
This sequence comes from Tatumella sp. UBA2305, assembly GCF_002345795.1. Taxonomy (NCBI): domain Bacteria; kingdom Pseudomonadati; phylum Pseudomonadota; class Gammaproteobacteria; order Enterobacterales; family Erwiniaceae; genus Tatumella; species Tatumella sp. UBA2305. The sequence continues at coordinate 115,081 of NZ_DDVT01000021.1, forward strand.
TCCTTCCGGCTGGTGCACTGGCATGGAAACGCGATATTCCTGATGCGGAAATCCACTTCTATGATACCGGCCACTTCGCGCTGGAAACCCACAGCAGAGAAATTATTCCGGTTATAGAACAGTTCCTGGAAAATGCATTTCGTAAAAGTCCCGACGCTATATAGTCGCGAGCGCCAGCAATACTGTTAACAGGGATATTACGGGCCATTTCCCGGGCCCGTAATATTGAGTATTTCAGTCAGCGGTCTGTTTTTTCCCACTTTTTTTGAATCCATCCTCTTTGCCGGGGAAATCCCCCCGAAGCGGTCACGCTGTCCCTGACAGGGCTCTGCTCTTCTGTTATTGATTACCACAGCTGGCAGCTTAGTATTACTGCCAGCCCCCTCGTCCCTTCTCTTTGAGCTGGTCATCACCGCCCGGAACAATCAACGTCAGCCCTCTGGGATTTTTTCAGATAATACACACTAACACACTGATTTAAATATATTTAATCAGAGATTATCGCTATAGCCGTTTATTGTTCAGTTTTTTTGAACCGATAGAACAATAAGCTTAGCTGTTCACAGAGCATTTCCGGGCGTAGCATAAATTTCATCGGGACAGAACGTCCCACTCCAACCAATTTACGCTGAGGAAATAGTTATGAAAACCATCAAAAATATTGCTGCTGTTGCGCTGTTATCTGTCATCTCTGCCGGTGCTTTCGCTCAGACGGTGACCGCGACCGCCTCAACGCTGGACGGTGCCGAAGCGAAAATTGCCGCTCAGGCTAAAGCCGCAGGTACCGGCTACAGCATTACCGAAGCACGGGACGGCAACCAGGTGCATATGACTGCCGAACTGACTAAATAATTGAATCTCTGAACCGTGCAAAAGGCCGTCTGCGGGCGGCTTTTGCATGTCTGTCCTGGCTTAATTTGGCAAAACTGCTTGTCACTCAGTATTCCGCCTGACCAACCGGCCATCCTCTTTGACCTGATAGTATCCGGAAGAAACAACCACCGTCAGTCCCCGGTTCGGGGTATTTCTTACCCACATCAGGCTGTTTTTATCAATGCAGTTCGCTGGCGGCTTTAATTCCGGAAAACAGATCGAGTCGTCAATTTTCTCCGGCTTTAATCCTCCGGCGAGGTCCCAGAAAATCATTGTGAAATTGCCATTTTCATCGGTCTGCGGCAGATTATACTGGTGTTTTAACCGCTCCCGGTTGTCCAGCCACCAACGAATCATTCCGCTCTCCGTCAGTGGAGGATTTTTCAGTAAGACATCACTAAATCTACCCTCGGTATGGGTGGCAATAATTTCCACCGGACGAAGTGACAGCCAGCTAATAATACCTGCGACCATGATTGCCGCGCTAACCAGACCACAAAGTATTTTATTTCGGTATTTCTTCACTGGCCTCTCCTTTGTTCAGTGGTAATTTAGTATTTCCGCCTGACCAGTCCGCCATCCTCTTTGACCTGATAGTACCCGGAGGAATTGACTACCGTCAGCCCCAGGTTCTGGCTATTACTGACCCACAGCCTTTTGTTCTTATCAATACAGTTCGCTGGCGGCTTTAATTCCGGAAAACAGATCGAGTCGTCAATTTTCTCCGGCTTTAATCCTCCGGCCAGATCCCAGAAAATCATTTCATAATTGCCGTTTTCATCGGTTTGCGGCAGATTATACTGTTGTTTCAGCCGCTCCCGGTTGTCCTGCCACCAGCGAACCATTCCGCGATTAGTCAGTGGGGGATTTTTTAGCAAGACATCACTAAAAATACCCTCGGTATGGGTGGCAATAATTTCCACCGGATGCACATACAGCCAGATAATAAAACCAGAAACTAATGTATATGCTAAAAGCAGCCCACTGAGAATTTTATTTTTGTATATTTTCATCGACGTCCTCCTGTGATTTCTATCGTGGCTTCCATATTGGTCATAAACGGTTGGAAGGAAAAATCTGCTGAGCGCTGTAATAAAAACCAGATCCTGAATAAATTAAACTGGCAGAATTTACTATTAAGAATATCATTATCATCCAGGCCAAAATGGTCCTGAACCCGGTAGCGAATACGGGCATGATAATAGTAATTTGTCACCGACAGTGATGTCACTGAAATATCAATAGCCCAGGTATCATGAACCGTAATCCCCAGGCCGTTAAAATTGTCCTGAAATCTGTCAAATTTTGGTAAACGGCCCTTATTGATTTCTCCGGAAATAATTTGGCAGGCGTTTTTTCGTAATGCTCTGGCTTGCCAGTCAATAACCTTACTTAAGGCCCCGGTTAAAATGAGTCGGGTACTGTTTTCCCCTGACCGGTCATTAAGAATATGCTGTTCTAACGCCCTGTTCAGACTGCCACTGCGAAATATCGCACCATTGCTGTACTGCATATGTGTGATCATTGTTTTAATCACATGTTTATAAGGCCCGAACCAGGCAAAGGCTGCTGAAAGATGTCTGAACTCATCAAATAAAATTGCAGCACACTGCTGCCGGGTTACCGACTCACCCTGAGGACGGATGCCATGAAACATGGATTGTGGCTGATTAAATCCGCTGATCTTTCTCAGCGTGTAGGGATCCCCCCTGGCCGACACATGAGACAAATGATAGTCACGGATTAACTGGTGACGGGTAAGGTAGCCGCAGCGCATATCACTGGCTGAATAGTCATCGCGACGCTGTCGGGTGGAATAAATGGTGAAGGGTAATCCTGTTCCGGTCATGGTCATACGCTCCGTGTATGTTAAACCTGCACAGAGAATATACAGCCAACCGCCGCACTACAACACCACAGTCTCCCCGGGGGGATTTTTCAGAATTTAGCCCGTAATATTCTTATTTAACAGTGCTTTATCAGAATCCACCATCATAACTATTTATTGTTCAGTTTTTTTGAATCGATACAACAATAAGCTTAGCTGTTCACTGAGCGTTTACGGGCGTAGCATCACTTTCATCGGGACAGAACGTCCTACTCCACCCAATTTACGCTGAGGAATTAGTTATGAAAACCATCAAAAATATTGCTGCTGTTGCGCTGTTATCTGTCATCTCTGCCGGTGCTTTCGCTCAGACTGTGACCGCGACCGCCTCAACGCTGGACGGTGCCGAAGCGAAAATTGCCGCTCAGGCCAAAGCCGCAGGTACCGGCTACAGCATTACCGAAGCACGGGACGGTAATCAGGTGCATATGACTGCCGAACTGACTAAATAGTTGAAGCTCTGAACCGTGCAAAAGGCCGCCACGGGCGGCCTTTGCTGGTGCAGGAATGGCTGTCTGCCTCGAGGGAGGTATCAGTGAGTCTGCTTTTCAAACGCTTTAAAGCCATCTTCAATGGTCGGGATAATTTCCGCAATTTCAAAGTATGGCGTGGTAATCAACTCTGAATCACGCAGCCTTTCAATTGAGTAATAAAACGACTGCATATCCTCCGCCTGAAACATCGCAACATCGGTACAACGGGCAGTAAATGCCTCCGCGTCGAACATTCTGAGGGTCACTTTCTCGTCACTCAGCACCTCTGCCAGTACCCTGTCGGCAATCCGGTTTCTTTCTTTACGTGGCAACCGCAGCCAGGCTGTGGTCGTTTTCAGCAAAACAAATACTGTTATCATTAATGCTCCTGTTATGTGGTTTTCCCCGGGGTATCAGAGCTGCTCCCCCTGCAACGGTACCGGTGTGCTCAGTGAAATCCCCCGCCTGCAGACCGTCTCTGTTCCTGACTATCAGCTGGTCTACTTTACTGGTGATGTTCCGCAGTATGTCAAAGTCGGCTTATACAAAACCGGCCTGCCTGATCATGGACAGGTGGGGAATATTGCATTGATCTCCAATGACATCGATGATGAACATCATCAGGTAAAATTTCTGTTTGATGCGACCGTTCCGTTTACCCGGCTGGACAGTCCACTGCCGCGGCTACACTGTGGTGAGCAGCTTGTCCATCAGATAATCTATGGTAGTCTGCCACAGATTCCTGACTCCGGCCATGTGGTTGAGCGAATGCTGAAAGGCGACCAGGATAATCTGGTCCCTGTCAGCAAAAGGAGCCGATGGCTGAACCCGTTTATCGCCGGTTTCAGTCGCAAGACGCTCCGGACATTTATGGAATCAGAATCCCATCAACAGATGTTGCAGGGTAACGCTAAAGGTCTGAGCGGGAAATTGCTGAGTGAGAAACTGAGCCGGAGTTTGTCAGAACCTTACATCGAAGAGCCGCTCTCCAGCCTCCGTTCGCTGAGCCAGGCGATTCAGAACTGGTCAGTGATCAAATGGATTATTTTCGGCAGCCTGTTCAGTTGGCTGTTGATGCCGTTGTTTACCGCATGGAATCATGCCTGGTTTCCTGATCCGGAAACCGGCAGAAGCTACCTGACGCCTTTTACCCGCGGACAGTCAGCAACATATTCTGGTCTCTCTGGAGCTGTCAGGGCGTTATTGTGGAGTATTTGTGGCGGCAGCAGGTCTGATGATTCCCGCACTGGGCTATGGCTGGCGCCGGTTTTGGGCCAGACGATGCCTTGCGCGCGAATGGTCACAGTGGAGTCAGGCAAAAGTAGGTGGACGCCATCACTGGTGGCTCAGCCTGCTGGCCAGCCTGTTGCTGAACGGGGTATAGCTGGCCCTGTTGCCGATCTGGCTGACGCCATCGGAAGAGCTGTTTAACAAGGTTCCCTTATGACTCAGGCCCTGCAGATTTTACATTTTATCGGTCAGCGTTAGAGCGATTGTTTATGGCGTTGTGGTGATTCCGCAACGCCATAAAACGCCCGCATAAGGCGATTACTGCCCCAGATCGCGCAGTTTTTTCCCGGCCATCAGGTTTCTTTCGATATGTTCCAGCGTAATGCCTTTAGTTTCCGGTACCAGCAGGAAGGTGATCACGATAAACAGCAGATTAAAACCGGTGTACAGCCAGAAGGTCCCGGCAGCCCCTATCGAACCCAGTAAAGACAGGAAGGTCGCTCCGATAATCATGTTCGCCACCCAGTTAGTAGTGGTAGAACAGGTGATTCCGAAGTCGCGGCATTTCAGCGGCTGAATCTCGGAACAGAGGATCCACACCACCGGTGCAGCACTCATCGCGTAACCACCAATGCAAAGCATGGTCATACCGACAGAGACCCATGACAATCCGGAGCTGATCTGCCCTTCTCCGGCTTTCATCAGGCAATAACCCAGTACCAGGGTGGCAAATGCCATCACACTAAAGCCAATTTTGAGGATAGGTTTCCGGCCGGCCTTATCCACAGTCAACACGGCAATAAAAGTGGCAAACATAAATGTCAGCCCGACCACCACGGTGGCGATCATCTGCTGCTGGGTGCTCTGGAATCCGGCCATTTTGAAAATCTGTGGCGCGTAATACATGATGATATTCATTCCGGTAAACTGCTGCATACCCTGCAATAACATCCCCAGAAACACCACCCGCCGGACATTCCGGTTGCTCCTGAACAGCGCAAAACCACTCTGTTTCATCCGCAGGCTTTCCCTGATTTCGTTGAGCTCCTGACGGGCTTTTTCAGAGGTGTCACGTAACATACGTAACACTTCCTCCGCTTCTACATGCAGCCCTTTGGCTGCAAGCCAGCGCGGGCTGTTAGGTAAAAAAATCACCATAAACAACAATACCACCGCAGGAATGGCCAGAACCCCCAGCATGGCACGCCAGTTGCCGCTGTAGCTGAATACCGTATCCGACAGAAATGCCACCACAATCCCAAACGTGATCATTAGCTGGTACAGGCTAATCATCTTGCCGCGTACCTGTTCAGTGGCCATTTCTGAGAGATACAGGGGGGCACTGTAAGACGCGATACCCACTGCCAGCCCCAGTAACACCCTGAAAGTCAGCAACATATCCACTCCACTGGCAAATGCGGAGCCGAGAGATCCAATGATAAACAGCACGGCCCCCGCCATCAGGCTGTATTTGCGCCCCAGACGATGCGAAACCCAGCCGTTGCACAGTGCCCCCAATGCTGCCCCCAGCATCATACTGCTGACCACCCACTCCTGCAGATGACTGGAAAGCTGAAAGTGTTCAGTAATAAAGGGTAATGCTCCGGAAATCACCCCGATATCCAGTCCGAACAGCAACCCGGCCAGTGCCGCAGAAACCGAAACGAACAGATTCATTTTTCTGACTTTTGACTGGTGGTCAGCATCGTAGCCCACCACATGATTTACCTGAGACATAGTTAAGCCCCGCTTATTCAGCATCTATTGGGCCAGCTTACAAATCAGATATCGCGGGGGGTTAGAGACTAAGCATCCGTGGATATGGACAATTTAACTGAAACAGATACTCCTGTGACGGAGATCTCACTCATCTGTTGGGGAATGACACAAACCCTGTAACACAATGACATATTTAGCAGTTCTTCCGACGACGCGCGGAGCACTGTCTCAGATACGAGGTTCAGAACAATTAAAAGCGGTATACCCTCTGACGTGCAGCCCGTTAGATATGGAGCATTTACCTGAGTCACGGTAAGCCAGTGGATAACTGCAAGGAGTCAGGAAGAGGGAATGAGCAGCCCTTTCAGTTTTAAGCCCGACGGTCAACGTAACAAGCAGTCGCGTATTGCTAACAGCAGATCCGGATCCCCTAAAAACCGTGGATTATCAGATGTGAAGCCCTCCACGGCAGATAACCACTGCCCCCTCAGAAGCATTCTGTTAATTATCAATTAAAATCATTAATTTAAGAAACTCAGGCGAATCAATAAAAAAACCAGACATGTGAAAATGCTGAAGACTTCACACCTTCTTGTTACATTTGTACATCTTTGAACGCAATTAAGTTACAAAAAAGGCAAGGTCAGATAATTCTGTTGGGTATATAGTTTGTTTTTAACATCGAAATGATGCGTTTGAAAAATGAAGTTGTTTATTAAAATTGCTTGTCGGTTTGCGGTTAAAATCAATACACTGCTCACTACAGCATTGCTTATTCTGCCAAAAAACAATAACAGAACAGCCCTGTCTTCAGTATTTATCTGCAGATTTACCTGGTTAATATCCTCATCTCCTCCCTCTGGCTTTACTGTCTGACCGGTAATTCTCCTCTCCGGCCTCGCCTTTATTTTAAGGTAATCGCTTGTCAGGTGAAATAATTAAAATATCGCACTGAAATAACTCTTTATGAGTCATTTCCTGGTGCTCACAGCTCATTTTCTCTGATGGAGGAGTCAGTGAATAGTAACATCATTCGTGATCTTGTAGTATGGGTTGAATCTCATCTTGAAGATAACCTGCAGCTCGACGATATTGCAGAAAAATCCGGCTATTCTAAATGGCATTTACAACGGGTTTTTAAGGAAACGACCAGTATGACTCTCGGGAATTATGTACGACAACGTCGTTTATCCCGGGTCGCGATCGATTTAAGATTAACCAGTCATAGTATTATTAATATTGCGGAAAAATATTGTTTTGACTCCCCTCAGTCATTTTCACGAGCCTTTAAAAGTCATTTTAAAATCTCGCCCGGGGGTTACCGGCGTTCGGAATACTGGATAACTCAGGGAATTTTACCTGCGCTCTACACCAGTATTCATCATGCTTCGGGCCTCGCTAACCCCGGGTTTGGCGCTTCTCTTCCTTGTCGCCACATCGGGCCACTGCACTGTGATGTTATTCCGGTGAAATTTTATTAAATGACTGACAAAGAGTGATACATAGCCATCGGATTAATGGTTATTTATCAGGGGGTAAAAATAACATAGCTCAAGTGATTAATGACAGAGAGCGCTTTTTGATGCGTGTGGCTGATTTTCCCGGATTACCGCCGGTATTTGAATTCACGATACTCATTAGCGGATACAGAGAATAGCCATAAATGTTAATTCCCAGGAAAAAAACTCGTTGTCCCTGTTATGGCAGAGGACTAAGATCTGTTTCGCAGATGATGCAGACAATTAAATTTAAAAATAGTGGTATTAAAAAATGAAACCTGTACGGTTCGCAGCAATAGCAGTCGCGTTATTTACTATCAGCTCCACCTCGTTTGCCGCCACAGAAATCAGTAAGAATGAGTCATCCGGTCTGAAAAGCCTGGGAAATATAAATGTGATACAAAATATGGAAGATATCCATGAAAATGACATTTCCCGTAAAGCCGATGCCGCAGGTGCTGATTACTATGTGATTAACACCTCCGGATCTATTGGAAATGGCTCAAACAGTATAATTAGCGCGACAATCTTTGCTAAGAATAAATAGTTACTCACTGTTATCAATAATATTGAGTGAGATATGGCCACCTGCGGGTGGCTTTTATATTTCGGTCGCAACAGATAATTAATCAGATAATGAAAAAAGGCTCTCCGGCCAGACCACTGATAGTCGGCATTCACCGTAGTTAACTGGCATCTTCCCCGAAATCCCCTCCTCTGACCCCGCCACATGCCACCCTGGCAGCCCAACTTCTTAACGATCATTTTGCCGGCATTCTGCTTTATAAATTTTATGGTAGATCCTAATGGCCGCGCAGGCGCGCACCATAGCCATTGTCGATATTCATGGTCATGATAGCGCCACTGCAACTGGCCAGACAGGAAGATAACGCCACCTGACCACCTGCAGCCCCACCGTATCCCACAGGGGCTGGCACCGCGATAATGGGGGCGTCAATGAGTCCGGCCAGCACGGTCGGCAGAAGGCGATAAATTAAAAAACGGCAGCAATTCCGGAGATACCCTCTGTTAACCAGTGAATACCGAAAATATGCCCGGAATTCCGGGCATATTAAACAAGGATGTGATTATTTCAGACGTTGGGTAAGGCTGGCGTGAATGGTTTTGATTTCCCCTTTCGCGCCTTCGCCCCGGTAGACCATCGAGGTATCATAACGCTGATATTTCTCCTCCCGCGCCGCACTGAACCAGTTAAATGAGCCTATACACAGCATGGCATCGTCACCTACTACAATTTTACTGTGTACACGGTCCACCAACCGGGTCACTATTCCCTGTTCATTCAGCCGGTTCAACGCCTCAGTCAACCTTTGCTGTTTCTCGCGATATTTTACTTCGTCATCGTCTTCGGTATTAAAACTTTCATCTGTCACCACGGTGACAGAGACTCCCCGTGCGATGGCCCGGATCATCGATTCCAGAAAACCGGTCTGCTCCAGCCTTCTCCAGCGCAACCACGGAGAGACAATCAGGATGCTGCGAGTCACACCGGCGAACGAGTCATGAAGGAATTCATCATGTTGTTCTACCCCATGCAAGGTGGTGACTGGCGTGTGATCATCGATTAAGTCCTGACGCTCGGGGAATTCGAAGACCAGGGCGTTACCGGCTACTGCAAACAGGTATTTTGCCAGTAATCCACGCGGCGAGGATGGCGGCTGAATCTCAAACAGGTCCATATCACCAAACACCAGGAAGCTGTCTTTGGCGCGAGAGACAGCAACGTTCAGCATGCTGTTGCTGCTGTCGATAAAACCACCATCGTCATGCTTGGAATACACCGGCGAGAACAACACAATGGCCCGCTCAGCCCCCTGCAGAGAATGCACCGTACCGACAGTCAGCGAGCTTTCCCCCCCGTCAACGGTGATACCCCGGGCAGCCAGAGCAGATTTTATTGCTGTGACCTGTGCCGCAAACGGGGTGACTACGCCGACCAGACTATGTATTGGCTTGCCGTAGTAGTCTTCAATACCCTGCTGATTTTCAGAAAGCCAGGCTGCAATAATTTCAGCTTCAAAACTGTTATAGCGGCTGCCGCTGGTCGCCTGCTGACACAGACCATCAATATGTAAATAACCCATCGCCGGGAACAATGTCTCTTTTTGCGTACCCCGTTTAGGCTGTAACTTACCGTGATAACTCAGCTCATTACAGTAACCGATAATATTGTCGAAACAACGGCGGTGTTCGTACAGATACATGCCCCGGGCCAGGTCCGGATCGTAGTGATAGCGGGAAGCAAACTGGGCTATTTTCATCACACTGCCGGAAGCCGAACTTTTCCCCGAATCACCTGCCCGCCGGTAGGCTTCAGCCAGATGTTCCTGAGTGTCGCCCTGCAGGATACCCGCTTCCAGCATATTGCCTATATCAATGGCCGGGGTGCTGCTCCAGATTGGGGCGATTTGTTCCGTGTCGCCTATTATCAGCGCTTTTTTTGCCAGCGCAAAAGATGCCGCTGCGACTTCCGGCAGAACCTGACCGGCTTCATCAACAATCAGTAAATCGGCCAGGTTATAAAAATAGCTTTTATCAAACGGCAGTCCCTGTCCGGCAAATTCGCTGGTTTTCATATGATTAGGCAGCATATAGCAGGTCATCACCACACAGGGCGTGAGTTTCATTCTGCGCTGCCAACGGGCCTGGACACTTTTTGCCCCGGTACGGGTTTTCTCTTTGGCAGGATTGTCAATATCGGCCATATCCTGAAGCCAGCGTCCTTCCCAGTAGTGGGTCGCCAGCAGAAAGGCAGGGAAACGAATCTTTAAATCAGCAAGTTCATCTGCCTGCGCGAGGTTCAGTTCCTGTTCACCGGTATGCCCCAGTGTCTGGCAGATCTCCTGCCAGTTCCGGACGGCCGCCTGTTCCTCAGCGATAGCCTGCTCTGCATGATCAATCTGCTGCTGATACTGCTGCTGAAGGTTCTGGCTCTGAACAATCAGGGAATCAATATAGGCATCGACACCTTCCGGTAATTTGCCCTGAAAACCCGCCATCCGATCCCCGAGAATTTCATCCAGTAACAGTTTAATCTGGTAACCACGGCGGGTACGAATGGAAGGAAGCCAGCCGAACAGCGTAAAAATCATCGATTCACTGGCCCGGTATTCCTGCCATTTTTTACGGCTGAGGATAAACTGTTCGGTTTCACGGCTACTCTGGAGTAACAGCTGCTGTTTATCAGCAATATAGTGTTGAGGATTTTCACTGACCGCCATTAACTGCTGGCGGGCTTGTTGCAGGAGCTGCCATTGCTGGCCGACAGACTGTAACCGTTCAGACAAACCGGTTAACTGCTGGTGTAGCAACTCAGTGACCTGTCCGGCGGACTCACATTTCTCCTGCGGGAAAGCGGCGCGGGCTTTTTGCAGATAGTAAGCCTGAGCGGTTTCGGTATAAACCTTAGATTCCACAGAGTTGAAGAAGTCTTCGGTCTGGTATTTTTTTGCTGCTTCGGCCTTACCCCGTGAAGAGGGGAAATAAGCGCCATAGCTCTGCAAACCGGGCAGCCAGCGGCCTGCCATCGCGCCACTGCCGGTCCCAAAGTCTTTACCAAAGGCTTCAATAATATTAGTGACGGCCTGATTATTGGTTGATGTGGCAATCACTATCGGTGGTTCGGATTGATTAAGCGCCGCATTGGCCCATTCAGTCGCGATAATCGACAGAACCAGTGTTGTTTTTCCGGTTCCCGGCGGGCCGTTCACCGCAAGAATATCGCCGGTTTGTTGGGTCAGATAATGGCTGAGCGCATCCCGCTGGGCCATCGCCAGAGGAAACTTATCGCCGGAGTGTCCCAACCGCCGGGCAAACTGAGCATTGTCACCCAGCAACGGTTCAGACGGAGAGGGTTCCGTGGCGGCAAAGCGCGACAATAACGGAACCTCTTTTTTAGATTTCAGCAGATGATCATACAGACCAAGGATATGAAAACCTGCCCCCGCCGCCTGGCTTTCCTTGATTACATAGCCGTATTCGGCCTGCTCATAATGTTCATGTGCATCCAGCCATTTTCCGGCCACATGCGCCAGCAGTTGTTCTGACTGTTGAAGATATGCCTGCCACTGCCGCTGATAGCCGGCATGCCTTTGTAACTGCTGCTGTTCTGTTTCGGTTTCCGGCGGGGTTTGACCTTCGTCTGCAGAATAGTCAGAACTATGGGTGGTCTGGTACTTATCATACTGCGCCATTTCACCAACCGAGAACACGCCCTGTGGCAGGGGTTCCAGCAGATCACGAGGGATGGAGGCATCTGCGGCAGGGATTAAAAAACCTTCACGATTTAACCGGGCGGAAAGCACCAGTGGCGTGACTACATCCGGAGCCCCGGCCGCTGGCTTTTTACCATGCTGTCGTTGCAGCATCCACGCCTGTGGCCTGAGCATCACCTCAACCGTCATGACATCAGTATCTTCACCGGCAAAGTAATCACGGACAATATCTTCTGCTAATCGTCCGCTTTCGGCATCCCGCCACTGGCAGAATTTATCTGCATCACCAGACCTGAATCCCCCTTTACCGGAATCTGCATCCGCTAAAGTATTCCGCCAGTAGGAAGTAAATCCTTTAGTATTACTGTCCATTAACCATCCCATATCTTTTATAAATTTGTTGATTTTATTGGTATAAATACAAGTTATGGCTAACTATTGTCCATGCCATGAGGCCGAACGCAACAATTTATTTACACTAATCTCCTTCGGAGATCGCGCGGCGAATCATTTATCGGCCGGGAGATTCCCGCGGCTCACTAACGGGGATTCCGTTGGGTAGCACTGTTATCAGCAGTGCAGAGTGAATTATCTCTCCCCCGTAGCAAACGGCCAGCCGGGGATTGACTCCGCACCTGAAACCGGTGACTACCGGCTCACGCCAAAATGATAACCGAAGAGGAATTAATGACGAGGCTGGCCGTTATTTCTGATATTCACAACAATATAGTCTCGCTGGATGCAATGCTAAAGGATATTGCCGCTCAGAGCGCTGACCTGATGATTAACCACGATGATATTGTCTCTGGCTGCCTGTGCCCTGCCGAAACCGCCTACCGTTCGATGCCGCCTGATTTTCCGACCATTAAAGACCACCACTTGCGCAAGTGACTGGAATCTGACCCTTAACAGATGAGCCTTTCTGACAACATGCGTATCAGCAACTGATACCTGAACACTGGCAGTCGCTGAAGCTGAGGCCGGCAGAAATGATCCTGAAAAATGAAGTTCTGAGGGAACATAGTATTCCCGCAATGACCGGATTTATCTGGCAGAAGATTTTTAGATACCTGTTCAGTATCTACAATATTCTGTTTATGAGCCGGCTACTGATAGGTAAATTTAACGATATCTCCGTTTTCCTTTAACCGATAGTACCCTTCATAAGTTTCAAAGGTCATCCCCAGATTCCTGCTATTATTGACAGAAAAAACAGCATCTTTATCAATACAGTTTATCGGCGGTAACATATCATTAAAGCATAACCTGTCATATTTACCCTCTTCTTTGTAGCCCTCACCAAACAACCAGAAAGTCACGTGAAAAGAAGCATCCTGAGAATAATTTGGCGTATTGTATTTCTCTTTTAACATCGCCTGATTCTTCAGCCACCAGTGGATTTTTCCTGTGTCGGTCAACGGAAAACTTTTGACTAACACCGCACTAAACCCATTTCCCCGGTGATGAACCGCAACAATCTCCACCGGGCGCAGTGACAGCCACAGGCAATAACCTGAAATCACCGCCCCGGCCAGTAGCAGCACAATGAAGAATTTTTTAATTTTTCCTGTCATTACGGTTCCCTGTAATTTCAATGGTGGTTTCCATACTGGTCATAAAGAATCTGAAAGCAGGTCTGCCAGTATCCGTATCTTAGATCCTAAACCGGGTTTTTAAGCCCGCCCCGGATTAATACAGCATTCCATATCCCCAGCTGCTGTTGGTGCAGTAAAAATTTTGCACTCTCTTTAAATCAGAACAGTTCTGCACCTGGTTATATTCTGTTTATGAGCCGGCTATGGATAGGTAACTTTAACGATATCTCCGTTTTCCTTTAACCGATAGCGCCCATCATAGGTTGCAAAGATAGTATCCCGATGTCGGTTATTCCAGACAGAAAATACAGCATCTTTTTCAATACAGTTTATCGGCGGTAACATATCATTAAAGCATAACCTGTCATATTTACCCTCTTCTTTGTAGCCCTCACCAAACCGCCAGAAAGTCACGGTAAAATAACCGTCCTCAGGATAATTAGGTATATTGTATTTCTCTTTTAACATCGCCTGATTCTTCAGCCACCAGTGAATTTTTCCGGTGTCGGTCAACGGAAAACTTTTGACTAACACCGCACTAAACCCATTTCCCCGGTGATGAACCGCAACAATCTCCACCGGGCGCAGTGACAGCCACAGGCAATAACCTGAAATCACCGCCCCGGCCAGTAGCAGCACAATGAAGAATTTTTTAATTTTTCCTGTCATTACGGTTCCCTGTAATTTCAATGGTGGTTTCCATATTGGTATAAAGGGCAGTATATTGCACCGCTGCAATACAAGCCGGATACGGTAAAAACTAGCGTAAATGAACCTATTCACGACGGACTTTTATGATCTTACCTGCATCCGACAATTTATAGCGCCCCTCATAGGTAATAAATATTTCTGATTCATAGCCAAATCGTTTAACAGTAAACAGTGGGGTTTTATCGATGCAGTTAATTTTCGTGGGCATATCATCGAAGCAGAGCATATCGTATTTATCTTCTTTATACCCATCACCAAAATCCCAAAAAGTAACATTATAACTTCCATAACCAGCTGGCTTTGGAATGTCATACCGTTTTCCAATTAAATCTTTATTTTTCAACCACCAGGAAATCTTTCCTCTGTCTGTTATGGGAAAACCTTTCACTAAAACATAACTGTAGTTTCCATCGCCATGAACTGCAATAATTTCTACCGGGCGGTATATAAACCACAAAAAGAATCCTGAAAGAACACCTCCAATGATACAGAGAATACGCAGATTATTTTTCATATTAATGTTCATTCCGGCCTCCAGTAATTTCTACCGTAGCTTCCATATTGGTCATATATGGCTTAAATCCAAACTGATTATATCGCTGGAGTACAAACCATATCCGGAATAAGTTGAACTGGCTGAATTTTGCTTTCAGAATATCATCGTTATCCAGACCAAAATGATCCTGCACTTTGTAATGTACTACAGCACGATAACGGTCGTTACTTACATGCAGCGATTTCAGGGTGATATGGGTAGCCCAGGTATCATGAACCGTAATCCCCATCCCGTTAATGTTATCCCGGAGTCGATTGAATTTTGGCAGTATCCCTTCAAGGATTGAGTCTCTTATTTTTACTATTTTTTCTGCCGGAAATTGATCCTTTTCCCAATCCATATTCTTATTTAAAGCATCCTTAATTTTTAATAATATACTACTATCAGTGCTATCATTAAGAATATATTCATACAACGCTCTGTCCAGACTTATATTTCTGAATGGCTGACCATTACCATATTGCATATGAGTGATCATCTTCTCGATCAGGTGCCTGTAAGGGCCATATACCGAGAATACACGTGATAAATCCCTGAATTCATCGAACAGGATTTGGGTACATTGCTGACGGGTGGTCTTTTCCCCCTCCGCATGTGAACCATGAAACATCGACTGCGGCCGTGAAAATGGAGTTATTTTTGTCAGAGAATAAGGGTTGACTCTGGCCGAAACATTGGTGAGATGAAAATTTGCTTTTAACTGAGATTCAGATAAATCACCGCATCGCATATCGCGGGCGCTGTAATCATTCATCCTCTTTTGGGTTTCGAACAGCGTACAGGGAAACTGTAATGCGGCCATAATTATACATTCCTTGTATATTTATCCGGTAACTTCCTCGCAGGAAATCATACGCCAGAAAATGGCAGGGTGTAAACAGCATGGAGAAAATGACCGTCACATTCTTAGCATTACTTTTAGTGGGCAGGTAATAATCCTAAGTTAATCCGGCCATGATTTAACAGATAAGCCATAACAGAAAACTACCGAAACAGAACTTAAAGTGCAGGTAATATCGATATCGGTGTTCCGGAGTTTGCTTATTAGTTCCTATTTCCGGATTAATACGACCAGGGCCACGCTCAGGGTATTTATCAGGATTGATCAGGATTAGCTGATGGTAAGACGATATGCTGTTACTGCACCATCGAAAGCAAGCTGGTTTCTGTGATCTTTGACTTCTGGTCAACCTAACTCATTCACTGGTCATTTTTATTATTCTGCCATTTTTTAAACGGTATTCACCACCATCTACGATAAACAGAGTTCCCAAAATGGCACTATTATATACAAGAAATCATTCCGTAACTTCTGATCAGAGATTAATTTAACCATGACTCTTTTATCACCTGTCATAAGTTTTTTGTCATCAATATTATTAATTTTACATAACCGGAAGATACTGCTCTTCAGAATGTTAGTTATTCAGGACTTTTGTTAGCTCAGCTTCAGCTGTAACGGCATTAAAGTATATATAAAAAAGGTTACTGTTTAACTGATCCGGTTTTGACCATATTTCTTTTCCTCCTAAGTTACGCTGTTGCCTGGTATACCCCAGCGTTTCAAGGTAACAGCGCAACGATGCTGTCCCGGAGGCACCCGCGAAAATAATACTATTTGAAGGCGCATAGCCATCCCCCGGGTGCGATTCGAAATAGAAATTATCCGTGATTCGCGGGGCATTTTGTATCTCACTGTCAGTCAGGATGTGGTAACTGAGGAAATTATCTTGTTTATAGACCACTGTTTTATCTGAGCCAGAGGCGACCAGCCAGACAAACAGCCCAACGAGAATAAACGAGGTGACCGCCAGTAATACGCACCACTTTACACCTTTTAGCAGGATCGTCGTCCCAGTGACCGAAGATGGCTTACCGCTACTCTCCCCCTCATCGAACCGGCATTTAAGCGCAACCCCGTCCTTTATCTCTGTTCTGGTGCTCATTCGTTTATCTCCCTATAAACTCTGACAGCCCATGCTATAGCCTGGTTTTTATACAGCCCAGTGGTCAGTGATGGGATTGTGCAGGATTAGCTGATGGTAAGACGATATGCTGTTACTGCACCATCGAAAGCAATCTGGTTTCTGTGATCTTTGACTGACAGTCAACCAAACTCATTCACTGGCAATTTTTATTATTCTGCCATTTTTTAAACGGTATTCACCACCGTCTACGATAAATATAGTTCCCAGAATGGCACTATTATATACCGAAAAAATAGCATTCTTTTCAATACAATTTACCGGAGCGGGCATATCGTCAAAACAGAGCCTGTCACTGTCTCCTTCTTCTTTATAACCCTCACCAAACAACCAGAAAGTTACAGTAAAATGTCCATCCTTTCCAGGATTTGGAAGATTATATTTCTCTTTCAACATAACCTGATTCTTTAGCCACCAGTGGATTTTTCCTTTATCGGTCAAAGGAAAACTTTTGACTAACACCGCACTAAACCCATTCCCCCGATGATGAACAGCAACAATCTCCGCCGGGCGCAGTGACAGCCACAGGAAAAAAACTGAAATGGCTAAACCAGCGAGTAACAGCGTGACATGTGTTGTTTTTATTCTCCCTGACATTACTCTTCCTTGTAATTAAATAGTGGCTTCCATATTGACCATAAAGGCCCGGGTGAAAATATATTATACTATTGAAAAAATAACCAGTTGCGGAAAATTAATATTTAAAATATTAATTCTGAAATGACGAAGGTACCTCATCCAATGTGATTGCGTAGTTTCTCATCAGGCACTGATTAAACCATGGATCTTTTATTACCTGTGATAAGGATTTTTTTGTCATCAATATTACTGATTAAGAATTTTTCATAACTGAAAGGCCCAATTCTTCAGAATCTTAGTTATTCAGGACTTTTATCAGCTCAGTTTCATTATTGCAGTAATATTAGCACTTCTTTCAATGTACTAACGACAAGCAATAGCAAAGACCAGATTGACATAAAAGTGCTAATATTATGGCGATATACGATTATAAGGGATAGAATATTATCACTATGGCTAAAAAAACCGCTCCATTACTTCCTGATACTAATCGGTTGCTTGCTGAATTCGGTGAGCGTCTCAAGCTTGCGCGTCTGAGGCGTAAACTCACAGCAAAACAGGTGGCGGAGCGAGCAGGAATGTCGCCAATGACTCTGCGTTCTCTCGAATCAGGCGGGGCTGGTGTGACTATCGGGGCTTACTTATGATCTCCTCCCAATATCCCTGCCAGGCTAAATCAGAGGATCTGACCTTTTTGATGACTTCGGGCAAATTCCGCCGGAGTCAGGTTATTTAATGATGAATGCGGCCGGTAATGATTATATTCCTGCCGCCACTGTTCGATTTTTTCCCGGGCATCATCAAGTGACAGGAACCAGTGAACGTTCAGACATTCATCTCTCAGGCTGCCATTAAATGATTCGATAAGCGCATTATCCGTGGGTTTCCCCGGGCGGGAGAAGTCCATGGTAACCCCGTTTTCACAGGCCCACCTGTCCATAGGTTTTGAGATAAATTCGCTACCGTTGTCTGTCTGCAGCCTTTGCGGGGTACGCCCTGAGGACTGCTTTAAACGCTCCATTACGGCAACCACATCATCACCCCGTAACCCCTGGCCGACCTCGATCGCCAGACATTCACGACTAAAATTATCGACTACAGTCAGCGCCCTGATCCGGCGTCCGTTGAACAGATTATCAGCAACGAAATCCATGCTCCAGCACTGATCCACAGCAACCACTTCCGGTCGTGATTTCCTGTGCCTGGCGGTGACATGCCTGCGGGGACGTTTTGACCGTAAATTCAGTCCTTCCAGGCAGTAAATCCGGTGGGTTTTCTTATGGTTAACCCGCCAGCCCTCACGGCGAAGGAGGATATGAATACGCTCACAGCCATAGCGTATCCGGGTCTCAGCAATTTCCCTTATTCGCTGCGTCAGCGCCCGGTCGTCACGGCAACTGCGGTAGTGGTAAACCGTACGGCTCTGCATCATCAGTTCGCATCCCCGGCGAACCCCGACACGGTACGCTGCCAGCAGATATTCCACGGCCTCACGCTTCTGCACCGGCCTCAGAACTTTTTTCGGATGACATCCTGAAGCATTTCCTTGTCCAGACTCAGATCAGCCACCAGACGTTTCAGACGATGGTTCTCCTCCTCCAGCTGCCTCAGACGGCGTAATTCAGTCCCCCCCATGCCGCCGAATTTCTTCTTCCAGTTGTAAAAAGTCGCCTCAGAAATCCCCATCTTTCTGCAGACTTCCTCGACCCGGGTGCCGGTTTCTGCCTGTTTCAGCGCAAAAGCTATCTGTTCTTCCGTATAACGTGTCTTTTTCATGCCGGATGACCTCATTTAATGAGAGAAAGAAAAGCCGGAAACTCCACTTTACACCGGGACTGAACAAAGGGAAGAGATCAATTAGTCAGCGATGGCAGTAAAAAACAAGTTTTTGACCATCTTTCTCTAGAGCATGTGCTACCGCAGAATCCCCCACTAACCTCAGAGTGGATGAAATGGTTTCCTGACGCGGAAGAACGAGACGACTGGACACATCGTCTCGCTAATCTGGTACCCTTACACATTCGCAAGAATCCAGCAGCCAGTAACTATGACTTTGCTACCAAAAAGAACGTTTACTTTAAGGGTAAAGGAGTCGCATCTCCATTCGTTTTAACCCAAGAGGTCAGGTCAGAAGACAATTGGACTCCAAATATTTTAGCTAAACGCCAGCGACACTTATTAAACGTATTTATAGAACATTGGCATCTCGCTGCCCCTGATGACGAAATAGCAACTGGGCTAGCGGTGAGTTAAGGAACATATTGATGCATAAGAAACAACAAGATAAAAGCCAGATCAAGTGGGTATCTGACTTTATCTGGAATATCGCTGATGACCGCCTGCGTGATGTGTATGTGCGCGGAAAATATCGTGACGTAATTCTTCCATTCATTGTGATACGACGATTGGATGCCGTTTTGGAATACACCAAAGAAGCGGTACTGGAGCGTAAGAAGTTTCTCGATACTCATAACGTGATAGAGCAAGATGGTGCTCTGCGTATGGCTGCTGGACAGGCATTTTATAATGTCTCTGATTTTACTTTGACCAAATTGAAAGCCAGTGCGGCAGGACAGCGACTTCGTGATGATTTTATTGCCTACCTTGATGGTTTTTCGCCCAACGTGCAAGAGATCCTATCCAAGTTCAACTTCCGAAATCAAATCCAGAAGCTGGTAGATTCGCAAGTACTCGGCTATTTGATCGATGATTTCCTCGATCCTAAGATCAATCTCTCGCCGTTACCAGTCATGGATGCCGACGGGCGCATCAGGCTCCCGGCACTAGATAACCATGGCATGGGTACAGTGTTTGAAGAGTTGATCCGGCGTTTCAACGAAGAAAATAACGATCAAGCAGGCGAACACTTCACTCCACGTGATGTGGTACAGCTTATGGCCAAATTACTATTTTTGCCTGTGGCTGACCGGATAGAATCCAGTACCTACTCCCTGTATGACGGCTCCTGTGGTACTGGCGGGATGCTGACTGTGGCTGAAGATGCTTTGCTAGAATTGGCTGAGGAGTATGGCAAAGATGTGTCCATTCACCTGTTCGGGCAGGAAATCAGTGATGAGACCTATGCCATTTGCAAGGCTGACTTACTCCTCAAAGGGGAAGGCGAAGAGGCTGAGAACATAGTAGGCGGTGCGGACAAATCAACTCTTTCCGCCGATCAATTCAGTTCGCGTGAGTTCGATTTTATGATCTCCAACCCACCCTACGGCAAGAGCTGGAAAACGGACCTGGAACGGATGGGTGGCAAGAAGGAATTCAGTGATCCGAGGTTCATCGTCAATCATAGTGGCGATGCCGAGTTCAAGCTCATTACTCGCTCCAGCGATGGTCAGCTTATGTTCTTGGTCAATAAGTTGCAAAAGATGAAGCACAACACACCGCTGGGCAGTCGCATCGCGCTAGTGCACAACGGCTCGGCTCTGTTTACTGGGGATGCTGGGCAGGGGGAGAGCAATATCCGCCGCTGGGTGCTTGAGAACGATTGGCTCGAAGCAATTATCGCTCTGCCACTCAACATTTTCTATAACACAGGCATCGCTACCTATATCTGGGTACTGGCCAACAAGAAATCCAAATATCGTAAGGGCCGGGTACAACTTATCGACGCGAGCAAGTGGTTCCAACCGCT
Organism: Tatumella sp. UBA2305; assembly: GCF_002345795.1. Taxonomy (NCBI): domain Bacteria; kingdom Pseudomonadati; phylum Pseudomonadota; class Gammaproteobacteria; order Enterobacterales; family Erwiniaceae; genus Tatumella; species Tatumella sp. UBA2305. The sequence goes on from NZ_DDVT01000021.1 coordinate 136,070, forward strand.
TCGTCGGAACCTAGGCAGGAAAAACTGTGAACTCTCCGAAGAGGATATCAAAAATATCTTGGATTTGTACTTGGGCCAGCCACAGGAAAATGAGAATTGCAAATGGTTTGATATCGCTGACTTTGGCTACTGGAAGATCACTGTTGAGCGTCCGCTTCGTCTCAAGAGCCAACTTAAGTCAGAGAGTATTGAGCTCTTGCGCTTTGCCTCAGGTGATGAGGCTTTGCGAGCTGAAATTTATCAGGAACATGGTGAAAAACTCTATACTGAGTTCGCTAAAGTCAAGCCACTCATTGATGCTTGGTTGAAAGGTGAAGATGAGAATAACGATGATGATGGCAACGATGAAGAGAGCGAAGAAAACAAGTCTACTAGGCAGATAGTTCCAGCAAAACGTCGCAAGAAGCTGCTCGATAGCACGACATGGAAGCGTGACAAGGAACTAGTCGAATTTGCCTTACTGGCGCAAAAAGAGATTGGTCAGACTGTTTTCGACGATCATAACGAATTCCGCACCCGTTTTGATGCTGTGCTAAAGGCGAACGGTAAAAAGTTGGGGGCAGCCGAGAAGAAGATGATCTTTAAGGCGGTAAGCTGGCGAGACGAAACGGCACCTCCTGTTATTGCCAAGCGCAATAAGCTTAAAGAAAGCGATTTCTTTGAGCAGGGGCATGACGGCGTATATTTAGAGGTTGTGGGCAAAGATCGCTTCATTGTCGAGTACGAAGCGGATTCCGATCTGCGTGATACTGAGCAAGTCCCTCTAAAGGAACAAGGAGGCATTGATGCTTTTTTTGAGCGAGAAGTACTTCCATTCGCTCAAGACTCTTGGATTGCTATGGAAAAGACTCAAATCGGCTATGAAATTTCATTTGCCCGCTACTTCTATAAGCCGACCAAGCTGCGCACGTTACAGGAAATTCTTTCTGATATCCTCACGCTTGAGCAGCAGTCAGAAGGCTTGTTGCACAAGATAGTGGGAGCGTAATGATGGCCGAGACCAAAAGGTATCCGGCTTACCGTGCCGCACGAATTCGCTGGTTGCCACCAGTGCCTGAACATTGGAATGAACAACGAGCCAAAACTTTCTTTCGCGAGGTAGATGAGCGCTCTAAAACTGGTCAGGAAGAGCTGTTGTCTGTATCGCATATCACTGGCGTTACTCCGCGTAGCCAGAAGAACGTAACCATGTTCAAAGCGGCGAGCTATGTGGGATCAAAGTTATGCCGTCCAGGTGATATAGTGATCAACACCTTGTGGGCCTGGATGGCTGCGCTCGGCACGAGTAAGCATGCAGGGATTGTTAGCCCAGCTTATGGTGTATATCGCCCGTATAGTGCCGACAGTTTTAACCCGATTTATCTCGATTACTTATTGCGTACCCGCTTTTATGTCGCCGAATATATTGGGCGTTCGACTGGCATCCAGTCTTCTCGTTTGCGTTTGTATCCAAACCAGTTCCTCGGTATTACATTGCTTCAGCCGCCGAGATCTGAGCAAGATCAGGCCGTTGCCTACCTGCGTGCGAAGGACGCCCACATAGCCCGCTTTATCAAGGCCAAGCGTGATCTAATTTCACGTCTAACCGAGCGGAAACAGCATATTATTGATCAAGCACTCACACGTGGCTTTGATACACAAAGCAAACTAAAACCATCTGGCATTGAATGGTTAGGAGAAGTACCGTTTGATTGGACAGTTTGTCGTTTGAAGACACAACTTGTGGCAAACGATGGTGGCTGTTGGGGCGATGATCCAGTCGGGAGTGGGGGGACCCCCGTTTTACGTTCGACAGAACAAGAGGTAGACGGTAGTTGGCGGATTGAATCACCAGCATTGAGGCAATTAACTGCACACGAATTACATTCAAAAAAACTTCGAGTTGGCGACCTCGTAATTACCAAATCAAGTGGTAGCGAGAAACATATTGGAAAAACGAGCCTAGTCACAAACGAGGTTGAGGAGCTAGACTGCTGTTTCTCCAATTTTATGCAACGCTTACGTCCGAAATCTTCAGTATCCTCAAAGTGGGTTTGGTATTTCCTAAATAGTCGAATCGGTCGCGACCAGATGGCGTTCGGCTCGAATAGTACTACTGGTTTAGGCAACCTTACTCGAGAAGTAATTGGCAACGTCTGGTTCGCTCTGCCACCGCAAGATATTCAGGAGCAATTGGTTAGAATATTAGAAAATGAGTTACATCCAATTGATGTAGCAATCGAGCATGAGCGAAAGCAAATTCAGTTAATCCGTGAATACCGCGACCGGCTGATTGCGGATGTGGTCACTGGCCAAGTATATGTACATGGCTGGCAGCCAAACCCAGATGACGTCGTAAACGACGAGGAGTTAGTTGTGCTCGGCGATGAACAAGAAGGTATGGCTGAAGAGGAGAAGGATGATGGCGAAGACAGACACTAGCGAGCGTGGGTTCGAGGCGCGCGTTGTGCGCAGACTGACTGGGATGCCACAACCGGAGTACAACCACGATCTCTCCCTGACAGACTTCGCTGCCCCCCATAATGGTTATGTTCAGGGCCAGGCCAAAGACTACAACCGCGATGTCGCTCTGGACGTCGTGCAACTGCTCGCTTTCCTCCATACAACGCAATCCGATGCGGTGGAAACGTTGGAACTATCGGTTGAAGGGATCAAGCGCACCCAGTTCTTACATCGTTTGCAAGGTGAGATCACCAAGCGTGGTGTGGTTGATGTGTTGCGCAGAGGGATAAGTCACGGACCGGTTCACCTTGACCTCTACAAATGGTTACCCACACCAGGCAATCCAACGGCCGCAGAAGCCTTCAACAAGAATATTTTCAGCGTTACTCGACAGTTGCGCTACAGCAATGACTGTGGCAATGAACTAGACATGGTGATTTTCATCAACGGTTTGCCAGTACTGACGTTTGAATTGAAGAACTCTTTGACCAAGCAGACCTTGGCGGACGCCATTGTCCAGTACCAGACAACACGGGAGCCCCGAGAGCTGTTGTTCCAGTTGGGGCGCTGTGTAGCCCACATTGCGGTTGATGATGTTGAGGCGGCATTTTGTACTGAACTGAAGGGCAAAACGTCTTGGTTCCTTCCCTTCAACCAGGGGTGGAATAGCGGTGCAGGCAACCCACCCAACCCGAATGGCATGAAGACAGACTATATGTGGAAGTCAGTGTTGACTCGGGAGTCGTTAGCCAACATCATCGAAAGTTTTGCTCAGGTGGTGGAAGAAGAAGAGATCGATGCAAATGGTAAGAAGCGCAAGAAACGCAAACAAATCTTCCCGCGCTACCATCAGCTCCACACTGTCCGCGCCCTTCTGCTCCGTGCCCGCGCTGACGGGGTTGGCAATCGCTACTTGATCCAGCATTCAGCAGGTAGTGGTAAGAGCAATACGATTGCTTGGTTAGCTCACCAACTGGTTGAGCTGCGTACCGCCGCTAACCCTCTTACTACCCAATTTGACTCAATTATTGTCATCACCGATCGGCGAGCACTGGATACGCAGATTGCTCGTACCATCAAGGGCTATGACCATGTCGCCTCTATCTTTGGTCACTCTGACAATGCACAAGAGTTACGCAGCTTCTTGCAAAAAGGCAAGAAGATCATCGTTACTACGGTACAAAAATTTCCCTTTATCCTTGATGAAATGGGCGATTTATCGAGCAAGAAGTTTGCATTGCTAATCGATGAGGCACATTCCAGTCAGGGGGGGAAGACCACCACACGGATGCATGAAGCTCTTGGCGGGAAAGTTGGTGAGGAGGATTTTGAAGAGGATGCTACTCAATCTGCAGTGAATGTAGCGATTGAGAAGCGTATTCAGTCACGTAAGTTGTTAATGAATGCTAGCTACTTCGCCTTTACCGCTACCCCAAAGAATAAGACCTTGGAGTTATTCGGCGAGAGAATCGTTATAGGTGACGAAGTGCAGTTTCGTTCACCGGAGGAATTAACCTACACCACCAAGCAGGCGATTCAAGAAAAGTTCATTCTGGATGTGGTGGAGAACTACACTAGTTACGACAGCTTCTACCAGGTTGCCAAGACCGTCGAAGATGATCCCGAATTCGACAAGATGAAGGCGCTTAAGAAGATCCGCCACTATGTAGAATCACACGATAAGGCCATTCGCAGTAAGGCCGAGATTATGGTCGATCATTTTATCACTCAGGTCGTAGGTAAGCACAAGATTGGCGGCAAGGCGCGGGCGATGATTGTGTGCAATGGGATTTCCAGAGCTATCGACTACTTCCGTGAGGTGTCAGATTATCTTATCCAGCTCAAGAGCCCATATAAGGCCATTGTTGCGTACTCTGGAGACTTCGAGATCGGTGGTGAGAAGAAAACGGAAGCTGATCTCAACCACTTCCCAAGCAAGGATATTCCAGCCAAGTTCAAGCAGGATCCTTATCGTTTTTTGATTGTAGCCAATAAGTTCGTCACTGGTTTTGATGAACCTCTATTACACACCATGTATGTGGATAAGCCTTTAGCGGGGGTGTTGGCAGTACAAACCCTGTCACGGCTTAACCGTGCCCATCCGCAGAAGCATGACACTTTCGTGCTGGACTTTGCCGATAATGCTGAGGCAGTGAAGGCTGCATTCCAGGACTATTACCGTGCCACAATTCAAAACGGTGAAACGGACCCCAACAAATTGCACGATCTGAAAGCTGAGCTGGATGGACCACAGGTTTATAGCTGGCAGCAGGTAGAGGATTTAGTCACGCTTTATTTAGGAGGGGCTGATCGGGATAAACTCGACCCAATCCTCGACCTCTGTGTAGAGGAATATAAAGAAAACCTGGACGAAGATGGCCAAGTGAGATTTAAGGGGAAAGCCAAGGCATTCGTGCGTAGCTATAGCTTCTTGGCAGCAATCCTGAGCTATGGCCATCCAGCGTGGGAGAAGCTGTCGGTCTTCCTGAACTTCCTTATACCGAAGCTACCAGCGCCCAAAGAGGAAGACCTTTCTAAAGGAGTGCTGGAGTCGGTTGACATGGATAGCTACCGGGTGGAAGCCAAAGCGTCACTCAAGATGGCTATGGAGGACATAGATGCAGCAGTTGAGCCTGTTCCTGCCAGCAGCAGTGGTGGCGTAAATGAGCCCGAGATAGACAGACTGTCGAATATAATTAAGACCTTCAATGACCTGTTTGGCAATATCGACTGGAAAGACGAGGATCAGATTCATAAGGTCCTTACCGAGGAGATCCCTGCACGCGTCGCTCGTGATAAAGCTTACCAGAATGCTCAGGTGAATTCTGACAGGCAAAATGCCAAGCTTGAGCATGATAAAGCACTTCACCGTGTTGTGCTTGAACTCTTGGCTGATCACACCGAACTGTTTAAACAGTTCAGCGATAACAGCAATTTCAAACGTTGGTTGACAGACATGGTGTTTGATGTGACTTACAAGAAGCATCTGTCTAATCAGCTAGTTAGTGATGAGTTAAAGAAACGAGTGCAGGTTTTAGTTCGTGATAGATTCGGTGAGGCGGAGATATGGTCAAACGCAGCAAGCCTTTTGATAGATCGTTTGATGGGCAATGGGCGCAGCAGCATAGGTCTTTCTGACTTGGCCATGATTGAGGAAAGCAGTGGGTTCTCTGTAAGCCATATTCTCTTCCCAGTCTTAAATCTTTTATCCGCCAATGATGTAGGTTTGTTACATCGTGAATTTTTACGCATGGATGCATCACATGCGCAATACACGATTAGTTTTGATGAGGTACGATTCATGAGTTCAGGAATTCAAACGGACCGCGACTGGGCAGAAGGCTTGTCTATCCGCTGGACGCTTCCTAAAACACAGGATGGCACACATGGTTGATAGTTTGAAAACAATGTTTGCTTGGTTTCCTGTTCTGAGAAAGCTTTTTGAAGCGAGGACTGCCGAGGAATTTGACGATTTTCTTGATCGCCATTTTGAGGAATGTGTGCAACGTATGGAGGCCGAGGCACATCACTTGAATGGAGACAGCGAAGAAAAGCTATCTGCTTTTCTGGCGGCAACGTTAAGTATGCCGGGACTCTCTGTAGTTCGAGAGGGATATAGTAACGGGCGTGTTGATCTAACCATCAAGTCTGAAAGTATTAATACTCCTCAGCGTCGTTTGGCCGAGGCAAAGATCTATTCAGGACCGAGTTATCATACGCAAGCCATAGTACAATTGGTTTCCCGATATTCAACAGGTCGACAAAGTCGTGGTTATGTTGTCGAGTATGTAAAAAAACCTGGAATTTCCGACATTGTAGTTAAACTACGCACTATTGCTGATAAAACTCTTCCTGTGTTCCAACATGGAATAACCAAAGAACATTCGATGAAATGGGCATATGAGAGTAGCCACAAACATGCAAGTGAAGAGCTGATTCATGTGGTTCATATCAATGTGAATATTCATAGATGAAGCAACTTTTCTTATATATAAAAATGATAGACATTCTAAAATTTTTGTTCCTGCTAAGTTTTAACCATTTATCTAAGAAGGCCCTTAAATGTTGAAGGGCCTAAACCCATTCAGTCAGAGCAGTAAATAATTGGAATTGCGCTTACTTCTTTTACTGCATGAGAAAACGAAGATAATATCCATAGCAGTTGAGTAATGTGACCATTAACCTTCTCACCCCTTGATATTTTATCAAACTCATTTTTTATTTCATTTTTTGATATAAAAGAACAGCTCAGAATACATTTGCGATGTAATTTAAAATCTTTTAGAAGATTGGATATATATTCATCCAGGTCATTTAGATTGCCTTTTCTGATCCTTTTTATATTTGTTTCACATTTAGTAGATTTATATTTCTCTGAAAATTTACCACCGGATTTTTTCATAAAGTCAGCTTTACTAAAGTTCATGTACCCCAAGTTTTTTACGGCCTGACCGACAACATCATGTAAGTTACTAGCAGAAGTGCTAACCGGCCCATGTTTTGAGTGGATGAAATTAATACATGAGTCAACTTTGTTAAAGGTGATATGATCTGCCCATTCATTACCTAAATCATCACAAAAAATATAGTCATCATTTTTATGTATTTTCTCAACTAGATTAAACATTGATTCTTTCGAAAATTTAACACTAGTCGTCCTAAAACTACCTTTTTCACTAGTAATTGAATCCATATTTTCTACCGGGCTCAACATATCTAATATACTATTTATTTCTGCGACACCAGAGTCATCTTGAAAACAGTTACCAATAAAATACATATAGCGGGGGTCATCAAAAGTGATACTATAAAAACCATTTTTAATTATATAACTTTGTAGCGTAACATCACTTCCTGATACATTTACTTTCAATGCCCTCAGAAATGAGGAGTCGAAAGTCAAAGTTTTATTATTTACTCTAATAAATGCTCGGCCAAATTTAGTGATTATTTTCCCTTCTGAATCAACTGAATAAACCCTTTCGAGATGCCTTATTAATCTCTCTAATTCCATTGGTATTAGCTCAACGCCTACTCCTTTTTTGTTTTCATATTTAATGCGAATATCATCTTCGATGAGTTGGTCATATAGAGATGAACTTTCAATTAAAATTGCATTTGGTTTTGTGTGTTCAAGCACTTCGTGGAGCTTTTTTTGTTTCGCGAATGCATCTAGAAAATCCTTTTCGCCACCACCATCTTTTATTAGAGAAAGTTGATTGTAAACCCAGAGAGCTATGTTATCAAAGTTGATTCTATGAGATGACTCGACTAAACGCCCGGTGCCCGAGATAGTTTTTACAGTTGATCCTTGTCTAAATTTCAAGAATAATGGTATTGATCTTCCGGCAGCATGAGTCGAGAATGTACCCTTTAAATCCGGAGCTTCATAAGATCGCTGTCTTATTGCTTTATCCGATACCGTCATGTTTCTTAAAGATATTCTTTGAAAAGAAACATCGAAATCATTGAAAGTCTCAGCTATCATCGCATTGGTAATCAGATCGAAGTTTTTCTCAACTTTCTCAGATATATTAGAACAGCTTTTTTTAATTATGCCGATATAATTTTCGAATTCAAAAATAATAATAAACGCATGAATTCTGTCATATAAACCAATCTCGCCTTCACTTTTCCCAATGAAGTAAACTGGCCTGATAGTGGGGAATATTCTAACTGAATATAAATAAGGGATATCTTTATCAATTAAGTACTTTTTTATTCTAAATTCATTTAATATATGTGAAGATTCGGGGTCAATATTATCATCAGATGCATTCAATATATCAAGGATAAATAAATCATCTATCGGGGGTAGAGGTTCATCACCCTTAGAGATATAAAATTGCGCATTTTTGGTTAGCTCTAACTTCTCAAGCATCATAGTATCCTTCATAGGTAGAAATACAGAATATATTCGAGAAATAGTTCAACAGCGATAATCTACTTGATTAAAAAAAATTAATCAATTCATCCTGTATTTATCCCTCACATTGATACCACTGATTTTACTAATGTACCTCGTTTTTTAGCACAACGCGCAGATACGGGTGTTTCCAGTCATCATTAAACAGTTTGTTCAGGCTGATAAAACCGTCATGCTCCAGTACGCATACTCCACCATGGCTGGCGACAAAATCGTAGACGGCACGACTTTCCAGCCCTTGCAACATATGGGCAAGCAGTTTCCGGCGCATCTGTCCTGTCTGCCATTTTTCCACCTTCCGGACATCCTTCCATGTACAGTTAAAGTTCTGCCCCACCGCATTTTTGAGGCAAAGCGCCCGTAGCGGTTGGTTTTACCGGATGACAGATAGTCATCAGTAAGACGCTTAAGGTCTTCCCTGAGTGGTTCCATTAGCTTTTTCCAGCGTTTTAACACCCTCCCTGCCTCATCAACTCCCAGTTGTTTGTTCAGACGTTTTCTGGTCACAATTTTAAATGACAGGCTTATAGAACCGACGCTGAAAATGGTCGAAAAACGAAAAGTTTTAACGTCATCTTCATCAACCTCCAGTTTTTACTCATATAACTGGTTTCAAGGCGTTTCAGATTTTTGGGCGACACTCTAATGAGCACAAGCTCATGCTGCAGGATCTCCAGTTGGCTGCTTTTAATATCGTAGTTATATCCTCGCACCAGACACGCCCATTTCATGCACTTTGGCAGGTACTGAAACCCTTCACCCACCTCAAACGAACGCCCACCCAGACGGGCAGTTTTGTACGAATGGGGATAAGCCACCATCAGCGGACTAATGCTGATGACTTTTACATTCACATCGCAGAGATGGCTGATAAAATCGCAGTAGTACCCCATGATGATAAGCGTGGCATATGCGTTGCAATAATCCCGTAGTGTATCAAGATTAATATGCAGATAATCAAGTTGCCCGTAGACCTGCATAACCCTTTCCCTGAATGCCATATCCGGGACTTTGCGCTTTGATACCTGATAACAAAAGATAGGTTTCTGGATGGATACCTGAACAATCATCTCCTCCAGTGTCAGAGGTTTCTGGCGTTTCCCGTAAAGGTCGATCAGATAGTAGTAGCGATCTGTTCGTTGCAGATATTTCCGTCGAACGCCGGGAAACAATGCTTTCAGCAGTCGTTTTGATAAAGCAAATTCACGGCATTTGTGTTTGCTGGGATCATGACCGATAATTTTGAGAAGCCCAGCAGCTTCCAGCTTTTCCAGTACCCTTTCAAAGGGAAGCTCGCGTGACTGCTTAAATACCGCAGGAGCCACTTTTTCTCCGAGTGAATATGGGAAAGGAACAGAACAAGTCCATTTGTTGTTACCCCTAAAGCGAGCTTTTTTACGAGTATTCTTACTGGCGGTTGCACTGCATATAAGATGCTGTATAAGGATAGCTATAGATATGTAATAAGCGGGTTTGCATCTCCCGTCACAGTTATTGTCAAAAGGAACGCCAAAAATTATTTTTCTGAATATTTTGAGGGTTCCTTCTGTTACGAGAATATTATTTTTTGTGCAATAGGCCTTCATTCCATTGTGCTCCGTCAGTTATTTAAACGTTGTTTTTACAGCCAGCGTTTTGCACAATGAATTACGGCCGCGCATAAGAATCATATTTTCTAGCCCTTTTTTTTATGGGCTAAATTAAAAACTCAGAATCAGTAAAAATACGTCTTATGGCAGGAAGGATATCCGCCGAGGAGTGTCCGAGGTGAATTCGTGGGATTAGCTAATACTGGTGTCCCCATACGATAGTCATACAACGCTTATGGCCTGTGTGGAGGCTTGCCTCAGGCATCTGCCTGTCACCATCTCCATCTGATACATTTCTTTTTGTGGGGTCGCTTGAGGAGTGTTTAGACTTTTAGTTATTTCACGGAATCCCTATCATTAATGTACGCTAATCCGTAACCTTAGTTAAAATTCATCCTCATGAGAAAGATCTTACCAAGGTCCTTTGGCTAACGCCGCAAAGGTAGCTATAACACCATGCCTCGCATGTAGCAGCTTTAGGAGTTGCTCTATAAGCATTTTAAAAAAAAACTTATGAAGGATTATGCCAACAATAGAACTTAAGTTATATCATGCCATGTTTAGTGAGTTAAAGTGCATATTTTTATTCTTAGTAAGGAATAAATAACTTATTTACACCAAAGATAAATTACAACTACCAGCGCTCTAACTCAAACCAACACCTTTAACCCATGCTTCTGAACCACAGTAAGCAGTTTCAGGGATACCCCACTTGGGCGTTTTGCACCGCTTTCCCATTTCTGTACTGTTGAAAGGCTGGTGTTAAGGTAGCTGGCAAAAACCGGCTGGCTGACGTTCAGCTTCTCGCGCAATGCTTTAATCTCAACAGGTTGCAAGTCGTCCACGTTATTAAGGCACGCTTTATCAAAGTTGCGCATTGTTTCCTGCGGGATAGCATCAACGCTAAATAATCCGGAAGCCGCGCTGTGGATGGCCTCAAATGCAGGACTCTTAAATTTACTTTTTGCAGTCATGGCAAATCTCCACCAGTTCTTTACTCTTAATCAGTGCCGTAATCTTTTCATCAGCAAGGGTAGCGTAGTGCTTTGCTAACTCGCGGAATCCGGCCAGTTCGCGATTATCGATGTTTACCATATCCTGTTTGGCATACAGGAACGTGTAAAACCAATGCTTTCCGCCTTTCGCCAGGATGATGGCACGATCACGATTCTGGTTTAGTCGTTTCTTGTAAACGCCCCCACCCAGATCGTCAGCCTTTCCCTGCATTACCGCCTCAATAGCCTGGCATAACTCACTATCTTTAATTGCGTGAGCTTTAGCTGCTTTGTTGAACCATTTTGTTTTAAAAATTCGCATAAGGCTGACATCCTGTTACCTTATCTGTAGCACCTGGTGTGATACTACTCCTGTTACCCGCTGAAGCAAAGCACATCAAGTCAGCAAATTGTTGCCTTATTTCTAACCGGGCACTCCCTGCCATCATCAGCCCGTCAGGGTTAAAAGTATCCGGAGGGAATGGAGTAACTGTTGGTAATTCATCAGGATGCCACTTAAACCAGGCCATAAAGCGGATTCACAAGTCCGGTAACCAAATTGACAACTCTTAACGGCAGGTCTGAACTTATACAGTCCAACAACTTTAGGGGATATTTGCATTTGAAGAGGCTGCACATTGTGCAATAAACAATAAAATTCTGATGAAGGAGGGATATTCCAGACACAAAAAAAGCCGCTCCTGAGCGACTTACTTTGCATACGGTATGGTGCCGAAGGCCGGACTCGAACCGGCACGTATTTCTACGGTTGATTTTGAATCAACTGCGTCTACCGATTTCGCCACTTCGGCACTGAAGGGTATGCGGAAAACAACGGGATTATACCCTGAGTCGTGGCGGGTGCAAGGTGAATCCGTGCAGTTGTCGGTTAACTGCCGAAAAAACAATCACTCACCCTGTTCTACCCTTCGCTGAGGCTAAACCGCCTCGCCAGGGTTTCCCTTGCCCTTGCCCTTGCCCTTGCCCTTGCCCTTGCCTTTAGCCTTTAGCCTTTAGCCTTTAGCCTTTAGCCTTTAGCCTTTAGCCTTTAGCCTTTAGCCTTTAGCCTTTAGCCTTTAGCCTTACAGCATAAATGCACATTCAGTGCGTCAAAGGGGTCGGAGATTTCCGATTCGCGGGGCAGAAACCGGAAAAAAGGAACTTAAGACGGGGGTGAGGGACTAAAATAGCGAGCAATGCAAAAAAATAACCTGAATGAGGCTGTTTTAATGAAAAAAATGACACACACACCGTTGCTGGCGATGGGTTTAGTTGCGGCACTGATCAGCGGAGCGGCCAGTGCGGCCAGCTGGCAGGATAAGCTGAGCAGCAGCGCATCAGACCTGATGAATTCTTCTTCTGCTACCTCCGGCCAGTCTGCAGGTTCTGAAGGCGGGTTGTCTCTGTCCTCGATTACCGGCCTGCTGAATGGCGGTAATAAAGCAGTCAGCTCAAACAGCATGAGTAATGTCACCGGTATTCTGCAGTACTGTGCTGAGAATAACCTGGTGAAAAACAACGTTTCTTCGGTCACTGACCAGTTGAAAAGTAAGCTGGGTCTGACCGATACCTCAGAACAGAAACAGGAAACCGGTTATGCGCAGGGTCTGGCAGGGCTGCTGAATACCGGTAACGGTCAGCAGATTAGCCTGAAAAGCCTGAGCAATACGCCGATCGGTGAAAAACTGAAAACCAAGGCCTGTAATGTGGTGTTGGACCAGGGTAAAAAATACCTCGGTATGTAATTCCCCCTCCCCTCGCCGGAGCCGGTCAGTGACCGGTTCCGGACTCTTTATCTCTGTTCAGCCCTTCCCTTTTTCTGTGACTGCTACACTTTAGCTGCCGGAGCAACTTTCGCCCCTGTCGGTTATTCACTAACCATTATACTGTGCGCCGCACAGGCAACTGCCTGCTGATGTTATTAATCGTACCGCGCCGCAGCATTACCGGCGGACGGAACAGAGAATAATTTGAGGATTATATGCAGGAACTCATCAAAGCTGTCGGGCTGGGGTTAGTGGTGCTGTTGCCACTGGCGAACCCACTGACCAGTGTCGCACTGTTCCTCGGCTTATCTGGCGAGATGAATTTTACCGAACGTAACCGCCAGGCATTTCAGGCTTCAGTGTACGTTTTTCTGATTATGATGGTGGCGTGGTACGCCGGTAATGCGGTGCTGGATACCTTTGGCATCTCCATTCCGGGGCTGCGAATTGCCGGGGGACTGATTGTCGCCTTTATCGGTTTCCGGATGCTGTTTCCTGTGCAGAAGCTGCACGATACCCTGGAAGTTCAGCATAAACAGGAAGAGATAGATGCCGCCGTCCACCAGGACTCTCAGGTCAATATCGCTTTTGTGCCGATTGCTATGCCAAGTACCGCCGGGCCCGGCACCATTGCGATGATTATAAGTACCGCTTCTACCGTGAAAACAGGGGATTTCCCGGCATGGGTACTGCATGTCGCCCCTGTCCTGACTTTTCTGCTGGTCGCAGTGATTCTCTGGCTGTGCCTGCGCAGTTCCGGAGCCATTATGCGGCTGGTCGGTAAAGGGGGGATCGAAGCAATTTCCCGCCTGATGGGCTTCCTGCTGGTTTGTATGGGAGTTCAGTTCGTGATTAACGGCGTTCTGGATGTGGCGACCCATCTGAAATAACAAAAAACCGGGGCATTGCCCCGGTTGTTACAACACAGCTTTCTGAATCAGTGTTGCTCCAGTCCGGCACGGACTTTTTTCACCTGATCGGCCGTCACTGCCGATGCATCGTTACTCCAGCCCTGACGTACAAAGGTCGCCAGTTTAGCCACCTGGTCGTCAGACAAACGATGTCCGAAGCCAGGCATTTTCAGCATGGAGGGTGATTTGGCGGTGGCCGGTAACTGCGCTCCTTGCAGAATAATGTGAATCAGCCCCTGTGGATCTTTGGCATTCACAATGGATGCCTGATCCAACTGCGGGAAGGCCCGTGCAGCACCCAGTCCGTTCACAAAGTGGCAGGCACCACAGTTGTTCAGGTAGAGAGTCTGCCCTTCGCTCAGATCCACCGCCGCCGTCAATTTGGCGGTGGTGGCCTGATTTTTCTGCTGATCATAGGCCTGCAACGGCGGATTGCCGCCAAGGAATTTCAGATAAGCAGCAATCGCCTGCAGGTCGTCATCGGTCATGTGTGAAGTACTGTTTTTCACCACCGCAGTCATCTCACCGGCAACACCCGCCTTGTCGTTACGGCCGCTTTGCAGGTAATCGACAATTTCTGCCGGGCTCCAGCGGGCAATACCCCGTAACGATGGCACATCCCAGCCATTCAGGTTGCCGCCCGACAGGAAGTTGTTGTCGCTGCTGTCCAGCGCTTTCTCTTCCATCGCCACTCCCCGGGGGGTATGGCAACTGCCACAGTGGCCCAGAGACTCCACAATATAAGCCCCGCGATTGACCTGTTCAGAAGCCCCGCCAATCGGCTGGAATGGCTTATCGGAGGTAAACACCATATTCCAGAAACGCATCCCCCAACGCTGGCTGAACGGAAAGCTGAGGTCAGTCTGTGGCGGCTGGCTGTTGCTGGCGGTCACACCGTGCATAAAGTAGCTGTACAGGGCGTGAATATCCGCATCACTGATTTTGGCATAGTCAGGATAAGGCATGGCCGGATAGAGGAAACTGCCATCCGGACGTACCCCTTTGCGTACCGCATCAGCAAACTGCTGTTCGGTGTAATTACCGATCCCGTACTGTTTATCCGGGGTGATATTGGTGGAGTAAATGGTCCCGAGATCTGATTTTATCGCCAGACCGCCGGCATAATCCGGTCGTCCGGACGCGGTGTGGCAGGCCATACAATCCCCGAGTCGCGCCAGGTACTCTCCCTGTTTTACCAGCTGATCCTGATTGGGTGCGTCGGCAGCCTGTGCTGCCCCTGCCAGCCCGCAGGCCAGCACTACCGTATTCGCCAATAACAGGCGTTTAAATGTCATCTTTTTCATGATGTTACACCTGTACCATTGGGCCGGGATTTTTCAGATACTGTTCTTTAATGGCATTGGCTGCCATCAGCGTAATTGCCCCGATAGTATTGGTCGGGTTGGACTGGAAGTTCTGCGGGAATGCATTACCTCCGGGCACAAATACGTTATGAACATCCCAGCTTTGCAGATAACGGTTCAGGGCCGAGGTTTTCGGATCGTCACCCATAATGGCACCGCCCACGTTATGGGTAGAGACATACTTGGTCAGGTCAAAGTCCGCACCCATCGGCAGGAAACTCATACTGTAACTGTCAGGGTTCATCTCTTTAACGATGTTGCCGACAATCCCTTTCAGGTATTGCTGGAGCTGCAGTTCGTTACGTTTCCAGTTAAAGGTCATGCGCAGCAGTGGCTGGCCGTGGCGGTCTTTATAGGTCGGGTCCAGGTCCAGATAAACATCGCGGTAAGACATGCAGGAGGTGGTGATACCGACTTTCATCGAATGGCCGTACCAGTTTTCCAGCCCCTCTTTCCAGCCGGCCCCCCACGACGGGGTACCCGGTGGCAGTGCAGTGCTGATCGGTGTGCCGGTGGACTGAGCACTCTGAATTTTTGCCCCGCCAATAATGCCCAGACCCGGGCCATCAAAGTTACCCGGCGAGATATCGTTAAACTGCATCCCGGTCGGGCCTGAGGTAGCAAACGGATTAAAGTTTTTGTCTTTAAAGAACAGGGTCGCCGCACCGTTACTCAGGAAGGCATAGTTACGACCAATCACCCCTTCTTCAGTAATCGGGTTATATGGCTGACCGATGCCGGACAGTAACATCAGGCGCACATTGTAGAACTGGAAGCTGCTGAGGATGACAATCTTCGCCGGCTGGAAGCGCTCGTTGCCCTGCTCATCGATATAGATCACGCCTTTGGCGGTCTTTTTGTCATCGTGCAGTACGACCCGCAACACTTCGGCATTCACTTCATAAGAGAAGTTTTTCATCTGCTTCAGCGAATCCAGCACCGCCGTCTGTGGCGAAGCTTTGGAGTAGTTAAGGCAGGGATATTTCGAGCAGTAACCGCAATAGTTACATGGCGCAATGGTGTTACCGTACGGGTTAGTCCAGACGCGGGAAGCCGCGGCCGACGGAATGGTAAACGGGTGGTAGCCCATTTTTTTGACCGTATCGCCAAACATTACGCTATTAAGCGTGTTTTCCAGCGCCGGCAATGGCATCGGGTTCGCCCGGGGGCCTTCAAACGGGTCACCGCCTTCCATAATCTGACCGCGCAGGTTACCTGTGTTGCCGGATAATCCGCAGATACGTTCAAACTTTTCAAACCAGGGTTCAATTTCATCCCAGGTGAACGGGAAATCTTTAACCCGCATATCTTCCTGTAATACGCCGGGTTTGTAAGCCTCATCGGCATAGGTTTTGAGCTTGATATCGGTCGGGGTGGGTCGCAGCAATACCCCGGTCCAGTGCATACCGGCACCACCCACACCACCGCCAGGCACAAAAGCGCCCCATTTACGGGTCGGCAGCGCGGTGTCCTGCATGGTGTAACGCACCGTGACCGCTGAGTCAGCCGGAGTGGTCATGACCTTGTTACGTACCGCATAGGCATATTCATCCGCCGGTTTTGGGTAGGCGAAAGCTTCATAATCGCGTTCCGGACCTTTTTCCAGTGCATGCACTGTCAGCCCCGCCATGGCCAGTTCAATACTCATTAATGAACCTGCCCAGCCGAATCCGCAAACCACGACATCGACTTCTTTATTTGTTATCTGAGCCATAAAAAACCCTGTTATTCAGAAAAAACGGCAATCACGCAGTCTCGCCCAGCAGGCTGACCGGCCCGAGGGGATACTTCACATTGTGTTGTTTTACCCATTCCAGGTAGCTGGCGCGGGCCCCGGGGAAACCGATGGCAATCCACGCTTTCATCCCCTTATTGCCGCCATACATCGGGTCGGCGAGGTAACCGTGTTTGGTTTCTCCCAGCAACTGGCTGAAAAACAGTGAGCCTTTCAGGGTGTTTTCACCCAGTGCTGCGAAATCGAGGGTATTTTTCTGTAATGCGGTCAGAACCTTGTCTTTATCTGCCTCTGAGAGCTGATGGAAAGGTTTCTGCAGGTTTTGCTGGCTCCACTGGTTAGTCAGTCGGATGCCGGTCTGATAAATCTGTTGCGGATAGAGCGGCACCTGATAGCCCATGGTGGCAGGAGCATGAGGGTTAAACGGCCCTTCCATGTAGATTTCTTTACCGAATTGCTCGTCATGGAGTTGCTGGTCGATAAATATCGGGACGTTAGTTTCCAGTGCTCCCGGGGCTTTGCCCGGGCCACCCGCAGGGATAATGCGATCGGTGGCGGCCAGAATAAACTGCCATTCGTCAGCAGTGAAAAAAACCGGTTTATAGCTGGTCAGTTCAGGCGCGGCCATTTCCGCTGCCTGTGCCGCAGTCAAACCCTTAAGCACCAGTTCGGTGAGTGGCAAAGCCATCAGCGAACCGAGCAGGAATTTGCGGCGCGTGGTGTTTTTTTGCAAAAGCATAATTAACGACTCTCATTGGCTCACAGTGTATTTATTATTGACCTGGTAGAAACAGGAAGGTGGTAACGATTACATCGCAATGATAGCGCTTACAATACAGCATAATTATAACAATATTAATAATTACCTAACAAGTGAAGGGGTTTTGCGCACAAAATGCCGGGCCGAAGTGAGCAAGGCGCAGCGTTTTAACGGCAAAATGCTCACTATCTGTGTGAAAATGTTGGGTATATTTTTTCCCCGTCCCTGACTATAGTTTGCATTATGACTACGGGCAGGAGCGGGACTGCTCCCCCTTACCGCCAAAGATTGCGGATAATACCGATTGAAGGCTGGCTCCCGTTGCGGGATGCTGACAACTGCTAACTTCCAGAGACTGACACCGTATGACTGCACCGTTACTGATTGCCCGAACCCCGGAACTGACCCTGAATCTGTTGCCGGCCATGTCTAACCGCCACGGCCTGATTACCGGAGCGACCGGCACCGGAAAAACCGTCACACTGCAAAAAATAGCTGAGTCTTTCTCAGCCATTGGCGTGCCGGTGTTTATGGCCGATGTGAAAGGGGATTTAAGCGGCATTGCCAAAGCCGGCGAAAGCTCAGAGAAACTGCAGGCGCGGCTGGAAAAAATCGGCGTGACTGACTGGCAGGCACAGGATAATCCGGTGGTGCTGTGGGATATTTTCGGTGAAAAAGGGCATCCGGTGCGGGCTACCGTGTCGGATCTCGGCCCGCTGCTGCTGGCACGGCTGTTAAACCTTAACGAGATCCAGTCCGGGGTGTTACAGATAATCTTCCGGATCGCCGACGATCAGGGCATGTTACTGCTGGATTTCAAAGATCTTCGTGCGATGGTGCAGTATATCGGTGATAACGCGAAGGCGTTTACCACCGAATACGGTAATATCAGTACCGCTTCTGTCGGGGCGATCCAGCGTGGCCTGCTGGCACTGGAACAACAGGGAGCCGAATACTTCTTTGGCGAACCGATGCTGGATATTAAAGACTGGATGCGTACCGACGATCAGGGACGTGGCATCATTAATATCCTGAGCGCCGAAAAGCTTTATCAAATGCCAAAACTGTATGCCACCAGCCTGCTGTGGATGCTGTCAGAACTGTATGAGCAGTTGCCGGAAGTCGGGGATGTCGAAAAACCTAAACTGGTGTTTTTCTTCGATGAAGCCCATCTGCTGTTTGATGATGTTCCTGACGTATTACTGGAAAAAATACAGCAGGTGATTCGTTTAATCCGCTCTAAAGGGGTGGGCGTCTGGTTTGTCACCCAGAATCCTTCCGATGTGCCGGATACCGTGCTGGGTCAGTTGGGTAACCGCGTGCAGCATGCACTGCGGGCCTTTACTCCTAAAGATCAGAAAGCGGTGAAAGCCGCCGCGACCACCATGCGCGCTAATCCGGCATTTAATACCGAAGAAGCTATTCAGTCACTGGGCACCGGCGAAGCCCTGATCTCGTTCCTGGACGAAAAAGGCAGCCCGTCGGTGGTGGAGCGGGCGATGGTGATTGCCCCCGGTTCCAGGATGGGGCCGCTGAACAGTGATGAACGTAACAGCCTGATTAACCATTCACCGCTGTACGGCAAGTACGATGATGTGGTGGACAGAGAGTCCGCTTATGAACTGCTGCAGAAAGGGATCCAAAATGCGCCTCAGCAGTCGGATGCACCGCAGGCCAAAGGGAATAACAGTGGCGTGGAAAATACGGTGATGGATGGTCTGAAAAATATCCTGTTTGGATATACCGGCCCCCGTGGTGGTAAACACGACGGCGTGGTGCAGACCATGGCGAAAACCGCGACCCGTCAGGTGACTAACCAGATTCTGCGCGGCGTGCTGGGCAGTCTGTTTGGCGGACGTAAGTAATCACTTCGGATACCCTGCGGAGCCATCGCTCCGCAGGGTAAGTGGCTATCAGTTTGCCTGGTAGCGTTTAGTTCGCGCCAGCGCCCCACAACTCAGCACTGCCAGCGCCATCAGATAATATCCCGGGGCCAGGCTGGTTCCGGTGGCCGTAATCAGCAGGCTACAAATCAGCGGGGCAAATCCGCCAAATACCGTCACCGCAATGTTATAGCTGATAGCCATCCCACTGGCCCGGGTGCTGACCGGAAACAGATCCGCCATCATCGATGGTACCGTAGCAAAGTAGCAGGATTTCAGTAACGCCAGCCAGCAGACCAGCAAAATCAACATACCGCCATCCGGATGGCGAACCACCAGCAGAAACGCCGGATAAATCGTCACCAACAGCAATACCAGAGCTGTCCACATCAGCGGCCTGCGGCCGGTTTTCTCTGCCAGTAGTCCGGCCAGCGGGGTCACAACCGTCAGAATCACCCCGGCCAGCAGGGTGGCGGTAAAGGCCGTTTTGCCCGCCAGATGCAGGTTTTTGGTGGCATAGGTCGGGACATAATTCAGCATGTAGTTAATCCCAGTAGAGATCACCATCAGCCCTACCGCCAGCAGTAACAGATGGCTCTGGCCGGAAAACAGCTGTTTCAACGGAGAATGTGTCGCCCGCTGTTGTACCGACTGTTCAGGTTCATAAACATGGCGGCGGATATACAGCCCTGCCGGGCCTATCAGCAACCCGAAAAGAAACGGAATACGCCAGCCCCATTGCTGAATCTGCGCGTCCGTCAGCCACTGGGTCAGACCAAGTCCGAACGCCGAGGCCAGTAAGGTGCTGGCCCCCTGGGTGGCAAACTGCCAGCTGGCAATAAAGGCTTTACGCTGCGGGAAATGCTCCACCAGAAAAGCCGTCGAACTGCCAAACTCGCCACCGGCCGAAAAGCCCTGAATCAGCCTGGCCAGCAGGATCAGTACCGGGGCCGCCAGACCGAGGGTGGCATAACCCGGCATAAAGACAATCATCGCGCAGCCGAGAGTCATCAGCGTGATCGACAGCAGAAGTGCGTTCTTACGACCATGCCGGTCGGCATAGCTGCCGAGTACGATAGCGCCTAACGGGCGGATCAGGAACGATACGCCAAAACTACCGAAGGTCAGCAACAGTGAGACCGAAGGATCTTCGGTCGGGAAAAACTCATGGGCAATGTAGCGGGCAAAAAAGGCATACACCGCAATATCGAACCATTCCAGAGCATTGCCGACACAGGTCGAGAACAGGGTTTTATACAGATTCGGCGCTGGCCGGGCCATCGCGCCACTCATGACTGCATCTCCTGTTTCTGACGATAAGCCTGCTGGCTGGCAATCAGTTGACTCCCCTGTTCACCGAAATCCCATAACAGATGCGTCATCATCAGCAGACCTTCACGGGCTATCGATTTCAGCATATGTTCATCCGCCGCATGTTGTCCGCAGGCCGGATAGGAGTGCGGAACCCACAGGGTGGGAAGTTGCAGAATATTGGCAAACACATCATTTGGCAGTGAGCCACCCAGGTTCGGTAGCAACGCCGGTTTTTTACCGCTGCTCTGTTGCAGCGAATCCAGCGCCCAACTGACCAGCGGTGAACGGGGATCCAGTCGGGTCGCCGGAGAACCACGTAGCAGTTCCACCTGCACATCCGCGAATCCGTATGCGGCCAGGTAGTCACTCAGATGGGTATCGATATTTTCCCAGTCAGTCCCCACCACAAACCGTAGCTGACACACCGCGGTGGCACTGCCGGGAATGGCGTTCATCGGTCGTTGCGGATTGCCGCTGACCATCGCCAGGATTTCCAGGGTATTCCAGCCATACAGGCGTTCTACCGGGGTCAGGCCGGCCTCTCCCCACTGCTCATCAATCTGCGGATCGCCGTCAACAGGTTGCAACTGAATATCACTGAGAATTTCCCGCACCTGTGCAGAAATCGCCGGCGGTTTCAGGGCACTGACCTGCAACTGTCCGTGCTGATTCACCAGCGTCGACAGGGCATTGGCCAGACGGATGGCCGGGTTAGTCAGCAGACCGCCCCAGTTACCGGAATGGTAATCGCGCTCACGGGCATTAATGGTCAGGCGCACGTTAACCGCCCCGCGTGACCCCAGAAACAGCGTCGGGCGTTCGGCCGACAAGCGTGGTCCGTCGGAGGCGATAAAGACATCTGCCGCCAGCAATGCCTGGTGTTGCCGGCATATCTCAGCCAGCCCCGGGGAACTGATCTCTTCCCCCATCTCAAACAGGAATTTACAGTTAAATCCCAGGCTGCCGTGGCGGGCGGCAAAAATTTGCTCCAGCGCGGCGATGTTCACCGAATGCTGACCTTTGTTATCGGCGCTGCCACGTCCGTACCAGCGGTCACCCTCTTCGGTCAGTTGCCACGGATTCAGCCCCTGGCGCCAGTTGTCGTCATCACCAAACACCACATCGCCGTGCCCGTAACACAGCACCGTCGGCAAGGCCGGATCTTCAATGCGGGTCGCCAGCAGCATCGGGCGCAATGATGCCGCCGGGTTGGCCAGCTCTGTCAGAGTAAAGCCCATAGCGGTCATAGCCGGGGTGATTTCCTCGTTCAGATAGCGGCGGATCTCTTCATCACGGTCGTCCCGCTGGCTTTCGGAATGGATAGCGACGCGTCGCGCCAGAGTGGTTTTAAATTCCCCGCTGTCAAACCAGGCCGCTGCGGCGGCCATTACTTTTTCTGCTGTCATTTGTCTGTCCGGTATCGTTGGTTTATTTTGTTATACCGTCAATCTAAGCTACTCTTCTGCTTTGCCACAATTATCAAAATATCAAATAAGCTTTGCTTTGAAAGCAACGTCTGGCTGCACAAAAAGGCAGCACGCACCGTGATGAGGCAACCGCATGCTAAGTACCGAAATCCGTTATTTTCTGGCGGTCGCTGACTGCGGTTCGCTGACCGCCGCCAGCCAGCAATTATTTGTCGCGACCTCTGCCATTAGCCGACAAATTCAGCGACTGGAACAGGATACCGGCGTGACGTTATTTGAACGCCATGCCCGGGGGATGGTTCTGACCGATGCCGGGCGGATGTTTGAGCACCGGATACGTCAGAGTATGCGGGAAATGGACAGTACCCTGGCTGAGATCAAAGGCCTGACCGCCATCCGCCGTACCGCAATCCGCATTGCCTGTACCGACGGGCTGGCATGGCATCTGTTACCTGCCCTCTGTTCTCAGTTCCGGCAGCAATACCCTTCGGTGAGCTTTCATTTGCAGGTGGGAAATACCCGCCAGGTGGCTGAGAGCCTGCATCGTGGTGAGTGTGACCTGGCGTTGCAGTTCTGTCTGCACGCCGAACGCGGGGTACAGGTAGCCGGTAGCTGGCCTGCCCCGGTACTGGTGGTGATGTCTGCCAGCCATCCTCTGGCTGGCAAGGAGTTTCGGCTACAGGACCTCAGCAGCTACCCGGTGGCGCTGCCTGATCAGAGCACTACCGTGCGCCAGTTATTTGATTTGTCCTGTCAGATGAACGGGGTATTTATCGAACCCACCATCACCTGCAATAATTTTGGCTCGCTGTACCACTTCTTAACCCTGAATTCACTGACCGTCACTCTGTGCAGTCGTTTTTCCCTGCTGTACCACCCGGCCGGACACCCACTGGTGGCCCGTAGCCTGGCGATTAATGCGCTGACCCAGCGTACACTGCAGATCCATCTGTTGCCCGGACGTCAGCAGTCTGCTGCTCTAAAACTGTTTCTCGGCTTTATCAGTGATCAGTTGCAGCATCAGCATGAACAATTTTCCGCCGACTCTGACGTCACCGGCGGCTGAATAACCTATTTTCCCGGTGAACCAGCCCGTTGATTGCTATGCTAAAAAACAATAACTGCCAGTGAATGGCTTCACTTTATGACTTTCCGGGCCTTTCTATGGATAAAACTTCCGGCTTAAAGAAAACCAAACGGCTGGCGTTATGCCTGTTAATCATTGCCAGTGTCGTATTCATTAGCACGCTGTTTCTGCCGCAGAGCCTGGTGGTACAGGCGATAAAATCGGTGGCTGAAGCTTCGATGGTCGGTGCACTGGCTGACTGGTTTGCCGTCAGCGCCCTGTTCCACCGTATTCCGTTACCGTTGATCGGTCGTCATACCGCGATCATACCGCGTAATAAACAGCGGATTGCCGATAATCTCGGACGCTTTGTCGAGGAAAAATTTCTCAGTACCGATAGTATGATTGCCCTGTTGCGGCGCCAGGCTCCGGCAGAAAAACTGGCGGGCTGGTTAGTCATTCCCGACAATGCCGGACGGTTAAGTCGTCTGATATGCCAGCTGATTGCCGGTTTCCTGAATGCCGGTAACGATCAGCATATCCGGCGCTTTCTGCGCCAGGGGATTCTGCGGGCTATCGATAGTGTCGATTTCCGGCATACTGCGGTGCTGTTGCTGGAAAGTATGACCCGCGAAAACCGTCATCAGGCGTTACTGGATGCACTGATTGAGCAGGTGGTACGGGTGCTGGATAATCCGGAGTCGCGGCAGTTTATTGCCGGGCAGATCAGCCGCTGGTTCCGTCAGGAGTACCCGACGATGGCACGACTGGTCTCGGTGGAATGGCTGGGGGAAAAAGGCGCCGATAAAGTGACCTCAATGGTCGATGCCCTGCTGCTGGATGTGGCACAGGATCAGCATCACCAGCTACGGGACGGGGTTAACCGCAGTGTGCACCGCTTCATTGATGCCCTGAAGAACGATCCACAAATGCAGCGCCGTGCAGAACAGTTAAAAACCTGGCTGAAAGAGGATGAGGCCTTTAATCAGTACACCGTCGGGCTGTGGGACGATTTACGTCGCTGGCTGACGGAAGATATGCAACGCGAGGATTCTGCCACCGCCAGGCAGATCCGTCAGGCCACACAGTGGGCCGGTGAAGCATTACAAAATGACCCGCAACTACGGGCTTCCCTCAATCAACATCTGGAACAGGCGGCATTACAGGCCGGGCCTGAATTTGCCCGGTTCCTGACCCGGCACATCAGCGATACCATAAAGAGCTGGGATAACCGCCAGCTGTCGGCACAGATTGAGCAAAATATTGGGCGTGATTTACAGTTTATCCGGATTAACGGCACGCTGGTCGGCGGCATACTCGGATTATTACTGTTTGGGGTCTCACAACTGCCGTTGTTTATTCAATATTTCCGCCAGTGGCTGGGAGGATAATAAAAAATAACCGACTCCGGCGCTCGGAGAAAAATATCCGATAATAAATGATTAATAAAAATGATATTATTAGTTCGCAATATAATATCATTTTTTCGTGATCGTAGTCGCTGGACTATTTTTGCATTATCCGTTATAAATCCGCGAGGTCAGGATGACCTTTACCCCGATGATAAGGATATCAGTTGTGAAACGACTCTCTTTGACATTGCTGTGTTCAGCTTCAATGTTACCTGCCACCGGCAATGCCGGTATTATGCGTGAAGATGTCCCCGTCCAGGAATACCGGGATTTTGCAGAGAACCTGGGAAAATATCGCCCCGGCCGCGAAAATATCAGTGTATTAAAAAAAGATGGCAGCGTGGCCGGAATACTGCAATATCCTATGCCCGATTTTTCGGCCGTGAATAGTACAGGGTATGCCACTGTTATTTCCCCGTCGTATATTGTTAGCGTCCGGCATAACGGTGGCTATAACTCTGTAGATTTTGGAAACAATGCTCTCTATAAAACTAAATATTTATTAATTAACCGCAATGAGTCAACCGAACGGGACTTTCATGTTCCCCGGTTAAATAAAGTGGTCACTGAAGCGGCTCCGGTGCCTGGCGTCAAAGGTACTGAACTGGCGGCAAATAAAGATCGATACCAATGGTATGCCCGGGTCGGTGGCGGACGTCAGTATCAGGTCGATGCAGAGACCCAGACGCTGACTTCACTGGCTGGCGCCTATCAATGGAAAAGCGGTGGGACAATGACCGACCCGACCTTCGAAAACTGGCGACTACGCTGGTACAACTACGCCCCGGATGATCCTCGCGTACAACCACTGGATTCTTTGTCACGTTCCGGTGACAGTGGCAGTCCGATGTTTGTCTATGACAATCTGGAGCAGGTCTGGAAAATTGCCGGGGTATTAACTGGCAGCGCGGGTACTGCCCCCTACCAGTTACGATCCTACATTTTGTTTTTACAGGATGCCGAAATAAGCGCAGTTCAGCAAAAAAATACCGACCCTGCAGTGACCGATCAGCAATCACAAGGCGATATTCTGTGGAGTGCAGACCAGATTACTCAGGGCAATCAGCAGTGGCAATGGCACGGCGTCGATACCCTGCTACCATCACAAGCCAGTAACGCGCAACTGGATGCCAGTAAAGACCTGCAGTTTAACGGCGACGGCGGCACCATTGTGTTGCAGCAGGCCGTAAACCATGGTGCGGCAAAATTACAGTTTTCTGCAGACTATAAAGTCACCGGCAAAGATGCAGACAGTGCGCACTGGGTCGGCGGCGGGGTTGAAGTGGACGAAAACGCGACGGTAGACTGGCAGGTTAACGGCCGGGCCGGAGATACTCTGCATAAAATCGGGGCGGGCACATTATGGGTCCATGCCAGCGGTGAAAACCTGGGGGCACTGAATACCGGTGATGGCACGGTGATCCTCGATCAACGGGCAGATGCCGACGGTAAGAAACAGGCCTTTTCCTCTGTCACCCTGGTCAGCGGCCGCCCGACAGTCATTCTGAACAGTGCCGATCAGGTCAGTACTGAGAACATTCAGTTTGGCTACCGTGGCGGCACACTGGATATGAACGGCCAGTCGCTCAGCTTTAGTGAGATTAAACATAATGATAACGGCGCCCGGTTATTAAATAACAATGCCGGTCAGGTTTCTGAACTGACTCTGACCGGAAATAACCAGTCGTTTGCCGGCAGCCTGGGTGATGCACAGGCCGCCGGAAAACTGAATGTGACTACTGAGAATAACTGGACGCTGAGCGGCGGTGCTTATCTGGCACAACTGACAGCCGATACGGGAACGTTATCGCTGGGTGGCGAGCAGGTGTTACATGCTGGCGGTGTTGTGTACAGCAATGACTGGCAGGAAAAAACCTATACGGCTGAAGCCATCAGAACCAACAACGGGGCTACGCTGATACTGGCAGAACATGCCACCCTGAATTCCGACATCGTGCTCTCTGACAGCTTCCTGCAGATGCAATCACGAACCACTCTGGATGGCAGCCTGCAGTTATCCGAAGGTTCATATATGCTGGCGGATATCAGCCAACGGATCAGTACCCAGGGCGAAATATCTTCACAAATTAATGCCTCTGTCAGCGGTCAGGGCATATTGCACAAGTCCGGTGAGGGACGTCTGACACTGACGGGTGACGCGACCAATAGCGGGGGGATTCAGATATCGGGGGGGGATCTGGAAGTCCGCTCTACCGTCTCCGGGCCAGTGCGCATGGGTAGTGATACTACCCTCTCAGGAGCAGGGTCTTTCGGTGAGGTGACCAGCTTATCGGAAGCGACTTTTAATCCGGGTAAGTATCGTCAGTCAGACAATGAATGGTCGGTAATGAAGATAGGCAAGCTGGTCGCCGGGCGGGATAACCAGTTAATCCTGAACTCTGCCTTTACTAAGGATGCCACTGACCGGCTGCTGATTGAAGGTGATTTAGTTACTGCCGACGACTCCCCGCTGATGGTGAGTATTTACTCACAAAGTGGCTGGCAGAACAGCGATACCAACAACAATAATCATGCCGATAACAATGAGGGTATCTCGCTGGTTCAGGTCGGGGGCTCATCGACCGCCAGCAGTGTGAAACTGGCGGGTGGTTATGTTGCCCGGGGGGCCTGGGCTTATGATCTGTATGCTTTTGCCCCCGGGAAATCGGCCTCAGGTGAACGCTTACTTACCGGAGAGGGTAATCAGTACTGGGATTACCGGTTACAGAATATCTTACTGAATAGTGAAGGAAATACTGAGCCGGCGGTTGATCCTGTGCCTTCACCCGAGCCTTCTCCTTCACCGTCACCCACACCGGTGCCGGACCCTGTGCCGTCGCCGGTCCCCTCACCGCTGCCGGTACGCCCGGCAACCACTCCTCAGGTGGCGTCTTACGTTTCTCTGCCCGCGGCTTTCCGTAATTTCAGTGACAGCCTGCAGGACATGTTCAGTGACAGTGTCCGGGACCCGGGTCGCGGTATGTTTGTTTACGGCTATCACAGCGAAGACCGCTATCACTCTGCGGGTGGTTTTTCAGACTATGGCTACAACTTTACCAGTAAATCCAATGGCTGGATGCTGGGCAGCCGCTGGCAGTTCTCTGTTGCGGATCAACAGGTGCTCAGTACCGGCCTGGCAGTAAGTAAAGGCTCACTTTCAGTAAAACCTTCCGCCGCTGATGGTTTCAGCCATAGTAATTTTAATACGCTGGGTGTGCATGCCCTGTTACGCTGGCTGCATCCTGAAGGATGGTGGCTGGAAAGCCCGGTAGCTTATACAAGGTTCCGTGGTGATATCTCCACGGACTTGCGCGGCCAGGTCGCCAGGCCCAAAGCAGGCAGCTGGCTTGCCGGGCTGGACGCAGGAAAACGCTGGCAGTTTGGGGCCCACAGCATCTCACCCCTGCTGGGCATACGCTGGCAATATCAGAATATCGATGCGTTTACCGATGAAGATCAGGCGCAGGTGAGTTACCGGATGCAGTACGCGCCTGATATCAGTACCGGCGTCAGCTACCAGTTAGATCTGGGGGCCCTGGTGGTGGGTGCAGATGTCCGGGTGACACACCGTCCGGGCAAGGCACCACAGCTTATTGTCAGTGACGGTCAGACTGCTTCCCGTTTCAATGCCGGACGTGGTGGTGACAGTGTGCAGTTAAAAACCGATGCAGCGTTGTCCCTTACGCCGCAGACGCGCCTGACAACCCGGCTGCAATACCAGAAACGGCTGGAAAAAGAAGGGATTGATGACTGGAATATCCTGGGGGGTCTGGAAGTCAGTTTCTAATCTTTAGGCGTTAGAAAAGGGTTCACTGCCAGGTGAACCCTTTTTACTGTCGCTTATCGGTCAGCGGCGTTTAATCAGCAGGTAGAAACTGATAAAGAAGAATGCCGCACTCGGCAGCACAGCCCCG
The DNA here is from genome assembly GCF_002345795.1 of Tatumella sp. UBA2305. NCBI lineage: Bacteria > Pseudomonadati > Pseudomonadota > Gammaproteobacteria > Enterobacterales > Erwiniaceae > Tatumella > Tatumella sp. UBA2305. The sequence continues at coordinate 164,574 of NZ_DDVT01000021.1, forward strand.
AGGAATGGCGGCAGCCCATACACCAGGCTGAGCGGTCCAAAGATTTGGTCCAGTACATAGAATAAGAAACCAAAGCTAATTCCTGTCACCACCCGCATTCCCATAGAAACACTACGCAGCGGACCAAAGATAAATGAGAGGGCCATCAGCATCATTACCGCGACCGATAACGGCTGAATCACCTTACTCCACAGATTTAGCTGGTAACGGCCCGCCTTCTGGCCACTCTGTTTCAGGTATTTAATGTAATCATCCAGACCGCGGATCGATAAAGAATCAGGGTCCAGTGCCACCACATTCAGTTTTTCCGGAGTCAGGCTGGTTTTCCAGACTCCCCCCACACTTTGTGAACCGGTGATTTGCTGAGGATTACTGAGGTCAGATTCATCCACCTGCACCAGGTTCCATTCATGTTGTTTATTATCCCAGTCAGCCGTGGCGGCAAAGCGAACATCCACCAACCGGCGCTGGTCGTTAAACTGGTAGATACTGACACCCTTGAGTTGGCTCTGGCTCTGAATGTGTTCAATAAAGATGAAGTTATTCCCGTCTTTGGCCCACAAGCCGCCCTGGGTAGAGAGTAACGACCCGCCGAGCATCTGTTGCGCCCGGTAGTTGTGTGCCATCTGGTCACCCTGTGGTGCGACAAATTCCCCAATCGCCATCGAGAGTAATACCAGCGGAATCGCCGTTTTCATCACCGACAGCGCAATCTGCAAACGTGTAAAACCAGCCGCCTGCATCACCACCAGTTCACTGCGCTGGGCGAGATTCCCCAGCCCTAACAACGCCCCTAACAGGGCAGCCATCGGAAAAAATAGCTCCAGGTCCGAAGGGACACTCAACAGAGTAAAATAACCAGCATCAAGAGCGGTATAAGCCCCCTGGCCGGTTTTCCTTAACTGCTCGACAAATTTGATAATTCCCGACAGGGACACCAGCATGAACAATGTCGCCATGATGGTATTAAAGATGGTTTTTCCGATATAACGGTCCAGAACACCAAACATCAGAGCCCCCCACTACGGCTGAATCGAGCACGGAAGCGACGCATCGGTAAGGTATCCCACAGGTTCAGGACAATGGCCAGCACCAGATAACCCACATTCACCGCCCACATCCAGACCGTCGGGTCCAGACGGCCTTTACTGGCATTCGAGCGGAACGAACTCTGAACCAGGAAAAAGATCAGATACAACAGCATGGCCGGCAGCATGGACAGTACCCGTCCCTGACGTGGGTTAACCACGCTGAGCGGAACCACCATCAGTGCCATCACCAGTACCGAGAATACCAGGGTCAGACGCCAGTTAAGCTCCGCACGGAAAGGCGCAGTAGGGTTATGCCACAAGGTACTGAACGTTGCCTGGTCGGTATCATTCGGGTCAAGGGTCGCTTCTTTATAACCCATAACCGCCTGGTATTGGGTGAAGTCGGTGATACGGAAATCGCGCAACATCGCCGTACCTTCGAATCGGGTACCTTTATCCAGCACTACGGTCTGCGAGCCGTCTGCATGTTGTTCCATATGCCCATGATCTGCCAGCACTACCGAAGGCCGGGCATTTCCTTTCGGTCTCAACTGCGCCAGGAAGACGTTACCAAACTGGTTACCTTTAACATTTTCGATAAACAGCACCGAATTCCCGTCACTGGAGGTACGAAATTGTCCGGCCGCCAGGGCCGCAGCCCCGGGGTTTGCCCTGGCATTCTGGGTCACCTGATTCTGATAGCGGGCAGACCAGGGCCCCAGCCAGGTCACATTGACTGCCGCCAGTACCGCCGTTAACAACATTAACAGTAATGCCGCTTTCACCAGTACGCTTTTGCCCAGACCACAGGCATGCATCACGGTGATTTCACTTTCTGTATACAGCCTGCCCAGCGTCATCAGGATCGCCAGAAACAGGCTTAATGGCAGAATCAGCTCTGCCATTTCTGGTACACCTAACCCCAGCAGGGTCAGAACTAAATTTGTCGGGATGTCGCCGTCTACCGCCGCTCCGAGGATCCTGACCAGCTTCTGACAAAAGAAGATCAGTAGCAGGACAAACAGAATGGCGAATTGACTTTTGAGCGTCTCCCGAACCAGATATCTAATGATAATCACGCTAAATACGCCTGTGAAAACTTGTCTTTTTGCAGGAAAGTCGATAGTTTCAACGCTTATGAGCCATTTTTATTCATCAATGGCTGCCATCATGGCTAAAATTGTATGACCACCTTCTCAGGATACTGAGGTATCAGACCTCAGGTTCTTAACTTATTATGACGCCGATATGGTGTTTGTCATGGTACAACTGTTTCATAATAAGAATAAGAGTTGTACATTCTAGCGATAGCCAACGCTGTTGTCTTTAAGATTCAGGAGAATACATGGAGTTCAGTGTAAAAAGCGGTAGCCCGGAAAAACAACGCAGTGCCTGTATTGTTGTCGGCGTATTTGAACCTCGTCGTTTGTCGCCTATTGCCGAACAACTCGACAAGATCAGCGATGGTTACATCAGTGCTTTGCTGCGCCGTGGTGAACTGGAAGGAAAAGTGGGCCAGACCCTGTTACTACACCATGTGCCGAACATTCTCTCTGAGCGTATTCTGCTGATTGGTTGTGGTAAAGAGCGTGAACTGGACGAACGTCAGTACAAGCAAATTATCCAGAAAACCATCAATACCCTGAACGACACCGGTTCAATGGAAGCCGTCTGTTTCCTGACCGAATTGCACGTTAAAAGCCGCAATAACTACTGGAAAGTACGCCAGGCTGTCGAGACGGCCAAAGAATCGCTGTACAGCTTTGATCAGCTGAAAAGCAATAAAGCTGAACCGCGCCGTCCGTTACGTAAAATGGTGTTTAACGTACCGACCCGCCGGGAACTGACCAGCGGTGAACGTGCTATTCAGCACGGGCTGGCGGTATCTGCCGGTGTGAAAGCGGCCAAAGATCTCAGCAATATGCCACCGAATATCTGTAATCCGGCTTATCTGGCTTCTCAGGCCCGCCAGCTGGCCGATGCCTACAGCCAGAATATCACCACCCGGGTGATTGGTGAGCAGCAGATGAAAGAGCTGGGAATGAATGCCTACCTGGCGGTGGGGGCCGGTTCGCAGAATGAATCGCTGATGTCAGTGATTGAATATAAAGGCCATCCGGATGCCGATGCCCGGCCCATTGTGCTGGTCGGTAAAGGTCTGACCTTTGATGCTGGCGGCATTTCGCTGAAGCCGGCTGAAGCGATGGACGAAATGAAGTATGATATGTGCGGCGCCGCGACAGTTTACGGTGTTATGCGCATGGTGGCCGAACTGAAGCTGCCACTGAATGTGGTGGGCATTCTGGCGGGCTGTGAAAATATGCCTGATGGTCGCGCTATGCGTCCCGGCGATATCCTGACCACCATGTCGGGTCAGACCGTAGAGGTTCTGAATACTGACGCCGAAGGACGCCTGGTGCTGTGTGATGCTCTGACTTATGTTGAGCGTTTCGATCCGGATGTCGTGATTGACGTGGCCACCCTGACTGGTGCCTGTGTGATTGCTCTGGGTCACCATATTAGTGGTCTGCTTTCTAACCACAACCCACTGGCCCATGAACTGATCAGTGCATCGGATCAGTCCGGTGACCGCGCATGGCGCCTGCCCATGGCGGATGAGTACCAGGAGCAGCTGGAGTCCAACTTTGCTGATATGGCCAACATTGGTGGCCGCCCTGGTGGCGCCATTACTGCCGGCTGTTATCTGGCCCGGTTTGCCCGTAAATTTAACTGGGCCCATCTGGACATTGCCGGCACCGCCTGGCGTTCAGGTAAAGCCAAAGGCGCGACCGGACGTCCGGTACCGTTACTGTCACAGTTCCTGCTGAACCGTGCCGGACTGGGTACTGACGAATAACCGGCCCGTCGCCGACACTCCGCTTTGCGGAGTGTTTTGTTAACTGCCGCGATTGCCGGCAGTACTGATTCACTGAGTGGCTCCGGTCACTCTTTTTACTTCATGGAACACAGGCAACCGCATGAAAAATGCCACGTTTTATCTTCCGGGACCCGATCCACAACAGGGGACGCTGTCAGCGACAGAAGCATTGGCCTGCGAGCTGGCCGCCGCACGCTGGCGTGAAGGTAAACGTATTCTGGTCGCCTGTGAAAATGAGCAACAGGCAATCCGGCTGGATGAAGCATTATGGCAGCGCCCTGCTGAGGCGTTTGTGCCACATAATCTGGCTGGCGAAGGGCCACGCTACGGAGCGCCGGTCGAGCTGGCCTGGCCGGAAAAACGTGGCAGCGCATCCCGCGATTTACTGATCAGTCTGTTGCCGTGGTTCGCAGATTTTGCTACCGCTTTCCATGAAGTGATAGACTTTGTTCCGGATGAAGAATCTTTGAAGCAGCTGGCGCGTGAACGTTATAAAGCGTATCGCAGCGTCGGTTTCCAATTGAATACGGCAACGCACCCCGCGCCATCAACGACATAGCAGACATGGAAAAAACATATAATCCGCAAGAGATAGAACAGCCGCTTTACGAGCACTGGGAAAAGCAAGGCTATTTCAAACCGAATGGCGATACCCGTCAGGAAAGCTATTGCATCATGATCCCGCCGCCGAACGTCACCGGCAGCCTGCACATGGGACATGCATTCCAGCAGACCATCATGGATACCATGATCCGTTACCAGCGTATGCAGGGTAAAAATACCCTGTGGCAGGCAGGGACTGACCATGCCGGTATCGCAACCCAGATGGTGGTTGAACGTAAAATTGCTGCGGAAGAAGGTAAGACCCGCCAGGACTATGGTCGTGATGCGTTTATCGACAAAATCTGGCAATGGAAAGGCGAATCCGGTGGCACCATCACCCGCCAGATGCGTCGGCTGGGCAACTCTGTGGACTGGGAACGTGAACGTTTCACCATGGATGAAGGCCTCTCTAATGCCGTCAAAGAAGTCTTCGTCCGGCTGCACAAAGAAAACCTGATTTATCGTGGCAAACGTCTGGTTAACTGGGATCCGAAACTGCGGACTGCAATTTCAGATCTGGAAGTGGAAAACCGCGAATCGAAAGGTTCGATGTGGCATATCCGCTATCCACTGGCCGACGGTGCCAAAACGGCTGAAGGTAAAGATTACCTGGTGGTCGCGACCACCCGTCCGGAAACCCTGCTGGGCGATACCGGCGTGGCGGTAAACCCGGAAGATCCTCGCTATAAAGATCTGATCGGTCAATATCTGGTGTTGCCTCTGATCAACCGTCGTATTCCGATTGTTGGCGATGAACACGCCGATATGGAAAAAGGCACCGGTTGTGTAAAAATCACCCCGGCCCACGATTTCAATGACTACGAAGTCGGACGTCGTCATCAGTTGCCGATGATCAATATCCTGACCTTTGATGGCGATATCCGCCAACTGGCCCAGGTGTATGATACCAACGGTGAAGAAAGCAACGTCTACGATGCCACCATTCCGGCAGAATTTGCCGGAATGGAGCGTTTTGCCGCGCGTAAAGCGATTGTTGCCGCGGTAGATGCTGCCGGATTACTGGAAGAGATTAAACCTCATGACCTGACCGTGCCTTATGGCGATCGTGGTGGCGTGGTTATCGAACCAATGCTGACTGACCAATGGTATGTGCGTACTGCCCCGCTGGCTAAAGTGGCGGTCGAAGCCGTAGAAAACGGTGACATCCAGTTTGTTCCGAAACAGTACGAAAATATGTACTTCTCCTGGATGCGTGATATTCAGGACTGGTGTATTTCCCGTCAGCTGTGGTGGGGACACCGTATTCCTGCATGGTACGATGATCACGGCAATGTGTTTGTCGGCCGTAGCGAAGCCGAAGTTCGCGCCGAAAATAACCTGGGTGATGATGTTGCCCTGCGCCAGGACGAAGACGTTCTGGATACCTGGTTCTCTTCCGGGCTGTGGACCTTCTCTACCCTCGGCTGGCCGGAAAATACCGAAGCCTTACGCACCTTCCACCCGACCAGCGTGGTGGTGAGTGGTTTCGATATTATCTTCTTCTGGATTGCCCGCATGATCATGCTGACCATGCACTTTATGAAAGATGAGAACGGGAAACCGCAGGTACCTTTCAAAACCGTCTATATGACCGGACTTATCCGTGATGACGAAGGACAGAAGATGTCTAAGTCGAAAGGTAACGTGATTGATCCGCTGGATATGGTGGACGGTATTTCGCTGGAAGATCTGCTGGAAAAACGTACCGGTAACATGATGCAGCCGCAGCTGGCGGAAAAAATCCGTAAGCGTACGGAGAAACAGTTCCCGAACGGTATTGAACCCTCAGGTACCGATGCGCTGCGCTTTACCCTGGCGGCACTGGCCTCTACCGGCCGTGATATCAACTGGGATATGAAACGTCTGGAAGGTTACCGCAATTTCTGTAATAAGCTGTGGAACGCCAGCCGGTTCGTGCTGATGAATACCGAAGAGCAGGATTGTGGCTTTAACGGCGGAGAAAAAGTGTTATCACTGGCTGACCGCTGGATCCTGACCGAATTCAACAACACCGTGAAAGCCTATCGTGAAGCGCTGGATACCTATCGTTTCGATATCGCTGCTGGTCTGCTGTATGACTTTACCTGGAACCAATTCTGTGACTGGTACCTGGAACTGACTAAACCGGTAATGAACAACGGCAGCGAAGCTGAACTGCGCGGCACCCGGCATACCCTGGTAACAGTACTGGAAGCATTGCTGCGTCTTGCGCACCCAATTATTCCGTTTATTACCGAAACCATCTGGCAACGGGTGAAAGTACTGACCGGGAACAGTGACGATACCATTATGCTGCAACCCTTCCCTGCCTACGATGCCGCGAAAGAAGATGCAGCAGCGCTGGCAGATATTGAATGGATTAAGCAGGCGATTGTGGCGGTACGTAATATCCGTGCCGAAATGGGTATTGCACTCAGCAAGCCACTGGCTCTGTTACTGCGTGGCGCCACCCCGGAAGTGGTCCGTCGTGTGGAAGCTAACCGTAACTTCCTGCAGCGTCTGGCCCGTCTGGAGAGTCTGACTCTGCTGGCTGCCGACGATAAAGGTCCGGTCTCTGTCACCAAACTGGTGGACGGTGCTGAGTTGCTGATTCCGATGGCGGGTCTGGTAGACAAAGAGGCTGAACTGGAGCGTCTGGCAAAAGAGCTGACCAAGGTGGATGTCGAGATTGAAAAACTCGACGCTAAGTTGTCCAACGAAGGTTTTGTCGCCCGAGCCCCTGCGGCGGTGGTGGAAAAAGAACGTGAGCGTCTGGCCGAACTGCAACAGGCTAAAGTGAAGATTAATGACCAGCAGGCAGTTATCGCTGCGCTGTAATACACGAGAATTAATCTGCTAAACAAGCCGGGTCTTTCCCGGCTTTTTTTTGCCTGTTACTTTGTGACATCGCCGGTGACCGGGTAAAAACGTGACCATGGATCCTGTTTATACAAAACGTGTTTCACAAGGTATTATCAGCCTTAAGCTAATGACCCAAAAGGAAAGCCCGATATGGACCCGCGCAAAATTATTGTTGACCATTACCCTGAGCTGACACCGGAATTACAGAAAGCAGCTGAATTTGTACTGGAGCACAATAATGAACTGGTCGTTTTGTCGATGCGGGCTTTTGCCTCAAATGCCGCAGTCAAACCAGCGACTTTGCTGCGTCTGGCCAAACGTCTGGGCTTTTCCGGCTGGGGGGATTTGAAAGACGCGATGATCCGTTCTCTGGGGCTGGCCGGTGACAGCTATGCCTCCCGGGCCAGTGGCCTGCAGAATAAGCAACAACATCCGGCACTCTATGATGAAGTGTTCACCACTTTTACCGCCAATTTGCAGCAGACCCGCGAAAATAACCGTCAGTCGCTGGAACAGGCGGTTGATCTGCTGGATCAGGCCGATCAGATCTATGTTTGTGGTTTTCGTGCCAGTTTTCCGGTGGCCTGGTCAATTTACTATATTTACCGGTTGTTCCACCGCCAGGTCTCACTGATTGACGGGTTGGCGAATAATCAGGAAATATTTACCCGTGAAATATCCGCCCGTGATGTGCTGGTTATTGTCGGATTTGCGCCCTATTCGCGGGAAACCCTGCAGATTATTGCCTACGCCGAAGCTGCCGGGGCCACCGTGATTGCGGTTACCGATTCACCGGTTTCGCCGCTGGCTCAGGCAGCGCGTTGCAGTCTGCTTTTTTCCACCCACAGCCCGTCATTTTTTCCTTCGGTGGTTTCCGGGATGGGAATTGCTGAGTGTTTGATGGCTACTCTGGTGGCAAAGCATGGTGAAGACGCCATCCGCCGGATTGAGAGTGCAGAACGCTACCTGATTGATTCCGGCGCCTACATACTACCCGGAAAATAGCCCTCCCCCGTAGCTGACATTCTGCTGACAGAATACATTCCTGCCGGACTTTTTGGATGTTACTGTCGCCCGCAATGGATGCATATGAATCATTATTTGATTGAATGATTCATTTGGATCTGAGAGTATACCCTTTATCCTGGGTTTTCCCCTGCTTATCTCAGTGACGGGATTATCATGAGCCACATTATTCACCGCAGTCTGAATTTTACCCCACCGGTTGCCGTTGCGGCACAGGGGGCTTATATCACCGATATATCCGGCAAACGTTATCTGGATGCCAGCGGTGGTGCTGCTGTCTCCTGCCTGGGCCATGCTCACCCGGATATTCTGGCGGCTATGCATCGCCAGATTGATACCCTGGCTTATGCGCATACCGGGTTCTTTACCAGCGAAGCCGCAGAGAGCCTGGCGGATCAACTGGTGCGCAGCGCACCCGGCTCCCTGAATTCGGTCTATTTTGTCTCCGGGGGATCAGAAGCGGTAGAAACGGCCCTGAAGCTGGCGCGTCAGTACTGTGTGGAAACCGGACAGCCACAAAAAACCACCTTTATTGGCCGTCGTCAGAGCTATCACGGCAATACCCTGGGTGCACTGGCGGTCGGGGGGAACGAATGGCGCCGTAAGCAATTTGCTCCGTTGCTGATGGATGTCGCACGGGTATCTGCCTGTAATGCTTACCGTGATCAGCGGCCGGATGAAACAGAACAACAATATACGCAACGGTTGCTGAACGAACTCGAGCAGACCATTCTGGAAACCGGTGCGGATAAAATTATCGGTTTTGTTGCCGAAACCGTCAGCGGAGCCACTACTGGTGCCGTTCCGCCGACCCGGGGTTATTTTGCCGGAGTCAGGAAGCTGTGTGACCAATATGGCCTGTTGTACATCGCTGATGAAGTGATGTGTGGAATGGGTCGTACCGGAACCCTTCACTCTTTTGAACAGGATGATGTGGTTCCGGATATCGTCACTATTGCTAAAGGCCTGGGCGGCGGTTATCAGCCGATTGGCGCCGTATTGGTCAGCGATAAGGTCATCGAGCCGCTTCGGCGCGGCAGTGGCTTATTCCAGCACGGTCATACCTACATCTGTCACCCTACTGCGGCCGCGGCTGCGCTGGCGGTACAGCAGGTTATAGAGCGGGACAATTTGTTAAGTCAGGTGCAACAGCAGGGAAATTATTTACTCCAAAAATTAGAAAAAGAGTTAACCGGACTGGAATTTGTCGGCAACACCCGCGGACGCGGACTGTTTGCCGGTGTTGAACTGGTCAGAGATAAACACACCAAAACCGCGTTTGACCCGGCCCTGAAACTGCACGCGACAATTAAACGTGCTTGTCTGGAAAAGGGTCTGATGGTCTACCCTATGGGCGGCACTATCGATGGACAGCAGGGAGATCATATCCTGATCGCTCCCCCATTTATCGTGACAGAACAGCAGCTGGATTTTGTGGTTGAGACCCTGAAGCAGGTGATTCAGCAGGAAACCCATCGGGCCGCAGGAGTCTGATGAATGACCGACAATAACCGTTTACCGCCACTCTCACAGGAACAATGGAGTGAGGAGCAACGGGTGCTGGCCGAAGAGGTGATTAAGGGGCCACGCGGCGCATTATTGCCCCCTTTTCAGGTTCTGCTCCGCAGCCCGCAACTGATGTCACATGCTCAGCGAATGGGCGAATATCTGCGCTACCGCAGTGCAATAGGTCTTCGTCTGTCAGAACTGGCTATTCTTCTGACCGCCCGTTACTGGAACCAGCCGGTGGAATGGGAAATCCACGCGCCAATTGCCCGCCGGGAGGGTATTTCGGAGCAGGCGATTACCGCCATCAGGCAACATCAGAAGCCCCGGGAAAATTCGCTAAAACAGGACGAATGGCTGGTTTATCATTTCTGCCAGCAACTGCACCAGCAAAAGCAGGTTACTGACGAGATATGGCAACAGGTTATCCACCAGTTTGGGGAAACCGCAGTGGTCGATTTAACCGGTATTAATGGTTATTACGCCTTACTGGCCATGATGATGAATGTCGCCCGCACTCCACCACACTCTCCACCGGAAGATTTTTGATTCCCCTTCTCCGTGACTGCGCACCAAAAAAGTGCTCCGGGTACCAAAACGGAGCACCAAATAAGTGCGCCCCATATCCGGTGTGCTATAAGAAAAACTGATTACCCGCCGTTTTATGCTTCTGTTAAACATTAACAGCCAGATAACATGATTATATTTTTCAAATCAGTAAGTTAAGTTATTTTTAGTTGAAAATAATTTATTACAACTTCTGGCATAGTTATTGCTTTTTAGAATACGACTACACACATCCGATCTTATAAAAAGGATTCGTTATGCTGAAAACAATTAATACTGTTGGGATCTCACTGGCTTTACTGGCAAGTGCGTTCAGTTTTAGTGCTATGGCACAAGACAAGCTGACCGTCGGTGTCGATACCGCATTTGTTCCTTTTGAATTTAAACAAGGGGATAAATACGTCGGTTTTGATATTGACCTGTGGAATGCCATCGCCAAGAAAATGGGCGTGGAATATACACTGCAGCCAATGGATTTCGGTGGTCTGATCCCGGGTCTGCAATCACGTAACATCGATGTGGCAATGGCGGGTATTACTATTACTCCGGTACGTGCCCAGGCCGTTGATTTCAGTGACCCGTACTACAATGCGGACCTGCTGATGGCAGTCAAAAGTTCAGCGACCGGTATCAATAAATTCAGCGACCTGGCAGGTAAGAAAGTCGGTCTGAAACAGGGGACTGCCGCGGCAACCTACATGAAAGCTCATGTGAAAGCAGACTATGTTGAATTCCCGAACATTGATAACGCCTACCTGGATCTGCAGGCCGGAAATATCGATGCCGTAGTTCACGACTCGCCTAACGTGCTGTACTACGTGAAAACTGCGGGTGACGGCAAAATTAAAGCCACCGGCGAGAACGACAGCGTGTTGCCACAACAGTACGGTTTTGCTCTGCAGAAAAACAGCCCGTACACCAAACGTGTTAACGAAGCTCTGAAAGCGTTACGTGCTGACGGCACCTATAACAAGATTTACCTGAAATGGTTCGACAAAGAACCTAAATAAGTTGTCTTTTGGGCCGGCCCTGCTGGCCCCTTTTCTCTTTGACCGTGCGGATAACCATTATGAATTTTGATATCAGTTATGTCTGGCAAGCCGTGCCAATTCTGTTGCAGGGGCTAAAGCTCACCCTGTTTATCTCAGTCATCGGCTTAATTGGAGGATTTTTCATTGGCCTGGTGGCCGGTGTCAGCCGTGCATTAGGGGGCAGGATATCAAAAACCATCTCTTTGATTTTTGTAGAACTTATCCGCGGAACACCGATTATGGTGCAGGTGATGTTTATCTACTTCGCCCTGCCATTAGCTCTGCCGGTGCATATTGAGCCAATTACTGCGGCCGTTGTCACCATTATGATTAACTCCGGGGCCTATATTGCCGAAATTACCCGCGGAGCACTACTGTCTATCAACAAAGGCTTCCGTGAAGCCGGTCTGGCGATGGGGCTCTCCTCCCGCGAGACACTGTGGTACATCATCATGCCGCTGGCGTTACGCCGCATGATCCCGGCACTGGGTAACCAGTGGATCATTAGTATTAAAGATACCTCATTATTTATCGTGATTGGAGTTGCCGAACTGACCCGTCAGGGCCAGGAAATTATTGCCGGTAACTTCCGTGCACTTGAAGTATGGACCGCAGTTGCAGCACTTTACCTGATTGTTACTCTGTGTCTGAGCTTCCTGCTGAAAACTCTGGAAAAAAGGATGCATATCTTATGAGTATGGTTGAATTTCAAAATGTCTCGAAAAATTTTGGCTCAACGCAGGTGCTGCACGATATCAATCTGAAAATTGATGCCGGTGAAGTTGTAGTGATCATCGGGCCTTCCGGGTCAGGAAAATCGACGTTGCTGCGTTGCATTAATAAACTGGAAGAAATCTCTTCCGGGAACCTGATGGTAGCCGGTATGCATCTGACCGATCCCCATGTGAATGAGCGTGATATTCGCCGTGAAGCCGGTATGGTGTTTCAGCAGTTTCACCTGTTCCCGCATCTGACTGCGCTGGAAAACGTGATGTTCGGACCTATCAAGGTGCGTCATACCAGTAAAGACGAAGCCCGCAAGCAGGCCATGGAACTGCTGACGCGGGTGGGCCTGGCGGCCCGTGCAGACCATTACCCTTCTGAACTGTCAGGCGGTCAGCAGCAGCGTGTGGCGATTGCCCGGGCACTGGCGGTAAAACCGCAAATGATGTTATTTGATGAGCCAACCTCAGCCCTGGACCCGGAACTGCGTCATGAAGTACTGCAGGTTATGCGGTCACTGGCGGAAGAAGGTATGACGATGGTGATTGTGACCCACGAAATTGGCTTTGCCCGTGATGTCGCTTCCCGTCTGATCTTTATCGATGGCGGAACCATTGCCGAAGATGGTTCACCGGTTGAGCTGATTGAAGGCGGTAATGGCTGTGCCCGTTTGCAGGAATTCCTGCAGCACGTGTCCTGACTGGAAACTGACGTACATTTTATGAAAAAACTCACCCTCCGGGGTCATGCCTTTGCCATCGGTGAACAACTGGGTATCGCCGGGCGAGTGGCATGGCATCAGAAACTGACGCAGACTGCGTTGTGGCAGACGGTAACCCGCCTGAAAAACTCGCCAGAGGCGCAGTCCATGGCTCTGGCGGTACAACGTGATTACCCGCTGATCTGGCAGGAATTGCAGGGGCTGGCCTATGGTCTGGAAGCCTCGCCAGAGGAAGTTTTTGCCTGGAACTGCCGGGGAGACCTGGTGCGTTCGACCTCGGATGGTTGTACTACCCTGGCCGGTCGTGACAGCGATGGTCAGGGCTTTATTGCTCATAATGAAGATGGTTTTCCCCAACTTCGTGACGACTGCTTTATTGCCGAAATTTTCCAACAGGAAGGTACCGCTTTTACCAGCTTTGCTTATCCGGGTTCGATTTGCGGCCATACCTTTGCTGTCAATCAGTATGGCATCGTAAATGCGGTCAATAATATCCGTGCCGTGGAGCGGCCGGCAGGGCTTCCCCGCCAGGTGTTGGCCAGAGCATCACTAAACGCCGAACGGCTGGATGATGCGGTCGCTATACTCAGCCAGTCGCCACGCGCCGGTGCATTTCACCATACGCTGGGCCAGGCGGGCGATCACCGAATATTCAGCGTGGAAGCTACCGGTACCGGCAGCAGTGTTATCGAAATGGCGGGTTGCCGCGGCCATGCCAACCATCTGATTCATCCGCAGCAGCAGGAGACTCGTCAGGTCATCACCGACAGCTCCGGAGCGCGGCAACAGACCATCGACCGACAGTTAGCAGAGGCCGCAAGCCTGTCTGCGGTGCAGGTTCTGTCTATTCTGTCTGATGATGAGGGGGAACTGCCTGTCTACCGGCTGGCAGAAGATGACCCTGACCAGGAGAATACCCTGGCAACGGCGTTCTTCCATATCGGTGATAATGCGGTGCACTGGTCAGTTTACGGACTGGATCGCCCACAGGCAGCGCTGAGTGGCCAGACCGGACGCTAAGCTTTACTGCTGAACCTCCGTTCGCTGAGGTACCTTCCTTGTCACAGGTCTCTTCACTTCAGAGGCCTGTTTTTCTTTGCGGGGCAGTTTATTGATGCAGCTCCGCCGTCATATGCACTTCGTTATTCATGGTCGCTTCGGTGATAGTATAGGATTCTCCGGCTTTTTTGGCCTGAGCAGCAATGACCGCCTCCGCATCATCCAGATTATCTGCAGTGGCAGTGACCGTTTCGGCCACAGAATAAAACGACAGTAATGAGAGTGCAGTCACCGCCGCCAATTTCTTTATAAGACTCATGTGTTCTCCTGGCTTCGTCAGAGGATTCACCCGCCGTGAAGTATTCTTCCCCTGCCCGCGATAGCCTCCGGATTCTGGCCTGTTAATAAATGAGGAGTTTTCCGTAAAGAGGGTCTGCTGATGAGGTTAACTGCACTTTAGCGGTAAATGCTGGCCTGTCACCGGCCGAACAACCGTTGCATCGCCACTCTGTTTAGCCGGTAAACGACAGGGGCTCTGCTCCGTTGCGACAGACAGGTATCTCAGGAGTAACGGTACTGTTTGTCATTAAGGGACAGTCGAAAGTGTGAGGTTACTATGGAAGGATGGAGAGCGTGGGATAATGTCAGCCCATCCGGCCGGAGCCACGATGAGCTGTAGTGACGGGAATTATTTTCTCAGTTCCGCAGTCATATGCACGCCATTTTTATAGGTGGCTTCGATGATTTTATAAGAAGCACCCGCTTTATGGGCCTGAGCTGCGATCTGCGCTTCTGCGGCATCCAGAGTATCCGCACAGGCAGTGATACTTTGTGCAAAGCTTCCGAAAGACACCAGGGAAAGAGTAGCAACAGCGACGAAAGTTTTGATAGATTTCATGAGTTCACCTTAATTCATTTATTTGTCAGAAGGCCGGTTTGCCTTGATGGAACGAATCATAGGCCTGTAACCGACAAGACAAAAGCTGAACAAATTGCTTATCTTATTCAAAATAAATGAATAACAATGGTTATCAGTCACAAACTGACAAACATTCAGATAAAAACACAAGAATTACGACAAACTACCAGAATTTTATTTTTTAAAATAACAACAATATGAAACTAACAACCGTAAATTTTTACGTAAGCCACAAAAACCTAAAAGAATCATCAGCTTTTAAATTTTTGCCAACGGTCCGCTATGGAAACGTAATTGCCGGTCAGCAGAGGTGATCAGCTCGGCTTCGGTTTCTCCAATTTTCCGGATACGGGCGGTGATATCGTACGGCGAGATCTGATGCGCCAGAGCAAGATAATCCTGATAATGGCGCGCTTCAGAACGCAGTAATGAACGATAAAATTTTGCCAGTTCAGCATCCAGGCAGGGAGCCAGTGCCGCAAAACGTTCACAGGAGCGGGCCTCAATATAGGCACCACAAATCAGCTTATCCACCAGCGTATCGGGTTCATGGGTGGTCACCTCCCGCAACAGCCCTTTGGCATAGCGGCTGGCGGTGATCTTCCGGTAGTCCACTCCCCGGGCCTGCATAATCTCCCAGACCTGATAAAAATGATGCAGCTCTTCCTTAATCAGCAGCACCATCTTATCAA
Source organism: Tatumella sp. UBA2305 (assembly GCF_002345795.1). NCBI lineage: Bacteria > Pseudomonadati > Pseudomonadota > Gammaproteobacteria > Enterobacterales > Erwiniaceae > Tatumella > Tatumella sp. UBA2305. Next base: position 180,111 of record NZ_DDVT01000021.1, read on the forward strand.
TCAGTTCATCCGACCAGGGAAAGGTTTCTTTGCGGTGAATATTTTTGCCCAGACTACGATGAGCCTGAATAAAATCGCTGTCCGGATGTTCGCGGTAAATAAAATTCTCATAAGGTATCAGCCACTGATTCAGCGCTTCCCCGCCAGGTTTATCCGTTGCATATTTGCGAATTAACCAGGCGGCCGTCTGAGCGGCTTTGAGTTCACAGGTCAGGTGGTCGGTCAGCAGCAGCGGCAAATTTTCCGGTTTGCTGGCTTCATCAATCCAGGCTTGCGGGGTACGGCAATGCAGAAACTGTAACAGCGGTTCAACAAGGGCAGCGTAATTCATAACTCAGCGACATTCAGCGAAAACAACCAGCAAACAAAAACACCCCGGCCCGGCAGCATACGCAGGCAGGGGGAGCTTTCAGGAGAGATCCGTCACCCTCAGTGACGAACGCCGGTATCACCCTGTTCCGGGCCGACGTCATCCTCATCGTCCTCTTCGTCTTCGGCGTCCGGGTCTTCGAAGTAAGTTCCCCAGCCATCGTAATCGACGTTGTGTTTACCGGCCATTTTCACCAGCTGTTCGATCTGGGCATTAATCAGATCTTCTTTCAGGGCGACTTCACTGATGATATCCACGCACATGACAGTGGTGCCGTCTTCCAGTTCCAGCTCTTCAGGGTCGGTTACTTCATAGCCCAGCTTAAATGCGTCAACGGCAGCTTTTTCCAGCGCATCAAAACTGTCACAGGACAAATGGTGTTCGATGGTATAGAGCGCGTCAGGATCGCTGCCATCTTCCAGTAATTCTTCAATAATTTCGCGTGTTTCTTCGCGCTGTTCTTCCATAAAGGATTCAAAAGTCATCGGATGTTCCTCAGGTGCACTCAGGGGTCAGCCCCCTCGCTAAACCACTATTTTCCCACAGCCACCGACGCGGCACTATACTAAAGCACCAGATAACTGAAAATAAGGTTGAAAATGAATATTCATACATATAGATTGAATATTAATTCATATTATTTTTACTATCCGGAGCGATGTATGAGTAAGCTGTATCAACGTCATTTTCTGAGACTGTTAGATTTTACCCCCGCCGAACTCGAACAACTGCTGAGCCTGGCTGCCCGCCTGAAAAAAGAGAAAAAACAGGGCACAGAAAAACCTACCCTGCTGGGAAAAAATATCGCGCTCATCTTCGAAAAAGATTCGACCCGTACCCGTTGCTCTTTCGAAGTTGCCGCCTACGACCAGGGCGCACGTGTCACCTGGCTGGGTGCCAGTGGCAACCAGATTGGGCATAAAGAATCGATTAAAGACACGGCCCGGGTGCTGGGCAGAATGTATGACGGTATTCAGTACCGGGGTTACGGTCAGGATATTGTTGAAACGCTGGCCGAATTTGCCGGTGTTCCGGTATGGAACGGCCTGACCACCGAATTTCACCCGACCCAGTTGCTGGCCGATCTGCTGACGATGCAGGAACATTTGCCCGGTAAAAAGTTCTCAGAGATGACCCTTGTCTATGTCGGAGATGCACGAAATAACATGGGAAATTCTATGCTGGAAGCTGCCGCACTGACCGGGCTGAATTTACGACTGGTCGCTCCCAAAGCCTGCTGGCCTGAAGACGCGTTGGTGGAAGAGTGCCAGGCGGCGGCAGCGCAAACCGGTGGTAAAATTACCCTGACTGAATCAGTCGCTGAAGGGGTGAAAGGGGCTGACTTTATCTATACCGATGTCTGGGTCTCCATGGGGGAAGCCAAAGAAGCCTGGGCTGAGCGCATTGCTCTGCTACGCCCTTACCAGGTCAATCAACAGATGCTGGCACTGAGCGGAAATCCTGAGGTTAAGTTCCTGCACTGTCTGCCTGCCTTCCACGATGATCAAACTTCCGTGGGTAAGCAAATGTCTGAGCAGTACGGGTTTACCGATGGCATTGAAGTGACTAACGAGGTTTTTGAATCCGAACACAGTATTGTGTTTGATCAGGCAGAAAACCGCATGCACACCATAAAAGCGGTCATGGTTGCCACCCTGGGTCAGCAGTAACTGGTCGGCTTTGGTCTCCGGCTCCCTGACAGGTTGCCGGAGCCCTGTTCCGGCCCGTGCAGATATAATTATTTATCCGCGACCGGAAATTTCTGTTTAACGTCGGTAAGTTTATTCATCAGTAATGCATACCCTGGCAATCAAGAATACTGCATGGTTTTTTAACCCTCTGTTTTCCTGCAGTTAAGATTAATAATCAGGTGCAAGTCATAAATATAACTTTTCAGACATTTCACTGAGAATGAATAAATATCCCCCCCCTGACCACTGTCAAAAAAATAACCAAACACACAAATGTATAAATATGCAAAATAAAAAATAAAGTGATATTTATCATTAAGATAAAAAACACCCCAACAAGAAACTTTTGCCAAACATTCGGAGAGCCCAAATAATTATCGCAATAATTTATTTTTAATTTCATTTCCTGATAACCAACAAATCACCACTTAATGATCTCTCTCATTAAATAGTTTATCCGCCGTCAGTTTATTTCACTCTTTGAATATCATCACATTTTCACCTGACGCCTTTTGGTTATTTTTAGGCTGTTTTCAGGAGCAGTGTCAGGGTTATTTTCCCCGATACTGTTTATTCTACCGATAAGGAGCATCTATGGAAAAGCATTATGTCGGTTCCGAAATAGGCACATTACGCACTGTACTGTTGCATCGTCCTAACCTCAGTCTGAAGAGACTGACCCCCAGCAACTGCCAGGATCTGTTATTTGACGATGTTTTGTCGGTAGAACGTGCCGGAGAGGAACATGATAAATTTGCCGATACGTTACGTCAGCAAGGTGTGGATGTCCTGCTGCTGACTGATTTACTGACCAGAACTCTGGACGTTCCTGAAGCCAAAAGCTGGCTGCTGAAAACTCAGATTTCTGACTATCGCCTGGGCCCATGTTTTGCCGCTGACATCCGTGACTGGCTGGGCCAGATGCCGCACCGGGAACTGTCCCGACATCTGACCGGCGGACTGACCTGCGATGAACTCCCTCCTGAGATCAGAAATATCGCCGGCCGTCAGACCGATCAGGATGATTTTATTACCCGTCCGCTGCCTAACCACCTGTTTACCCGCGATACTTCCTGCTGGATTTACCAGGGTGTGAGTATTAACCCGATGGCCAAAGTCGCCAGACAACGTGAAACCCATAACCTGAGAGCCATCTATCGCTGGCATCCGGCCTTCAGCAACGGTGATTTCATCCGTTATTACGGTGACGATAACCTGAATTATGATCACGCCACCCTGGAAGGCGGTGATGTGCTGGTGATTGGTCGAGGGACCGTCCTGATTGGTTTGTCTGAAAGAACCACGGCGCAGGGTATAGAATTTCTCGCCAGTTCGCTGTTTAAACACCAACAGGCCAGTCGTGTCATTGTACTGGAGCTGCCACAGCAACGCTCCTGTATGCATCTTGATACTGTCATGACCCATCTGGATATTGATACGTTCTCTGTCTATCCACAGGTCATTAATCAGAATATGACCTGCTGGACCCTGACCCCGGACGGCCACGGAGGCCTGTGTCGCACAGCGGAAAGCAGTTTCCTCAAAGCACTGGAGCAGGCATTGGGCATTGATCAGATCCGGTTAATTACTACCGGAGGCGACCGCTTTGAGGCTGAACGCGAACAGTGGAACGACGCTAATAATGTGCTGACGGTTCGCCCGGGCGTCGTGATTGGTTATGAGCGCAACGTCTGGACTAACGAAAAATATGATAAGGCGGGAATTACCGTGCTGCCGATTGCCGGTGATGAACTGGGCAGAGGACGTGGTGGTGCCAGATGTATGAGCTGTCCGCTGGAGCGGGACGGAATTTAATCACAGGGAGAATCACAGTGAAAAATAAACCCACGCTGGTAGTCGCACTGGGTGGAAACGCGTTACTGAAGCGCGGTGATCCGCTGGAAGCAGAAATTCAGCAAAAAAATATCCTGACAGCCGCGGAAGTCATTGCCGGACTGACGGCAGACTGGCGTGTTGTGCTGGTTCATGGTAACGGACCCCAGGTCGGGCTGCTGGCTTTACAAAACGCAGCCTATCCGGCGGTGAAACCTTATCCGCTGGATGTCCTGGTCGCGGAAACTCAGGGAATGGTCGGTTATATGCTGCAACAGGCCCTGAAAAACTGTCTGCCACATCAGCAGATCAGTACTCTGCTGACGCAGGTCAGAGTCGATCCCGGGGATCCGGCATTCCTCGACCCCTGCAAATACATCGGCCCGATGTATTCCGAAGAACAGGCGATTAAGTTATCTGCAGAGAAACACTGGACGGTCAAACCGGACGGCAGCGGATTTCGCCGGGTCGTCGCTTCACCTCAGCCGGTCAGTATTGTCGAAAATGCAGCCATTGCCGCCCTGCTGGCAGAAGATCATCTGGTGATCTGCAATGGCGGTGGCGGTATCCCGGTCACCGATCAGGGCCAGGGACTACAGGGGATTGAGGCGGTCATTGATAAAGATCTCTCTGCCGCCATGCTGGCCCGCCAGCTTAACGCCAATGCACTGCTGATTCTGACCGATGCCGATGCCGTCTACCTGAACTGGAATACCACAGCGCAAAAGGCCATTGGCCAGACCAGTGTCAGTTCTCTGGAAGAGTTGCAGTTTGATGCAGGTTCGATGGGGCCGAAAGTTTCGGCTTGCTGCCGCTATGTTCGCGATTGTCAGGGTATTGCCGGTATTGGCTCATTGCGGGATGGCCGCATGATCCTCAATGGCCAAAAAGGCACGCTGATTATACCGGGCTGAATGCTCGTCGGTTATTCCCCCGATCAACGCCGGTTCGCCACTCCGGGCAAAAGCCGGCCCACGGATACATTAAATAAGGACTTTGATATGTCAGTGACTCTGAAACAACGCCATTTTCTGAAACTGCTGGATTACACCGCCGAAGAAATCCATTACCTGCTGAATCTGGCCCGCCAACTGAAACAAGATAAACAACAAGGAATTGAACAACCGAAACTCAGTGGCAGAAATATTGCGCTGATCTTTGAAAAAAGCTCGACCCGAACCCGTTGTGCTTTTGAGGTTGCAGCATTCGACCAGGGCGCCTGTGTGACCTACCTGGGTCCTTCCGGTTCTCAGATAGGCCATAAAGAATCGATGAAAGACACCGCCAGGGTTCTGGGCCGGATGTATGACGGTATCGAATACCGGGGCTTTGGCCAGCATATCGTTGAAGAGCTGGCGGAATTTGCCGGGGTTCCGGTCTGGAACGGACTGACCGATGAGTTCCATCCCACTCAGATTCTGGCTGATTTAATGACTATGCAGGAACATGCGCCGGGCAGAGAGTTGTCTTCACTGAGCTTTGCTTACCTGGGTGATGCCCGGAACAATATGGGAAATTCGCTGATGGTGGGTGCCGCGATTATGGGTATGGATATCCGGCTGGTCGCTCCCCGCTCTTTCTGGCCCGACGAGGCGCTGGTGAAGCAGTGTCAGGCCATTGCTGCCACCAGCGGTGCCAAAATCAGCCTGACCGAATCGGTCAGCGAAGGGGTGAAAGGCGTGGACTTCCTGTATACCGATGTCTGGGTCTCCATGGGTGAAGCCAAAGAAGCCTGGGAACAACGTGTCAGCCTGATGAAACCTTACCAGATTAACCAGCAGGTGATTGAGGCCACCGGAAACCCGTCGGTGAAATTTATGCACTGTCTGCCCGCTTTCCATAATGAACACACCACCGTCGGCCGTGAAATCGAGGCGACTTATGGCCTGAAAGGCCTGGAAGTGACGGAAGAGGTTTTCGAATCAGCACATTCAATTGTGTTCGATGAAGCAGAAAACCGGATGCACACCATCAAAGCGGTGATGGTCGCAACACTGGCAGACTAACTGACCGCAGGTACGCCGAGATGGCGTACCTCTCCGGGAGAAAGTGTAATGAAGACGTTTAAATTCCCCTCCGCTTATACCATTCTGTTTGCGCTGATTATTCTGGTAGCGGCCCTCAGCTGGCTGATTCCCGCCGGACAATATCAGATGGTAATGAATGAGAGTCTGGGCAAAGAAGTGCCGGTGGCCGGAACTTATCATACGGTAGCATCCAGTCCGCAAGGCCTCAGCGATATTCTGCTGGCTCCGATTGATGGTCTCTGGGACCACAAAACTGGTCAGGCCGGTGCCATTGATGTCGCGCTGTTTATCCTGATTATCGGCGGATTTCTCGGCGTCACGAATAAAACCGGCGCTATCGATGCCGGGATACAACGGGTTACCCTGAAACTGCACGGCAAAGAAGAGTGGATGATCCCGATACTCATGGGGCTGTTTGCTCTGGGTGGCACCATTTACGGGATGGCTGAAGAGTCATTACCGTTCTACTCACTGCTGGTGCCAGTGATGATGGCAGCTCGTTTCGATCCCCTGGTCGCTGCCGCCACGGTTTTGTTGGGAGCCGGTATCGGCACTTTGGGTTCCACGATTAATCCGTTCGCCACGGTGATTGCGGCAAATGCTGCGGGGATTCCTTTTACCGAAGGTATTACGCTACGCATTATCATGCTTATCAGTGGCTGGCTGGTGTGTGTCTGGTGGGTACGTCGCTATGCCATTCGTGTGCGTGAAAATCCGCAACTGTCGTTGCTGGCCGATCATGCCGAAGAAAACCGGCGCTACTTTTTATCTCAGCAAAGTGATGAGCCATTACCTTTTACCCTGACACGTAAAATTATTCTCGGCCTGTTTGCCGTGGCCTTTGTGATTATGATTTATGGGGTTTCGGTAAAGGGCTGGTGGATGGGCGAAATATCTGCCATGTTCCTTGCGGCCTCGATTCTGGTCGGACTGATAGCACGGATGAGTGAAGAGAACTTTACCTCGACTTTTATCGATGGAGCCCGGGATTTGCTGGGCGTAGCCCTGATTATCGGTATTGCCCGTGGCATTGTAGTCATTATGGATAATGGCATGATTACCCATTCGTTACTGAATGCCGCCGAACAACTGGTTAGCGGATTACCGTCAGTCGTATTTATCAATGTGACCTGGCTGATTGAAGTGGTGCTGTCGTTTTTGATCCCTTCGTCCTCAGGACTGGCAGTACTCAGCATGCCGATTCTGGCGCCGTTGGCTGACTTTGCCGGGGCCGGCCGTGATTTGGTCGTGACTGTCTATCAGTCAGCCTCAGGGCTGGTTAATCTGATCACACCTACTTCCGGTGTCGTGATGGGTGGGCTGGCCATTGCCAGAGTCCCATACATTCGTTATCTGAAATGGGTTGCTCCGTTACTGGCCATTCTTGTGATAATGAACATAGTTATGCTCAGTGTCTCCGCGTTACTATAATGGCTGGCATACTGCCTGAAAACGGAAACCAATTATTCAGGCAGTCTCTGCCGGCATGGAATAATTTCTGCCGGCAGATCTCATCAGGCCCGACAACGGAGATGTCCTCTATGCCTATTACCTCCCCCGCCACCAGCAGGGAGCTGCAACAGCTGGCACTGTGCCAGCGGCTGATTCGGCAAAACAGCTATATTTCCCAGGAAGCATTACGCCAGGATGTCCAACGTGCCGGATTTCCGATGGTCAGCCAATCCACCATCTCCAGGCTATTGAAAACACTGGGGGTGATTAAAATACGCAACAGCCGTGGGCAACGCATCTATACCCTCAATCCCCTGGCACAACCCTTGCCCCGGGCAAGCCGTACCATTGCCGAAATGGTCGTGGATATCGTTCATAATCAGGAGTTTATTCTGGTACATACTGCCGCCGGCTATGGACGGGCGGTCGCAAGAGTCATCGATTGTCAGCAACTACCACAGATGATGGGAGTGGTGGCAGGCAGTGATAACGTCTGGATTGCCCCGGTACATCGCCAGCAGATAGCGCCATTGTACCAACAAATTCGCCACCTGCTCAGTGCAGGGTAACCGGGAGACGAATACGAAAACAGGATTAACGGCCCACAACTCTTGTCAGAAACTGTCAGGCCGGTATAATGCGCGGAAAATTTGCAGGGGAAAAACATGCCGCAGGTAATCACACAATCTGATTCCCGTATCCGCCTGACTGCGGGTGGTAGCCCTTTTTTTCCTGTGCAGACCCCTATTCTGTTAAAGCCCCTGTTTCAGGGGCTTTTTTTTGCCTGTCATCTGCTCGTGCCGAGGATATAACTCATGGCTAACCCTCTCTATCGAAAGCATATTATCTCCATTAATGACCTCTGCCGCGAGGAGCTGGAGCTGGTATTAGATACCGCCGCCCGGCTGAAGGCCTCACCCCGGCCGGAATTGCTGAAGCATAAAGTCATTGCCAGCTGCTTCTTCGAAGCTTCCACCCGCACCCGGTTATCCTTTGAAACAGCTATCCACCGCTTAGGTGCCTCGGTAGTCGGTTTTGCTGATGGCGGAAATACCTCCCTGGGGAAAAAAGGTGAAACCCTGGCAGATACCATTTCGGTGATTAGTACCTATGTGGATGCTATTGTCATGCGCCATCCGCAGGAAGGTGCTGCGAGGCTGGCGACCGAATTTTCCGGTGATATTCCGGTACTGAATGCCGGTGATGGCGCTAACCAGCACCCTACTCAGACCCTGTTGGATCTGTTCACCATCAGTGAAACACAGCAACGACTGGATAATCTGAACATTGCCATGGTGGGTGATTTAAAATACGGCCGTACTGTTCATTCACTGACCCAGGCATTAGCCAAGTTCAGTAATAACCGTTTCTTCTTTATCGCCCCGGATGCGCTGGCAATGCCTTCTTACATCACCGATTTGCTGGATGAAAAAGGTATCGCCTGGTCCCGCCATGCCTCCATCGAAGAAGTCATACCACAGACCGATATTTTGTATATGACCCGGGTGCAGAAAGAGCGCCTGGACCCGTCTGAGTATGCCAACGTTAAGGCACAGTTTGTCTTACGGGCCGCCGATCTGACCGGTGCCCGCGAGACGATGAAAGTGCTGCATCCACTGCCACGTGTGGATGAGATTGATACCGATGTTGACAGTACTCCGCATGCCTGGTACTTCCAGCAGGCAGGTAACGGTATCTATGCCCGCCAGGCTTTGCTGGCATTAGTACTCAATGAACAACTGACAGCATAACGGGGAGAGACCGCCATGACTCAGGATAATAAATTACAGGTAGAAGCGATTAAATGCGGTACGGTGATTGACCACATCCCTGCCCGTGTCGGCTTCCGGCTGCTGTCACTGTTTCGCCTCACCGAAACCGATCAACGTATTACCATTGGTCTGAATCTGCCGTCCGGTGAAATGCAGCGCAAAGATTTGATCAAAATAGAAAATACTTTCCTGACCGATGACCAAATCAATCAACTGGCTATCTATGCACCACAGGCTACGGTAAACCGGATTGATAACTATGATGTGGTCGCCAAAATTGTGCCGGCACTCCCACAACAAATTGAACGGGTTCTGACCTGTCCGAACAGCAACTGTATCAGCCATAATGAGCCGGTTAATTCCGTGTTTACCGTCCGCCAGCGGTCGCAGGATATCTCACTGAAATGCAAATACTGTGAAAAAGAATTTGCGCATCATGTTGTTATCGGACACTGGTAATCACCACTGACCCTTCTATAATGGGGAAATCATTGGCAGAGGGCTTTTTGCCCTCTGAACTATCATTAAGGGGAATTTATGTCTCGCGTCATCAGTACAGATAAAGCGCCTGCCGCTATCGGCCCGTATGTACAGGCTGTCGATCTCGGCAATATGATCATTACCTCCGGACAGATCCCTGTTGATCCTGCCACCGGTGACGTTGCAGAAGATGTCGCGGCACAAACCCGCCAGTCTCTGGCTAATGTTAAGGCAATTATTGAGCAGGCGGGTCTGACTGTCGGTGATATTGTGAAAACCACCGTGTTCGTCAAAGATTTAAATGACTTTGCCACCGTCAATGCGACCTATGAAACCTTCTTTACTGAGCATCAGGCAGGTTTCCCTGCACGTTCCTGTGTGGAAGTTGCCCGTTTACCGAAAGACGTGAAAATCGAAATCGAAGCGATCGCCGTACGCCGCTAATTTCACGACACTGTTCCCGGCACTCTTGCCGGGGACGGTTATCCCCCCTCAACCCGGTGATTTATTCGCTCCATCCTTCATTTCTACGCTTCTTTGTCCTGAATCAAACTCCCGCCAACTATTCCACAGAAAACACTATATGTTGTGTTTAATATGAAAAGAAACGCCACATATGGGTAGCCAGGATGAATAAGTTCGTCATTAAACGGGATGGTTGCAAGGTAGCTTTTTGTCGCCAAAGGATCTTCAATGCAATTTGTGCGGCGGCCCGGGCTGCCGGGGTGTCAGATAATAGCTATTGTGAAACGATTACCGCAAAAATCTGTGAGGAACTCAGCCAGTTTCCGGAACTGGATATCAGCCGGATACAACAGACAGTCGAAAACGGCTTAATGGCTGGCTGTTACCCGGCCATCGCCAGAAGCTATATTGAATACCGCCATGACCGTGATAAAGCCAGGGAACAGCGCGGCCGCCTGCATCAGGAAATTCAGGGACTGGTCGAACAGACTAATGCAGCCCTGCTGAACGAAAATGCTAATAAGGACAGCAAAGTGATTCCTACCCAGCGGGATTTGCTGGCAGGGATTGTCGCAAAGCATTACGCCAGGCAGCATATTTTACCTGCGTCAGTCATGCAGGCCCATGATCGCGGCGATATCCACTACCACGATCTGGATTATTCACCGTTCTTCCCGATGTTTAACTGCATGTTGATTGACCTGCAGGGCATGCTTACCCGTGGATTCAAAATGGGTAATGCCGAAATCACCCCACCGAAATCGATAGCCACCGCCACCGCGGTCACTGCGCAAATCATTGCCCAGGTCGCCAGCCATATTTATGGCGGCACCACCATCAACCGGATTGATGAAGTACTGGCCCCGTATGTTGAAGCCAGCCTGCAACGGCATCGTGAAATTGCCAGGGAATGGCAAATTCACGATGTGGAAGGCTATGCCGATGCCCGTACCCGTAAAGAGTGTTTTGATGCTTTTCAGTCGCTGGAATATGAAGTGAATACCCTGCACACGGCCAATGGTCAGACCCCCTTTGTCACCTTTGGCTTCGGTTTGGGCACCACCCGGGCTGCCCGGCTGATACAGATATCCATCCTGCAAAACCGGATTAACGGGTTAGGAAAAAATCATAAAACCGCGGTTTTCCCTAAACTGGTGTTCGCAATACGTGAAGGAGTGAATCATCGTCCCGAAGATATCAATTATGATATTAAGCAACTGGCTCTGGAGTGCGCCAGCCAGCGAATGTACCCGGATATTCTGAATTATGATCAGGTCGTCAAAGTGACGGGTTCATTTAAAACCCCTATGGGCTGCCGGAGTTTTTTGGGAGTCTATGAAGAAAACGGTCAGCAGATCCATGAAGGACGAAATAATATTGGGGTGGTCAGCCTGAATTTGCCGCGCATCGCGTTGCAGGCTGAAGGCGATGAGACCCGCTTCTGGACTCTGCTGGAAAGTCGGCTGGAAATAGCACGGCAGGCGTTGATGACACGTATCAGTCGTCTGGAAAATACCTGTGCGCGGGTGGCTCCTATTCTGTATATGGAAGGTGCCTGCGGTGTCCGGTTACAGGCGGATGAGAAAGTCGGTAAGATTTTCCGCAATGGCCGGGCCTCCATTTCGCTGGGCTATATTGGTCTGCATGAGACCATTAATGCCCTGACCGGCAACCGGCAGCATCTTTTTGATTCCCCTGAACTACAAAAGAAAGCACAGGCTATCGTACACCGCTTACGCCAGGCGACGGATCAGTGGAAAGCCGACACCGGTTACGGATTCAGTCTTTACAGTACACCCAGCGAAAACCTGTGTGACCGTTTTTGTCGGCTGGATGCCGCTGAGTTTGGGGTAATTCCGGGTGTGACCGACAAAGGTTACTACACCAACAGTTTCCATCTGGATGTGGAAAAAACAGCGAACCCGTACGATAAAATTGATTTCGAAGCCCCTTATCCGGAAATCGCTAATGGCGGATTTATCTGTTACGGAGAATATCCTAATCTGCGCCATAACCTGAAAGCCCTGGAAGATGTCTGGGACTACAGCTATTCGCGAATCCCTTACTATGGTACCAATACACCGATTGATGAATGTTACGACTGCGGTTTCAAAGGAGAATTCAGTTGTACCAGTAAAGGATTTACCTGCCCGCAATGCGATAACCATAATCCGGCCAGAGTATCAGTGACCCGCAGAGTCTGCGGATACCTCGGTAGCCCGGATGCCAGACCGTTTAATGCCGGTAAACAGGAAGAGGTTAAACGTCGGGTGAAACATTTGCAGAACGGTCTTCCGGGATAGTGACATGAATTACCACCGTTATTATCCACTGGATGTGATTAACGGGCCCGGAACCCGCTGTACGTTGTTTGTTGCCGGCTGCGAGCATCATTGCCGTGGATGCTACAACCAGTCAACCTGGCGGGTGGATTCTGGCCACCCGTTCACCCCTGAGCTGGAAGACCAGATTATTGCCGATCTTAACGATACCCGGATTCGTCGTCAGGGTCTGTCGCTCTCCGGCGGCGATCCTTTACATCCGGCCAATCTGAGTGCGGTGCGACAACTGGTCAGCCGGGTGGCGGATGAATGTCCCGGTAAAGATATCTGGCTATGGACTGGGTATCGTTTTCACTGGCTAAGTGACACACAACGCGACATCATCCGCCGGATTAACGTATTGATCGATGGTAAATTTATAGAAAGCCAGAAAGATCTGACGCTCAAATGGCGCGGCAGTAAAAACCAACGTATCTGGTATCTGCGTTGACCCGTCGACCCGATTCAGTGGCCGACGGGGCGGCATGCATCTGCCGATATTTCCGTCAGCCCGCTTCAGCCATGGTGCGCGCAACTTTTTTGTCTTTGGTCAGCGAGTTAAGATAATTGCCGCAGGGAATTTCCACAAACTTATACAGCGCCCAGCCCACTAGCACACTGACCACTGCGGCCAACGACACCAACAGGATCCCGTGCGAAAAATCATATTTTGTGTCCCCGACCCAGCGTTATCAGCATCACCACCACGTTCACCGGGTAAATTTTTGCAAAACGTCACATGTAGAAAGAAGGGGATGATCGACCGGTCGGGATGACCAACCCATCACAAAACCGCTAAGAATGAAAAATATCGACACTCTGACCCAACCGGTCTTACTAAAAATGACATAATACCAGTCACTGACCGTCGGATTTGAGAACGGCGCGAGGATCGGTGTCAGTGATGAATGAAAAAGAAATACCCTCATGGCGGCTATAAACCTGGTACCGTTCAATGCGGTCAGGTTAGGTAACATACCTTTCTCATTACGCGGAACGATATGGTGGGCAGTGGGTAACCTGGCTGACTGTTCAGAAGAAGCACTGTTTTGCAAATATCCCCCCTTCCTCAAAACAGATGGTTGTGAATAAATCATTGTTCAATAAACATTAAATAATGAGATGAATTACTGTTTTACATTTAGCAGGTGAATTGCTCACAGCGCCTGAGCTCTGAGGCGAAAAAATTTATAATAATTTATCCAGTTTAAATCAGGGATCACGGCCATCCGATATCTGACCCGGAGTTAACTACTATCTAACACAGTCGATGATTTCAAATGAAATTAGTTAATAATATTAAACTTTATGAATGTTATTTTCAGCGAGATAAAACCTGGATGACAGGAGGCATGTGCTGCAGGGAAGTACCAGCAGATGACATAACCACCGGCTTAAAGATCGTTATATCATCGGGAAGGAACTGAGCAGGAAACCATCAGGAGGAGCGTTGCCAGTGAATTTTTTTACCAAATCCGAGGGTGTTGTTGGTCATTTTTAGTTCATCAAGACGAATTTCCCACAACGGAGCTTTCATGGATTTAGCTATCGGAAATTTCTTCTGATAACTGGCCAGCGCCTGCTGTTCTCTTTGCCCCTCCGGGCGGAAAATCTCGCCGGCATACTGGACCCCTTTAATCAGCATGACGGATTTAGGCGTTGCCGTGACTGTACCCACCACATGCGGGTTTTTCAACATCAGTTGTCCGTGGCGGGTGGTGTCTTCGGTCATCAGCCAGAAACAGACACTCTGTTCATCGAAAACATAAAAACAATTTGCGGCCCACAGCGTTTCTCCACTCCCGGCACACAGGGTCAGTACATGGTTTTTTTTCAGGTAGCCAATGCAATGCTTTAAATCAGACAAATTCAGAACCTTAGCCACTCACCGATGGCATCGTTACAAACAGCACGCTACACTGCCTGCTCTGATCAGGAAGGAAAAAGATGCAGACAACAGAAGATTGCTGGTTCCTTTACATGGTGCGTACCGCATCAGGTGCGCTGTATACCGGGATCACTACCGATGTTGCCCGGCGTTTTTTGCAGCATCAGCAGGGCACCGGCGCAAAAGCCTTACGGGGTAAAGGGCCACTGACACTGGTTTTCCAGTGTCCTGCCGGTAACCGGTCGCGGGCATCGAAACTTGAATACCAGCTTAAACAACAGCCACGGACAGATAAACTGCGACTGGTGGAGCAGCAACCTGACAATCTGTTACTCTGGCTGACAGGTCAGCCATAAAAAGGGGCTGAGAACTGTAGTTCCCCACTGAGAGTATCGGTAGGGCCATTGGCTAATGGATAAACCAGCAGGGTTTGCGGCAAATGTCCCTCAGGGCACTGGTAGTTCAGCCCCTGTGAGGCAGTGAACCCAACCGGAATCAGACAGTCCACGTTGTTTTCGGCAATGACCGCGCTGTAGCCAAATTCATTCAGGGTATCCAGGGCCTCACAGACCAGTTGTTGGTCGAGAGTCTGCTGTTGTAACTCACGGCTTACAGCGAGTGGGTACAATGCCACCCAGCCACTGTCTTCGCCATCCGACGTGACGGGACTGAAGGCTGCGTAACCCAGTACCTGCCCCTCATCATCGGTCGCAACAATCCCCAGGGTAAGCAGCCCCTGCTCACGCAGTTCTCTGACCCGTTTAGCTTCCTGATCTGAAGGGAAACTGTCTTTTAATAAACGGTCGATGCCTGGTGCATCAATACCAATTTCAGTTCGAATTAGCATGAGTTCTCTTCGCGCACCGTAATAACGCTGGCGTCCTGTGTCATTCCTGCTTCTGTAAATGCAGCCAGATGCTGCAACCCGTTACGTAATAACACCGGCATAGATTCTGGTTCAATAGCATCCATCAGGTTTTTTACCGCTAATCCCAACTCTGTATCTCCCTCAACTACCAGCCGGCGTTGGAAGAATAACATATCCGGGTCTTTACGGCCTGCCGCGAGTAATATCAGGTCATTAATTCCTGATCTGAACCACACACCCGCGACAGTATCATCGGTAATCATGATACGGCCTTGTTGCAGGGTCATCACCCATTGCAGACGCAGATCGCGGATATCGATGCCCAGTCGGCGGCCTTGTAAAAAGTCGATATCACCAGCTGCAATCAGTTGCTGGTATTGCCAGTTTATCAGTTGTCTGAGAAACATTTTCTTGCAGGAAAAAGGCAGAATACCCAGTGGGCCTGCCAGTAATTTGGGTAACCGGGTAACCAGCTGATGATGTAACCGTTGCAGCATAATCTTCCTTTCCTTTTGACTCATAACAGAAGCACTATTTTATCTGCCCGGACGACGATTTTTCTGACTATCCGGTAATACACTGCCCTGAATCAACTTTCAGGCTGATAAATTTCCCTACACTTTTCCACCGGCTTTTATCTGGAGATAGGTATGGAATTGTTGTGTCCGGCAGGTAACCTGCCCGCACTGAAAGCGGCAGCGGAAAATGGTGCCGACGCAGTCTATGTTGGCCTGAAAGATGACACCAATGCACGGCATTTCACGGGGCTGAACTTTACCCCCGAGCGACTGGAACAGGCCGCAAAATATCTGCATCAGCAACGCAAAAAATTACATGTTGCTATTAATACCTTTGCCCACCCCGGCGGGTTCAAACGTTGGCAACAGGCGGTAGATATTGCCGTGAACTGTGGCGCGGATGCATTAATCATGGCCGATCCGGCACTGCTCGACTATGCCTGTAGCCGCTATCCGCAGACAGAGCGTCACCTTTCCGTTCAGGCCTCCGTCACTAATACCGAAGCTATCCGCTTTTATCAGCGTGAATTTTCTGTGCACCGGGTGGTTTTGCCGCGGGTTCTGTCATTGCATCAGGTTCGCCAGTTAGCACGGGAAACCACCGTCCCGCTTGAGGTCTTCGCCTTTGGCAGCCTGTGTATCATGGCCGAAGGTCGCTGTTACCTGTCCTCCTGGATGACCGGGGAATCGCCAAACACCGTGGGTGCCTGTTCTCCGGCCAGATTTGTCCGCTGGGAAGAGACCAGTCAGGGGATGGAGTCACGGCTTAATAATGTGCTGATTGACCGGTTCAGCCCGCAGGAAAATACCGGCTATCCAACGCTATGCAAGGGGCGTTATCAGGTGGATGGTCAGCGCTACCATGTGCTGGAAGAACCCACCAGCCTGAACACTCTGGCCCTGCTACCGGAACTGCAACGAATGGGTATTGTGTCGGTAAAAATTGAAGGCCGCCAGCGCAGTCCGGCGTATGTCCGTCAGGTGTCTACGGTATGGCGACAAGCAATTGACCGCTGCCTGCACGCACCTGATAACTTTTCGGTTGACTCCCGTTGGCTGCAACAACTGAGTGAACTGGCCGAAGGAACACAAACCACCCTCGGTGCTTTGCACCGCCAATGGCAATAGGATCCACCATGAAATATGCACTCGGGCCAGTGCTCTGGTACTGGCCAACCGACACTCTGAATGAATTTTATCGTGCTGCCGCGACCTGCGATGCTGAGATCATTTATCTTGGGGAAGCAGTATGTAGTAAACGGCGTGCTACCTCTTTTTCACAATGGTTGGAGATGGCCCGCCAGCTGGCCGCTGCCGGTAAGCAGGTGGTTCTGAGTACCCTGGCCTTACTGCAATCACCTTCAGAACTGAAAGAGCTGAAACGCTATGTCAGTAATGGTGAGTTTATGATTGAAGCCAGTGATATGGGCACCGTGAATCTTGCCGCAGAGAACCGGCTGCCGTTTGTCGCCGGGCATGCGTTGAATATATACAACGCGGCCAGCCTGAAAATATTACTGAAACAAGGAATGGTGCGCTGGTGCATGCCGGTAGAATTGTCCCGTGACTGGCTGGAGACACTACTGAAGGAGTGTTCCGAAGCAGGTTTCAGAGATCAGTTTGAAGTGGAGGTGTTTGGTTATGGACATCTGCCACTGGCCTTGTCGGCACGCTGTTTTACTGCCCGTTCAGAAAACCGCGATAAAGACCATTGTGAGACCTGCTGCCTTCATTACCCACAGGGCAGAAAGGTACTTTCTCAGGAAGGACAGCCGGTGTTTGTGCTGAACGGAATTCAGACCATGAGTGGCTATTGCTACCACCTGGGGAATGAGCAAAAAGGCATGCAGTCAATGGTAGATGTGTTGCGTCTGTCGCCGGAAGATATGCAAACGCCGGCGCTGACACAGCAGTTCAGAGATAATCTGCAAGGAACAATGCCTTTTGATCTTACTGACGCAACTCACTGCAATGGCTACTGGCGTAATATTGAAGGGATGGCATTGCAGACAGAGAAGAGGCACAATCCGCTTAGCTGATCCGACAGAAAAACCGATACATTGAGAGTGATGCGTTTTGCGTCACTCTGCCGGTAATACGCCAGAGATCCCGGTGTGATAAAGGTATGAATATGTCTGACCTCAAGCCCTTCAAACTTTCGGTACTGGATCTGTCTCCGATTCCGGAACAGTCTGATCCGCGTGCCGCGTTTACCCATTCACTGGCATTAGCCAGGTTTGCAGAGTCTGCCGGGTATCATCGCTACTGGCTGGCCGAGCATCACAATATGACCGGGATTGCCAGCGCGGCCACCTCGGTACTGATTGGCTACCTCGCGGCAAATACTCAACACTTACACCTCGGTTCCGGCGGCGTGATGCTACCTAACCACGCGCCTCTGGTGATTGCTGAGCAGTTCGGTACCCTTGCCACCTTATATCCGGGAAGAATTGATTTAGGTATCGGCCGTGCGCCTGGTTCTGACCAACGGACTATGATGGCGTTACGCCGCCATATGAGTGGTAGCGCAGAAGACAGCTTTCCGCAGGATATTGAACAACTGATCCGCTGGTTTGATGCACCGGCTGGCAGCCATTTTGACGTTCAGCCGGTGCCAGGTACCGGCTTGCAGATCCCGTTATGGTTACTGGGTTCCAGCCTGTACAGTGCTCAGCTGGCAGCACATCTGGGGCTGCCGTTTGCTTTCGCTTCTCATTTTGCTCCGGACATGCTGTCGCAGGCAGTGACTCTGTACCGGGAGAAATTCCGTCCGTCAGCACGGCTGGCTGAGCCTTATGTGATGATCGGAGTGAATGTGATTGCCGCGGAAAGTAAAGCCAGAGCGCGTTATCTGTTCACCTCACAGCAGCAGCAGTTTATTAACCTGCGCCGTGGTATGCCCGGCCCGTTACCGGCTCCGGTCGAAAATATGGATCATATCTGGTCACCGGCAGAAAAATACGGTGTCGACCGTGCTCTGGGTATGTCACTGGTCGGCGATCAGGCCTCCGTAGCTCAGGGACTGGCGTCTCTTCAGCAACAATATCAGGCAGATGAGTTTATGGTTAACGGGCAAATCTTCGATACAGATGCACGTATCTACTCGTTCTCACTGGCGATGGCTGCGGCACAATCCCTGTAAACTATTTCTGACAGCTAATCTACAGACATAAAAAAAGCGATGGTTTTCACCATCGCTTTTTTGTCGGACTTAGTCAGGGACCGGAACACGGTCCCTTTTCTCAGTGATTAGTATTCGCGACGACGTGCAGCCGGTGCAGTACCTTCTTCACGACGCTGGCCACGATGACCTTCACGGTTGCCACCGAAACTGCGTCCACCTTCACGACCACCTTCACGGCGATCAGAGAAGCGACGTCCGCCTTCGCGACCACCTTCACGACCACCACGACGAGGTTCACGGGATGACTGAGGTGCATCACCAATCAACTGCATATTCATCGGTTTATTCAGAATACGGGTCTTGGTAAAGTGCTGCAGGACTTCACCCGGCATACCTTTTGGCAGCTCGATCGTTGAGTGAGAACCAAACAGCTTGATGTTACCAATGTAGCGGCTGCTGATATCACCTTCGTTAGCGATAGCACCCACGATGTGGCGAACTTCAACACCGTCATCACGGCCCACTTCAATGCGGTACATCTGCATATCACCCACATCACGACGCTCACGACGTGGGCGGTCACCATCACGGTTACCACGACGATCATCACGGTCGCGGCCACCACGGTCATCACGATCACGGAATTCACGACGTGGAGGACGTGGTGCATCAGCAGGTACGATTAATGGACGTTCGCCCTGGGCCATTTTCAGCAGTGCTGCGGCCAGAGTTTCCATATCCAGATCTTCCTGAGGGGACAGTTTTTCCAGCAGTGCACGGTACTGATCCAAATCACTGCTTTCCAGCTGTTGCTGTACACGTTCAGCAAATTTGGTCTGACGACGGCTGCTCAGCAGATCTGCGTTAGGCAGTTCTACTTCAGGGATCGTCAGCTTCATGGTACGTTCGATATTACGCAGCAGGCGACGCTCGCGGTTTTCAACAAACAGCAGCGCACGACCGGCACGTCCCGCACGGCCCGTACGACCAATACGGTGAACGTAAGACTCTGCATCCAGTGGGATATCATAGTTAACCACCAGGCTGATACGTTCCACATCCAGTCCGCGTGCTGCTACGTCGGTAGCAATCAGGATATCCAGACGACCATCTTTCAGGCGTTCCAAAGTCTGTTCACGCAGTGACTGGTTCATGTCACCGTTCAGTGCCGCGCTGTTATAACCGCTACGTTCCAGAGTTTCGGCAACTTCCAGAGTCGCATTTTTGGTACGGACAAAAATAATTGCCGCATCAAAATCTTCTGCTTCGAGGAAACGTACCAGGGCATCACTTTTACGCCCGTAAGCAGTCCAGTAAGACTGGCTGATGTCCGGACGGGTCGTGATGCTAGACTGGATACGCACTTCCTGTGGATCTTTC
The DNA here is from genome assembly GCF_002345795.1 of Tatumella sp. UBA2305. Lineage (NCBI taxonomy): Bacteria > Pseudomonadati > Pseudomonadota > Gammaproteobacteria > Enterobacterales > Erwiniaceae > Tatumella > Tatumella sp. UBA2305. Next base: position 200,300 of record NZ_DDVT01000021.1, read on the forward strand.
ATAAAACGACGAGTGATACGACGAATCGCTTCCGGCATTGTTGCAGAGAACAGTGCCGTCTGATGCCCGTCAGGGATCTGCGCCATAATGGTTTCAACGTCTTCGATGAAGCCCATACGCAGCATTTCATCAGCTTCGTCCAGAACCAGACCACGCAGATTAGACAGGTCCAGAGTCCCGCGCTTCAGGTGATCCAGCAGACGCCCCGGAGTACCGACGACGATCTGTGGCCCCTGACGCAGGGCGCGCAGCTGTACGTCATAACGCTGACCGCCATACAGGGCCAGTACGTTAACGCCGCGCATATGTTTAGAAAATTCAGTGGCAGCTTCTGCAACCTGTACCGCCAACTCACGGGTTGGGGCCAGCACCAGGATTTGTGGTGCGCGCAGGGCAGGATCAATGTTGTTCAGCAATGGCAAAGAGAATGCCGCTGTTTTACCACTACCGGTCTGAGCCATACCCAGAACATCACGGCCTTCCAGCAGGTGAGGAATACAGGCCGCCTGGATAGGCGATGGTTTAACGTATCCCATGTCGTTAAGAGCAGACAAAATGGATTCGTTAAGGCCCAGATCAGCAAAAGTGGTTTGAATATCAGTCATGTAGTACACGTGCCTCTTAGATAACGGCGGCCAGTCTACATAACTCGTCATGAAAACTTGCAGTTAGTTTCATTGAAAAGTGTGAACCGGCTCAAATTAGAAGTTTTTGACGAATAAAACGCCCCTCACCCCAAAGGGTGACAGGAAACATAAACAAAGGGCGTTAAAAAACGTCAGCTATTGCTGGTCGGATTCTGATAAATCGTCTTGTGCCTGGCCAAGTTCAGCCAGTTCCAACAATGCGTATCGGTGTTCAACAAAGTTATTCACGTTGTTGGCAACCGCCAGTTTGAACAACGCTTCTGCGTTGTCCTTCTCCCCCAGACTTAGGTAGTACTTACCTAAATAGAAGTTGGTTTCACTGAGATGTTCAGCGAGCGAGGTGTTATCGGTAGCATCTGCCTGAAGTCTTTCCATCAGTGTTTTTTCACTGATATCACCCAGGTAGAATTCGACAATATTCCATCCCCATTGATCTTTATTCGCCGAATCATAGCGCTGTTTGAGCGCTACTTTCGCTTTGTCTGCATTTATCTCACGTTCATCGAGATACAGCCAAAGTGCACGAAAAGGATCATTAGGATCGTCCTTATAGAACGCCAGCAGATCATCTTGCGCTAACTTGTATCGTCCGCCGTAATAGAGGGCGATACCACGGTTTAAATGCGCATAATTGTAAGTTGGATCAAGCTCAAGTACAGAATCAAACGCTTCATAGGCAGAATCAAAATTCCCTGCCTGCGTTAAGTATATACCAAGATAGTTAAACACTTCTGGCATATCTGGTCTGATAGACAACGCCTGGGAAAAATCGTTCCGTGCGAGTGCCCGCAGACCCAAACTATCATACAACACTCCGCGCTCATATAACAGCTGTGCGCGTTCATCATCGGTGAGGGCACGACTGGCAAGAATTTGTTCCATACGCGCCAGAATAACTTCCTGCTGCAATGTTGGTTGCAGAGGAACGGCAAGAACTTCATTCTTACGCCAATTAGAGCTGCTGCATCCTGCCAGCACCAAAGCTGTCGCAACAAAACCCCAGCGTAAAAAAGGCTTCATTATCCCACTCCCGAATACAAACATTAGGATGAACATCCTGTCATCCGCCTGCCGTGCAAAGGAATCCTGCCCTCGCGATAACATAAATCCGGATCTCCACACCTGGCGGAGACCCGGATAATCATCGAACGATTAACCCGCGTCAGCCGGGTTAGCCGCAGTCGTTTCTTCTGCCTGCGGTTTTTCGACCGCTTCTTTAATGCTCAGGCGTACACGACCCTGACGATCGACTTCCAGTACCTTGACCGGAACTTCCTGACCCATTTGCAGATAATCTGTCACTTTTTCGACACGCTTATCAGCGATCTGAGAAATATGTACCAGACCTTCTTTACCACCGCCAATCGCGACGAAAGCACCGAAGTCAACAATACGGGTGACTTTACCGTTGTAGACACGGCCAACTTCGATTTCTGCCGTGATTTCTTCAATCCGACGGATAGCTTCTTTCGCTTTGTTACCGTCAGTTGCCGCAATTTTTACGGTACCGTCATCTTCGATTTCAATGGTGGTGCCGGTTTCTTCGGTCAGCGCACGGATAACAGAACCGCCTTTACCGATGACATCTTTGATTTTGTCCGGATTAATACGAATAGTATGAATGCGCGGAGCAAATTCAGAGATTTCAATACGAGGAGTGCTGATAGCCTGTTCCATGGTACCCAGGATATGCAAACGCGCACCTTTCGCCTGGTTCAGAGCTACCTGCATGATCTCGCGGGTAATCCCTTCGATTTTGATGTCCATCTGCAGTGCAGTGACACCTTCACGGCTACCGGCGACTTTAAAGTCCATATCACCCAGGTGATCTTCGTCACCCAGGATATCGGACAGAACAACAAAGCGCTCACCGTCTTTCACCAGGCCCATTGCAATACCTGCAACAGCGGCTTTAATCGGCACACCGGCATCCATCAGCGCCAGAGAGGCACCACAGACAGAAGCCATTGAAGATGAACCGTTGGATTCGGTAATTTCAGAAACCACACGCACGGTATACGGGAAAGCATCGGCTTTCGGCATCACTGCCAGTACACCACGTTTCGCTAAACGGCCATGGCCGATTTCACGACGCTTCGGAGAACCGACCATCCCTGTTTCACCTACAGAGTACGGAGGGAAGTTGTAGTGGAACAGGAAGCTGTCAGTTCTTTCACCCATCAGCTCATCCAGGTTCTGCGCATCACGGGTAGTCCCCAGAGTCGCGGTCACCAGCGCCTGAGTTTCACCACGGGTAAACAGAGCAGAACCGTGGGTACGAGGCAGAACACCAGTACGCACATCCAGACCACGAACCATGTCTTTTTCACGACCATCGATACGCGGTTCACCGTTCAGGATACGAACACGGACGACATTTTTCTCGATAGCATGCAGCAGATCACTAATTTCGCCTTCATCCAGTGTTTCGTCTTCGGCTAACAGTGCAGCAGTAGTTTCGCTCTTGATCAGGTTAACCTGCTCATAACGTTCCTGCTTCTCAGTGATACGGTAAGCATCGCTCAGGCGTGCTTCCGCTAACGCAGAAATACGAGAGTTCAACGCTTCGTTGGCGGCTTCAGGCTGCCAGTCCCAGCGCGGTTTGCCCGCTTCGGCAACCAGAGCCTTGATGTTTTCGATAACGACCTGCTGCTGCTCGTGACCAAAGACCACCGCGCCCAGCATTTGCTCTTCGCTCAGGATATCGGCTTCAGATTCCACCATCAGTACCGCATTTTCGGTACCGGCAACCACCAGATCCAGACGGGTTTTCGCCATCTCATCGGTGGTCGGGTTCAGGACATACTGATCGTTGATGTAACCCACACGGGCTGCACCAATCGGTCCGTTAAACGGAATACCAGACAGAGACAGTGCTGCAGAAGCACCGATCATCGCGACGATATCAGGGTTAACCTGCGGGTTAACAGAAACCACGGTAGCAATGACCTGGACTTCATTGACAAAGCCTTCAGGGAACAGCGGACGAACCGGACGGTCAATCAGACGAGCAATCAGCGTTTCGCCTTCACTCGGACGACCTTCACGACGGAAGAAGCTTCCCGGAATACGACCAGCGGCGTAAGTACGCTCCTGATAGTTGACCGTTAACGGGAAGAAGTCCTGACCTGGTTTCGCTTTTTTCTGACCCACTACGGTAACAAACACGCAGGTGTCATCAATGCTTGCCATGACTGCGGCAGTCGCCTGACGGGCCATCATACCGGTTTCCAGTGTTACGGTATGCTGACCATACTGAAATTTACGTACAATCGGATTCAGCAAAGTTTAGATCCTTTAATTTTAGTGCAGATGCCTTTTCTCAGGCTCTCTGTAGCATGGGTTTCGATCTCTTAGCATCCTCGCGACTAATGACAAATCTTGTCCTGCAGATAGCCAGATAAAATTTCTCATTAGCCGCGCGAATCGTGCGTATAAAGATCACTCACGGTAACAATACATGAGTTTTAGCAGAAATACTGCCAGTCGCCCGAAAAAAGGGGCCGTAAAGGCCCCCTTTTCGCGAAACTCGCTCAAATTCTTTCTTCGGATACTCACCGACAATAAAGCACAGTGCCAACCCTCGAAAAAATTCGTCAGACTTAGCGACGCAGACCCAGATTTTCGATCAGGCTGGTGTAACGTGCTACATCTTTACGCTTCAGGTAATCCAGCAATTTACGACGCTGGGAAACCATGCGCAGCAGACCGCGACGGCTGTGGTGGTCTTTTTTATGCTCAGAAAAGTGACCCTGCAGGTGGTTAATCTGTGCAGTCAGCAGAGCAACCTGAACTTCAGTTGAACCACTGTCATTGGTACCACGACCGTATTTAGCAACGATCTCTGCTTTAGCTTCTACGCTTAGAGACATAATAAACTCCAGTATATGTTTGATTTCAGGTTGCCGATCTCTAATTCAGCTCCCCACTTTAAAGCCGCGCCATTCTACTCTGCGGCAAGCATGAGTGCAATTAACTCAGTCGAAATATTCAACGACCAGCCGGCGGGGTGCCACACGCCCCTGGTCGTCAATCTCGGCCATACCAATAAATTTGCCGTGCTCACCTTCACTGACCCGAACCAGGCCATCGGCCGGTGCACCGGCAATCTGTACCGGCTGTCCGAGTTTAAACCAGTGGCTCACTGACTCCGGCAAATTGACCAGCGGATAGGCTTCAGCCGGACTGTCCATCGGCATCAGTAATGCATCCAGGCGCTCTGCCGGATATCCGCCCTGTTCATCCGGCTCTGCCAATGCCTGTAGCTGCTCCAGCGTGACCATTCTGTCCGTCGGATAACCCGCCACCTGCACACGCCGTAACATAGTCACATGTGCTCCGCAGCCCAGCTTTTCACCCAGATCATCAATAATGGTCCGGATATAGGTTCCTTTAGAACAGTGAATCTCCAGCTCCAGCTCATCACCTTCATGCCGGATAAACAGCAATTCATAAACCGTTATTGGCCGTGGCTCACGCTCAATGGTAATTCCCTGGCGGGCATACTCATACAGCGGCCGCCCCTGATGTTTCAGTGCTGAAAACATCGAAGGCACCTGCAGGGTCTCCCCGCGAAAACTGTTCAGTGCCTGTTGCAATATGTCAGGGGTGAAAACAACCGGTCGTTCCTGCACCACATTACCATCAGCATCGGAAGTGTCGGTACGCTGCCCCAGACGGGCAATCACGCGGTAACGCTTATCAGAATCGAGCAGGTAACGGGAAAATTTGGTCGCTTCACCGAGGCAGACAGGCAGCATACCGGTCGCCAGCGGGTCCAGCGCTCCGGTATGTCCGGCTCTGTTAGCGTTATAAATACGTTTTACTTTTTGCAGCAGATCATTGGAGGATATCCCGGTAGGTTTATCCAGCAACAGAACGCCATGGATATCACGGCCACGGCGACGGGGACGTCCCATTACTCCTCCCCGTGTTCTTCAGGGGTATCACCGCGACGTTCATTATCCTGTTTAACAACACGGCTGACCAGGTTTGACATGCGCATCCCTTCCACCAGTGAGTTGTCATAGAAGAATGTCAGTTCCGGTACAATACGCAGACGCATTGCTTTCCCAAGCAGGGTCCGGATAAATCCGGAGGCATCCTGTAAGGCTTTGATCCCGCCTTTAACGGCATCTTCATCTTTATCATTCAGAAACGTGACGAATACTTTGGCATAGGCAAGATCACGCGAGACTTCCACGCTCGATACCGTCACCATAAGTCCGACACGCGGATCTTTGATTTCACGCTGAATAATCAACGCAATTTCTTTTTGCAGTTCCTGAGCAACGCGCTGGGAACGGCCGAATTCTTTGGCCATATTTCGGCTCCTTTCAAATAATTCGGGAGGCCAGTGGCCTCCCAAATCGTCTTAACCCGGTAACGATTAATCGATAGTACGTTTGATCTCAATAACTTCAAACACTTCGATAGAATCGCCGGCGCGAACATCATTGTAGTTCTTCACACCGATACCACATTCCATGCCGTTACGGACTTCGTTAACGTCATCTTTGAAGCGACGCAGGGATTCCAGCTCACCTTCATAGATAACCACGTTGTCACGCAGAACACGGATTGGATTATGACGTTTGACCACACCTTCGGTCACCATACAACCTGCAATGGCACCAAACTTAGGTGATTTAAACACATCACGGACTTCTGCCAGACCGATAATCTGCTGTTTGTATTCCGGTGCCAGCATGCCGCTCATGGCTGCTTTAACTTCGTCGATCAGGTTATAGATAACGGAATAGTAGCGCAGATCCAGACTCTCGGATTCGATGACCCGGCGAGCGGAAGCATCAGCACGAACGTTGAAGCCCAGTACGATAGCATTAGAAGCCGCTGCCAGCGTGGCATCCGTTTCGGTAATCCCACCGACACCTGAACCAACAATCTTCACTTTAACTTCATCGGTAGACAGTTTCAGTAACGAGTCAGCGATAGCTTCTACCGATCCCTGTACGTCTGCTTTCAGTACGATATTCAGTTCAGATACATCACCGTCGGTCATGTTCGCAAACATGTTTTCCAGTTTAGATTTCTGCTGACGAGCCAGTTTAACTTCACGGAATTTACCCTGACGATACAGAGCAACTTCACGGGCTTTCTTCTCATCACGTACCACTGTCGCTTCATCACCCGCCGCAGGAACACCTGACAGACCGAGGATTTCGACCGGAATGGATGGACCCGCTTCCTGAACATCCTGCCCCAGTTCGTTACGCATTGCACGAACACGCCCATACTCAAAACCACACAGAACGATATCGCCTTTGTTCAGAGTACCGGAACGAACCAGAACCGTCGCCACCGGACCACGGCCTTTGTCCAGGAAAGACTCGATCACGACACCACTGGCCATACCGCTGCGAACTGCGCTCAGTTCCAGAACTTCAGCCTGCAGCAGGATTGCCTGCAGCAGATCATCAACCCCGGTACCTGCTTTTGCAGAAACGTTGACGAACATATTCTCGCCGCCCCACTCTTCCGGAATAATTCCGTACTGAGTCAGCTCATTTTTCACCCGATCCGGATCAGCATCAGGCTTGTCAATTTTGTTGACGGCAACCACCACCGGTACATTCGCGGCTTTCGCATGCTGAATAGCTTCGACTGTCTGCGGCATAACACCATCATCCGCGGCAACGACCAGGATAACGATATCCGTAGCCTGAGCACCACGGGCACGCATGGCGGTAAACGCGGCGTGGCCCGGGGTATCCAGGAAGGTGATCATCCCGTTTTCAGTCTCAACGTGGTAAGCACCGATATGCTGAGTAATACCGCCGGCTTCGCCGGAAGCAATTTTCGCGGAACGAATGTAATCCAGCAAAGAAGTTTTACCGTGGTCGACGTGACCCATAATGGTCACGACAGGCGCACGTGATTCAGCTTCAGTATTTCCACCGGTATCACGGTCACTCATCACGGCTTCTTCCAGCTCGTTCTCACGACGCAGGATGACTTTATGACCCATTTCTTCGGCAACCAGCTGAGCAGTTTCCTGATCGATAACCTGGTTAATCGTTGCCATGGCACCCAGTTTCATCATGGCTTTGATGACCTGAGAACCTTTAACGGCCATTTTGTTCGCCAGTTCGGCCACAGTGACAGTTTCACCGATCACTACATCGCGGTTAACCACCTGGGCTGGCTTATTAAAGCCCTGCTGCAGGGCACTGCCCTTACGGTGTTTTCCACCTTTGCCGCCACGAATTGCTGCACGTGCTTCTTCACGGTCAGTTTTCGCTTCGGAATGTTTGTTACTTTTCTTAGCCCGCGGGCTTTTAGTAGCAGTACGCCCGCGACCACGGCCACCTTCTACCTGGCGGTCATTTTCGTCTTCAGCCTGACGCGCATGGGTGGAAGTAGTCACGTGATAGTCAGAAGCATCTTCGGCTTCAACCGGCTTCTGCCACTCGTCGCCTTTCTCTTCTGCCAGTCTGCGGGCTTCTTCCGCAATGCGTTTTGCATCAGCTTCCAGCTTGCGGCGAGCTTCTTCTTCGGTTTTACGCTTAAGTTCAGCGGCTTCCGCTTCGCGACGGGCTTTATCTGATGGCGCTGCCTGGGTCATATCGTTCTTTTGTTGATTGGTCACTGTTTTTGTTTCCGCAGCTACACGTTTGGCTTTTTCTTCTGCCTCACGCTTAGCTTTATCTTCAGCTTCACGTTTCGCTTTTTCTTCAGCAGCACGTTTGGCTTTCTCTTCTGCCTCACGGCGTGCCGTCTCTTCCGCTTCACGCTGTGCCTGCGCTTCTGCTTCTGCCTGGCGTTCAGCTTCGGCATCATCTTTCACGTAGGTACGCTTTTTGCGGACTTCAATTTGCACCGATTTACTTTTACCCCCGGTGCCAGGAATATTCAAGGTGCTACGTGTTTTGCGTTGCAAAGTGAGTTTACCTGAATCGGCATTTCCATGCTCACGATTCAGATATGACAGTAAACTTTGTTTTTCCTGTTCAGTCACAGAATCATTTTCAGACTTAGAGATCCCTGCGTCAGCCAGTTGCTGTACCAGACGATCCACAGGCGTTTCAATTTCTGCAGCCAGCGATTTTACAGTTACATCAGTCATGCTGTTCCTTCCTGTTTGTTACGCGTCACCGCCGAACCAGCAGATATTACGTGCGGCCATAATCAGCTCGCCAGCTTTCTCTGCAGAAAGCTCTTCAATATCTGTCAGGTCATCAATACCCTGTTCAGCCAAATCTTCCAGAGTACTGACGCCTTTTGCCGCCAGACGATAAGCCAGATCTTTATCCATCCCCTGCAATGCCAGTAAATCATCAGCAGGTTTCTGGTTACCCAGACTTTCTTCTTTGGCCAACGCCAGGGTGGTCAACGCATTTTTAGCTCGTTCACGCAGAGCCTCTACCATATCTTCGTCGAGCCCGTCTATTTCCAGCAGCTCATTCACCGGCACATACGCCAGTTCTTCCAGGGTAGAGAATCCTTCTTCGACCAGTGCAGTGGCGAAATCCTCGTCAATATCGAGGTATTTTGTGAACATATCGATGGCTGCATGAGCTTCTGCCTGGTGTTTCGCCTGCAGGTCATCAACCGTCATTACGTTCAGTTCCCAACCGCTCAGTTGAGAGGCTAAACGTACGTTTTGGCCATTACGGCCAATCGCCTGAGCCAGATTGCCGGCTTCAACAGCGATATCCATGGTGTGATTGTCTTCATCCACCACAATGGAGGCGACATCAGCAGGTGCCATGGCATTAATAACAAACTGTGCCGGATTATCATCCCACAGCACGATATCGATACGCTCACCGCCCAGTTCGCTGGATACGGCCTGCACACGAGCCCCGCGCATACCTACACAGGCGCCTACCGGGTCGATACGTTTGTCATTCGTTTTTACTGCGATTTTGGCACGTGAACCCGGATCACGGGCTGCGCCTTTAATTTCAATCACTTCTTCGCCGATTTCCGGCACTTCAATGCGGAACAGCTCTTTAAGCATTTCCGGTTTAGAGCGGCTGACGAACAGTTGAGCACCACGGGCTTCCGGACGCACTGCGTACAGAATTCCACGGATACGGTCACCCGGACGGAAGTTCTCCCGCGGCAGCATATCTTCACGGATAATTACCGCTTCAGCACTGGTCGCAGAGCCATCGGTCGGACGCACTTCCAGGGAAATATTGTCACGGTTAACTTTCTTAACCACACCGGTGATAATCTCACCTTCCTGCTCCCGGAACTGGTCAACGACCTGGGCACGCTCGGCTTCACGTACCTTTTGTACAATAACCTGTTTCGCCGTCTGGGTCGTAATACGGTCAAAAACAACAGATTCAATCTGGTCTTCAACATAATCGCCAGGAGTGAGGCTTTCGTCTTCGAACTGAGCGGCTTCCAGCGTAATTTCGCGGGTCGGCAGAGTCACTTCGTCAACTACCAGCCAACGACGGAAGGTATCAAAGTCACCACTTTTACGATCAATACAAACACGAACATCAATTTCCTGTTCGTATTTTTTCTTGGTTGCCGTTGCAAGCGCACTTTCCAGCGCTTCAAAAATTTTTTCGCGCGGCAGGGATTTCTCGTTAGAAACGGCTTCTACAACAGCTAAGATTTCTTTGTTCATCCTGGTTAGCCTCAATCCGGACGTTTAAAAATGGGGGACCAGATTCGCTTTCTGAATATTACTCAGCGCGAACACTTCATCATTACCCTCGACGGTCACGGTCACCATTTCACCTTCTACAGCTTTAATGATGCCCTGCCACTTACGGCGGTTTCGTACCGCAATCCGCAACACCAGACTTACCTCATCGCCGGTAAAACGCTGATAGTGTGCTGCGTTAAACAACGGTCTTTCCAGACCCGGTGATGAAACTTCAAGGTTATACGCCACCGTAATCGGATCTTCGACATCCATTACAGCGCTGACCTGGCGGCTGACATCAGCGCAATCATCAACGTTGATACCATTCTCACTGTCAATATAGATGCGCAGCGTCGAAACACGGCCGCGAACAAACTCAATACCGACCAGTTCGTAGCCAAGCGCTTCAACCGGAGCGGTAACTAATTCGGTTAATTTTTGCTCTAATGTGGACAAGCCCACCCCCAAGACATAAAAAAAGGGCATAAAGCCCAAAATCACTATTACCTGATAATAAAAAACCCCGAATATTCGGGGCTTTTTATCACTGGACCCTGTGTTTGTCGATCTGTGACAAAACACATACCAAAAGAATTTTTTTCAAAACCAGGTGAATACGGAGACCTGTTGGTATTTTGAAAAACAACTCTAAGGGAAAGTGGTTGCGGGGGCCGGATTTGAACCGACGACCTTCGGGTTATGAGCCCGACGAGCTACCAGGCTGCTCCACCCCGCGTCCGAAATCGTGGCGAATTTTACGCCGAACATGCAAAAAATGCAAGTTAAACTGAACTGGTACCGAGGACGGGACTTGAACCCGTAAGCCCTAATGGGCACTACCACCTCAAGGTAGCGTGTCTACCAATTCCACCACCTCGGTACTGCTTAAGACGACGGAGAAAACATTCGTCGAAAGTAGGATTACTGCTGTTTACTGCGGGATATCACTACCTGGTGCTACCGGTTTAGCTGGCTGTTGAGTCTGTTCAGACTTAGCAGGAGCACTCAGATTATCCCACTCACTTCCTTTGGCGGTTTTATTAGTGTTCAGGTTGCCAAGCAACAGACTAATGATAAAGAACAGCGCAGCCAGAATGCCGGTCATACGAGTCATAAAGTTACCTGACCCATTAGATCCAAACAACGTTCCTGACGCACCAGCACCAAAAGATGCACCCATATCAGCGCCTTTACCTTGCTGCAGCATCACCATAGCTACCAGGCTGACTGCTACCAGAAGGAAAATAACTAAAAGAGCTTCGTACATAATTAACCTGTTTCCTTGCACGCTACCGTACAGTTAAAACTTCACCAGGCGCCAATGGATATATCCACACCCATCAGAAGCGGGTCTGAATACTAACCAATGCCGACACGCTCTGCAAGAGCAATTTACCGGACTTTTTTCGTTTGGTGATAAAAACAGCAGACGATGACAATTATCGCCATGACTTTACCAAAAACACCCGTTTTTAGCCGGAACACAGGGAGTAGCCAGCGTTTATCCGGCGACACCCTGAGATTATCAAACCGCTTTAACCGCATCGGCAATTCGGTTAGCCAGCAATGTAACCTGCTGACGATCTTCACCTTCGACCATCACGCGAATCAAGGGTTCTGTGCCGGATTTACGTAACAAGACTCTGCCCCGCCCCGCCAGTTCTTTCTCTACTGTGTCAGTGGCCTGTTTCACAGACTCCGCTGTAAGCGGATCTTTCTCGCCGCTGAAACGCACATTCACTAATACCTGCGGTAGCAATTTCATGCCACTGCACAGATCGTGCAGGCTCATATGGTTACGAACCATAGCTGTCAGCACCTGCAAACCAGCCACAATACCGTCACCGGTGGTCGTTTTATCCAGCAGGATAACATGTCCGGAATTCTCGGCCCCCAACTGCCAGCCTTTTTCCTGCAGTTTTTCCAGGACATAACGGTCCCCCACTTTTGCTCTGGCAAACGGGATACCCAGCTGTTTAAGCGCTAACTCCAGGCCCATATTACTCATCAGGGTACCCACAACCCCGCCACGTAATTTCCCCTGACGAAGTTTCTCACGGGCCACGATATACAGAATCTGGTCTCCGTCGACCTGATTACCTTCGTGGTCGACCATCATAATCCGGTCTCCGTCACCATCGTAGGCTATACCGAGTTGTGCCTGTTCATCCAGTACCCGTTTTTGCAACAGCCGCAGGTCGGTAGCACCACACTCCTTATTGATGTTCATGCCATCGGGCTGAGCCGCGATAGTAATCACTTCAGCGCCGAGTTCACGCAGCACGTTCGGTGCAATGTGGTAAGTCGCACCATTGGCACAATCGACTACGATTTTCATACCATTAAGATTGAGCTCACTTGGAAACGTCCCTTTGCAGAATTCGATATAACGCCCGGCTGCATCGACAATCCTGCTGGCACGACCGAGTTCTGCGGAAGGTACGCAGGTGATGGTTTTTTCCATCTCCAGCTCAATCGCAGCTTCCACATCATCGGGTAATTTAGTCCCTTCGGTAGAGAAGAACTTTATACCGTTATCATCAAAAGGATTATGCGAAGCAGAAATCACGATCCCCGCTTCAGCACGGAAGGTCCGGGTAAGATAGGCGATGGCCGGCGTTGGCATTGGGCCGGTGAATGCTGCCGATAAACCTGCGGCTGCCAGTCCGGCTTCCAGCGCAGATTCCAGCATATAGCCGGAAATACGGGTATCTTTACCGATAATGATTTTTTTCGAACCGTGACGGGCCAGGACTTTTCCTGCGGCCCAGCCCAGTTTCAGGACAAAATCTGGCGTAATCGGCGCTTCTCCAACCTTGCCACGTATTCCATCGGTGCCGAAATATTTACGCTCACTCATACTGTTATCCTTTCGCTCTTAATGTGGCTTCTGCAACCCGTATTGCTTCAACGGTTTCTTTAACATCATGCACACGGAGAATTTGCGCTCCCTGCATCGCAGCAATGACAGCGCAAGCCAGGCTGCCATTCAGACGTTGTGACGGCCCGACATTTAATAACTGACCTATCATCGATTTTCTGGACATTCCAGCCAACAGCGGCAATCCGAAATGATGAAAATGGCTCAGGTTAGCCAGCAACTGGTAATTATGCGCCAGTGTTTTACCAAAACCATAGCCCGGGTCGAGTATCAGGTTCTGTTTTTGTATGCCCCCGGCAAGGCAGCGTTCAATCTGCTCAGCAAAAAAGCGGTCCACTTCGGCCACGACATCATCATAGTCAGGCGCCTGCTGCATGGTTTTTGGTTGCCCCTGCATATGCATAATGCAGACAGGTAATCCGGTTTCGGCCGCTGCCGACAGTGCACCTGGCATCTGTAATGCCCGGATATCGTTAATCAGATGAGCCCCTGCCCGTGCAGATTCGCGAATCACCTCCGGGCGGGAAGTATCCACCGAGATCCAGACTTCAAAACGGCGGGCAATTTCAGTCACCACAGGAATCACCCGATCCAGTTCTTCTTCAACACTGACATCAGTTGCCCCCGGACGGGTCGATTCTCCTCCGACATCAATGATAGTCGCGCCGGCATTGACCATTTCATTGGTGTGGGTGATTGCGTCGGTTAATGTCGCATGACTGCCACCATCCGAAAATGAATCAGGGGTGATATTCAGAATTCCCATCACATGGGGAAATGAAAGGTCAAGTTCAGAATCCCTGGCGTACAACTTCATCAGATGGTCTCCCGGCAACAAAAATCAGCAAAAAAAAACCCCGGACCAGCCGGGGTTGTATTTTAACGCAAAAACAGCTTATTTATCGAATGATTCAGACATGGTATTGCCCGGGTTCTCGGTGCGCGGTTCATCGACCGGACGCGGAGCCTGAGGAGCAGGGGTACCACTGTTGTTGTCTGAAGAAGAACCATTATTTTTGGGTTCTTCCCAGCCAGCCGGTGGACGTACTTCACGGCGGGCCATCAGATCATCAATCTGTGGTGCATCGATAGTCTCGTACTTCATTAATGCATCTTTCATGGAATGTAGGATATCCATGTTTTCATTAAGGATGGTACGGGCACGCTGATAATTGCTGTCAATCAGGTGTTTCACTTCCTGGTCGATAATACGCGCAGTCTCATCAGACATATGCTTCGCTTTGGCGACTGAACGACCCAGGAACACTTCACCATCTTCCTCAGCATACAGTAATGGTCCCAGTTTTTCTGAGAAGCCCCATTGCGTTACCATGTTACGTGCCAGGTTGGTTGCCACTTTAATATCGTTAGATGCCCCGGTAGAGACCTTCTCGGCACCATAGATAATCTCTTCTGCCAGACGACCACCGTACAGTGTAGAGATCTGACTTTCGAGTTTCTGGCGGCTGGCACTGATGGCATCTCCTTCCGGCAGGAAGAAAGTCACGCCTAATGCACGACCACGAGGAATAATAGTCACTTTATGTACCGGGTCATGTTCAGGAACCAAACGGCCGATAATGGCGTGTCCTGCTTCGTGGTATGCTGTTGACTCTTTCTGGGCTTCAGTCATCACCATTGAACGACGTTCAGCACCCATCATGATTTTGTCTTTGGCTTTTTCAAACTCAACCATTGAGACAACACGCTTGTTACCACGGGCTGCAAACAATGCCGCTTCATTGACCAGGTTCGCCAGGTCGGCCCCGGAGAAACCAGGGGTGCCACGGGCGATAATAGCAGCATCAATATCAGTCGCTAACGGAACACGGCGCATATGCACCTTTAGAATCTGCTCACGACCACGAACATCTGGCAAACCAACCACTACCTGACGGTCAAAACGGCCAGGACGCAGTAATGCAGGGTCAAGAACATCCGGACGGTTAGTCGCAGCAATAACGATAATTCCTTCGTTACCTTCAAAACCATCCATTTCAACCAGCATCTGGTTCAGTGTCTGCTCACGTTCATCGTGTCCGCCACCGAGACCGGCACCACGCTGACGACCCACCGCATCGATTTCATCGATGAAGATAATACACGGGGCCGCTTTTTTAGCCTGTTCGAACATGTCACGTACACGGGATGCACCGACACCGACAAACATTTCAACAAAGTCAGAACCGGAAATGGTAAAGAACGGAACTTTGGCTTCACCGGCAATCGCTTTCGCCAGCAATGTTTTACCAGTCCCCGGAGGACCGACCATCAGGACGCCCTTAGGAATTTTACCACCCAGTTTCTGGAAGCGACTCGGTTCACGCAGGTATTCTACCAGCTCACTCACTTCCTCTTTCGCTTCATCACAACCGGCGACATCAGCAAAAGTGGTCTTAATCTGGTCTTCAGTAAGCATACGCGCTTTGCTCTTACCAAAAGACATCGCGCCTTTGCCGCCACCGCCTTGCATCTGGCGCATAAAGAATATCCACACGCCTATCAGTAACAGCATCGGGAACCAGGAGATGAAGATAGAAGTCAACAGACTTGGTTCTTCCGGTGGCTCACCAACGACTTTTACATTTTTAGTCAGCAGATTATCGAGCAACTTGGGATCGTTGACAGGAATATAGGTCGTATATTTTCCACTGTCTTTTTTGATAACGTTAATTTCACGCCCGTTAATACGTGCCTCGCGGACCTGATCCTGGTTCACTTCCGACAGGAAAGTTGAGTAATCAACTCTCCGGCCATTCGACTCGCTGGGCCCAAAGCTCTGGAACACCGACATCAGCACTACTGCGATGACTAGCCAGAGAATCAGGTTTTTCGCCATGTCACTCAAGGGATTAACCTCATATTACAACGATGTTAACAGACAGCGTAGGGTACTATAGTTTGCGCCCAGTCGCTACAATGTACACTTCACGTGAACGTGAACGTGAAGCGTCAGGCTTCCGAATTTTCACTTTCGTAAACAGGGAGCGAATTTCCCGCAGGTATTCATCGAAGCCATCTCCCTGAAACACTTTCACTACAAAACTACCACCCGGCGCCAGAATATCCCGACACATATCCAACGCCAGTTCTATCAGATACATCGAACGTGGAATATCCACTGCCGGAGTACCACTCATATTCGGTGCCATATCAGACATGACGACCTGAACTTTATCATCACCTACACGTTCCAGTAATGCTGCTAAAACCGCCTGGTCACGAAAATCACCCTGCAGAAAGTCTACCCCTACAATAGGGTCCATCGGCAGCAGGTCGCAAGCAATAATACGCCCTTTGGAACCGATTTGTTGAACCACATATTGCGACCAGCCACCCGGAGCTGCGCCAAGGTCAACAACTGTCATGCCTGGTTTGAATAATTTGTCACCTTGCTGAATTTCATCCAGTTTAAACCAGGCGCGCGAACGCAACCCTTTTTTTTGTGCCTGCTGCACATACTTATCGCTAAAGTGTTCCTGAAGCCAGCGGCTGGAACTGGCTGAACGCTTTTTACCGGTCATAATTTTTCCAACTAATTCGTGCTTGTCGCGAGAAATCACCACGTATAAGTCGTGTTGATTTGGCGATATACCAGAGATGGCGGTAGAATGAACCGTTTTCAATCCCTGAGTAAGTAAATAATACGATGAATCTGAGTACCAAACAAAAACAGCACCTGAAAGGCCTGGCCCATCCCCTGAAGCCAGTTGTCATGTTAGGCAACAACGGCCTGACCGAAGGTGTACTGGCTGAAATCGAGAACGCGCTGGAACATCACGAACTGATCAAAGTAAAAATCGCAGGTGAAGATCGCGAAACTAAGGCTTTGATTGTTAATGCAATTATTCGTGAAACCCAGGCGTCTGAAGTTCAGGTTATTGGCAAAATACTGGTGCTGTATCGCCGCTCAAAAGAGAATAAAATTTCTCTGCCTCGCTGAATTTCTGCGCCGTACCGGTAACGGCGCCCGAAGAAATTGCCACAGCTGCGCTGTGGGTTAAAAGGCCGCACCCGCGGCCTTTTCCATTCTTTACATTTCATTCAGGCAACTTATGTTACCACGCTAAGTAAATCAATGCAGAGTTACCGCACATTTTTACTCATCCGCTGAATCACTTAACGGTAAAAGTGACATTCTGTTACTTAAGCGTAGCAAGAGATTACAGGTATTCCACCCGCAGAATCTCATATTCCACATCACCACCCGGCGTCTTGATGACCGCAACATCATCCTGTTGCTTGGAAATTAATCCGCGGGCCATCGGTGAATTTACAGAAATCAGATTTTGCTTAAAATCGGCTTCATCGTCACCCACAATCCGGTAAGTCGATTCTTCATCAGTTCCGGTGTTATAGACGGTGACGGTTGCCCCAAAAATAACCCGCCCTGTGGCCGGCATTTTAGTCACATCAATGATCTGAGCATTGGATAATTTTGCTTCAATTTCCTGAATACGCCCTTCACAAAATCCCTGCTCTTCACGGGCAGCATGATACTCCGCATTTTCTTTCAGGTCGCCATGTTCACGCGCTTCCGCGATAGAGGCGATGATGCGGGGACGCTTCACAGTTTTCAGCTCTTCAAGTTCTGTACGCAGTTTTTCAGCACCACGTAGCGTCATAGGAACCTGACTCATCTTAAACTCCTCATTATCTTATGTGTAGAAGTGTCATCCTGACTGATGACTGCAGAGAATAGCGTCCTGCAACGCATTAATTTCAGAATAAAACAAGCCTGCCCGGGGCATGTTTAACCACAGGCAAGCGTCAGTTTTTCATTTTGATACGTATTTTACCCCGGAGTTCCCTATGGGTCATCGTTTACTTTCCCCCATAAGGGGACGTAGTATTGCGGCTTCCTCCGTCACTTAGCCCGAGATTATGCGATTTTTACGACTTATATCAGGATTGACTCTCGCTTTTACTCTGCAGGCTCAGGCCGCTATCCCTGTAGAGCAATATACACAATATTTGCCAAGCGGGGCCAGTCTGGCGTTCCTGGCACAAAAAGTCGGCTCGCAGGAACCTTTGGTGGACTATAACGGTCAGCGTATGTCGTTGCCTGCCAGTACGATGAAAATTTTCACATCACTGGCCGCGCTGCTGGAACTGGGCAAAGATTTCAGGTTTCAGACCACGTTTGAAACAAAAGGTAAAATCAGTAACGGTACATTACAGGGTGACCTGGTGGCGCGATTCGACGGTGACCCGTCATTTACCCGTCAGGATTTACGGGCGATGGTGAGTAGTCTGAAAAAACAGGGGGTCACCCATATTCAGGGTAACCTGGTGATTGATACCTCAGTATTTGCCAGCCATGATGCTGCTCCGGGCTGGCCCTGGAACGATCTGACCCAGTGTTTCAGTGCTCCACCGGGGGCCGCAATTATCGACAAAAACTGTTTTTCTGTTGCCCTCTACAGTGCTGATACTCCCGGGCAAAACGCCTATATTCGTATAGCCTCCTACTATCCGGCACATATGTTCAGCGAAGTGAAGACTATCGCCCCCAATTCCGGAGAAGGCCAGTATTGTGAACTCGATGTAGTACCGGGTGAATTAAACCGCTATACCCTGACCGGGTGTTTGCGTAAACGCGCCGACCCGCTTCCGTTAGCCTTTGCTGTGCAGGATGGCGCCGCCTGGGCCGGTGAAATTCTGCGTGATGAATTGCGTCAGGCAGATATCGACTACAGTGGTCATCTGTTACGGCAAACTCAGCCGACCCCTCCGGGTACCGTACTTGCCAGCCATGATTCAGCACCGCTACATGATCTGTTGCGCCATATGCTGAAGGTGTCCGATAACATGTATGCCGATACTATTTTCCGTACCATTGGCCATCACTACTTTAACGTACCAGGCACTTACCGCGCGGGTTCTGATGCGGTCAGGAGAATTCTGAAAGAGAAAGCCGGGATTGATTTCGGGAATACGGTGCAGATGGACGGTTCCGGTCTGTCGCGCCACGACCTGGTTGCCCCCACCACCATGATGCAGGCATTGCAATACATTGGTAAAAACGACAGTACGCTGGACTTTATCAGCATGCTGCCATTATCCGGACATGACGGAACCCTGCAGTACCGGGGCGGTCTGCATGAGGCCGGGGTAGATGGTAAGTTATCGGCGAAAACCGGTTCTTTGCAGGGGGTTTATAACCTGGCAGGATTCCTGACCACCGCTAACGGCAATAAAATCGCGTTTGTGCAGTATCTCTCCGGCTACGCGGTACCGCCGCAGGACCAGCGTACCCGCCGCGCTCCGCTGGTGCGCTTTGAAAGCCGTCTGTATCGCGATCTTTACCAACAGTACTGATTCGGTAAACAAAAAGCCGCGCTCATCTCTGAGGGCGGCTTTTTTATGTCGCTCACTTATCAGAAGTGGGTATTCAGACTCATATAGAACGTCCGCCCTGATTCGTTATAAGTATTCGCACCGGCACCGTAGATAGTAATCGGGTTAACCACTCCTGAAGAGGTAATGGTTCCCGTAGACTGGGCGTTACCTTCACGGAAATGGCGTTTATCAAACAGATTCTCTATCCCGGCAGTGATGCTGACATTTTTGGTCGCATCCCAGGTCGCACTGGCACCGACGATACTGTACGGACTGACTTCGCGGGTGTCAGGGTAACTGACCACATTACCGCGATAGTCGAGACGTTTAGGTTTCTGACGCCCATACCAGGTAAAGGTTGTTGCCAGAGACAGATCTTCACGCGCCTGCCAGGTGAGTCCGGAATTCAGGGTAAACTGCGGAATAACCGATAAGCGATCACCGGTGGTTTTATTCTTACTCTGCAGCATCCAGGTCATATTGTTATTCCAGCTGAGGGTATCGGTAACCGGAATATTCAGCGTGCCTTCCAGACCTTCTACGACGGCTTTCGGAACATTTTGCCATTGGTAGATATACGTGCCGGTACTGCTGGTACCAATAGAACTGGTACCCGCCTCAATCTTGTTGCGATAGTCGTTGCGGAACCAGGTAACTCCGGCCTGCAGACCGGCATCATCTTTATATTCCAGCCCGATCTCTTTGTTGGTACTGGTTTCAGCTTTCAGATTATCGTTACCCATCAGATAACATCCGACGCCTGAACCGGCATAGCCTTTACAGCCCTGACCATTACTGTATAAAATATAATTTCTGTTGGTCTGATACAGATTAGGGGCTTTATAAGCCCGGGCAATCCCCATTTTCAGGGTAATGTTCTCGGTCAGCCCCTGCGACAGATTCAGTGACGGGCTCCAGTTAGTTCCTGAAACCGAATGGTGATCGAAACGCAGCGCCGGGGTCAGCACAGTGCTGTCGGTAATATCCATATTATCTTCAGCAAACAACGAGAAAATTTCGGCGCTGGAGTACGGGTCGCGTTTCCCGGTTGTTATCCCGTCAATCGCCCCCCCGGTTCTGTCCCCGGTCAGTGCCTGACTGGTCGATACTCCGTCTTTCATTTTCTGCTGATTCCATTCGGTACCCAGCGTCAGGTTCTGATTTACCATCAGGTTAAACGGAATGCTAACTTCACTGTGCAGCAGTACATCACCTAAATCGATATCAGCAAAACCACCACTCGGTACGCCTTCAAACCCTCCAGCCAGCCCTTCAGACAATCTTGAGTTACGGGTTCTTTCATACTGAGCGTAAGTATTGGTACTGACCCCGCTATCCCAGACCCCGGTCCAGGTGAGTGAATAGTTCTGACGATAAATACGGTTAGTCTCTTTACCGTACATCGATTTTACGAAATCTGTCGTGTTGGTATTCTGGGTATCGCCGGCATACAGATTTCCCTGACGGCTGGTACCTGCTTCAAATTCCAGATGCTGGTTACGGGCAAATTCCCAGTTTAATTTACCGTGCAATTCCTTATCTATAACCCCTTCGCGCCCAGCAGGATAGCCACCCGCATACAAGCCCGGGCGAGGAGTAGTATGCGACTCGTTGATATCGTAGGCATCGGCCTGCGTTTTATCCAGATTACCCCAGATACTCAGTGTCAGGCTGTCAGAAACCGGCCCCATCAGGCTAAAGTTAGTACGTTTGGTGGAGCCTTCCGATTTATGCTGGGGCGCATTCAGGTAGGTATCCCAGGATCCATGCCACTGGTTAGTCGCCTGTTTGGTGATGATATTCACCACCCCACCCATTGCACCATTACCGTAACGAGCCGCGGCAGGACCCCGGATCACTTCAATACGTTCAATCATCTCCGGTGGTACCCAGTTAGTATCCCCCCGGGTATCCCGCTCTCCACGCCAGCCAAAACGGACCGAGTTGCGGCTGGAAACCGGTTTGCCATCAATCAGAATCAGGGTGTTTTCCGGCCCCATCCCACGGATGTCAATCTGACGGTTATTACCGCGCTGACCACTGGTCGAGTTCCCGGTCAGGTTAACGCCAGGCATGGTACGAATAATTTCAGAGACATCACGGGCCGGCGGATGTTTACGGATTTCGTCTGCGGTAATGGTGGAAACGCCCGGAGCCTGTAAATTTTGTTGCCTGGCGGTCACCACAATCGTGCCACTGTCGGTATCAGTCTTGCTGACTGCCGTTGGTTCAGTCGCCTGTTGCTGGCTGGCCGCTGTATCGTTAGTGGTGTTGTCAGCTGCCAGTACCGGGTATGAAAAGAGTAACGCCGATGCCCCGAGCTCAAGGCAGATAGCAGTGGAAAGCAGAGATATTTTTTTCATTAGAATGATCCTGGTCTTCTGCCACGCGCAGACCAGGCTGGCTGGAGAAAATCCGGTTATTTAGCCACGTTTTTCATAAAGTGTTCAGCTACGCCTTTGCGGACAACTGCTTTAGCAATGAGAAATACCGGCGGACGGCAGGGATAAGGGCAGTTTCTGTAACAGCAAAGACAGGCGCCGCAACACCTTATTGCAAACAGAAATAATTATCAATACTATTATTAATTACTCTATTTTTTTAAGTGATTTGACTATCCCACGAATGGCTATCCCTGACTGGTTTACCGAGCACCCCGGGAGTGAATCCTGGTGGCAACAGCAACAACAACAAGGGCTTCCACGTATTTCGCCTGCTGTTGGCAGCGAATGTGAAGTCACTTTTCTGTGGCGTGACCCCCAGGGTAATGAAACGACCTCTGGTTATCGCCATGTCTGGATTAATATCACCGGTATCACGGACCACCACCAGAAAACGCCGCCCCGCTCACTGCAACGCGTTGCCGGAACTGATGTCTGGTTCTGGCAAACCCGGCTGCCTTCCAACTGGCGTGGCAGCTACTGCCTGATTCCGGATACCACCGCTGAACGACCTGACGACGCAGCCGATATCTTCCAGAGGCGGGAATGGTGGCGGGAAAAATTCTCTCATGCCGGGTATGACCCGCTTAATCCGTTGCGACACTGGTCAGGTGGCCGGGGAATGTCAGTCTCTCCGTTACATATGCCGGATGCTCCGCCGCAGCCCGAATGGCAGCCACTGGATCAGCATCAGGAAACGACACTTCCCCTGGAACATTATTTATGGGACAGCTCCCTGCTGGGTAACCAGCGCAAGATCCGGATATATCAGAGCGGTGAACAGGCTAATCCTGAACGCCCGTTAGTGCTGCTACTGGACGGACAATTCTGGGCTGAGCAAATGCCGGTCGCGGCCCCCCTGCAGTCACTGACCGATCGGCAATTGTTGCCACCCGCCATTTACGTGATGGTCGATATTATCGATCGTCAGCACCGTACCCGGGAACTGACCTGCAATCCGGATTTCTGGCAGGCTATTCAACAGGAACTCCTTCCCGGGGTCGCTCAATGGACCGGCTGGCAAGCGGCGGCTGAGCGAACCCTGATCGCCGGGCAGAGTTTTGGTGGATTGTCCGCGGTTTATGCCACATTACACAAGCCGGAATCCTTTGGCATGGCCGTCAGCCTGTCTGGCTCTTTCTGGTGGCCAGGACGTGGACAGCCTGCCGGCTGGCTCACTGAACAACTGGAACAACATGCCTTTACCACTGCGCCACGCCGGATTTATCTGGAGGCGGGCCACCGTGAACAGGTTATTTGTCAGGCCAACAGTGCGCTCTACGATGCGCTGTGCCGACAGAATATTACCGCCACACTGGAATTTATTGAGGGGGGCCATGACGCGCTGTGCTGGCGTGGCGGACTACTCAATGGATTACAGGCCACTCTTAATACTCATCCTGAGTCATCCCGGGAAGGAGTCTGATATGAAGAATCTTCATCCTTTTGACCAGCCAGACGCCTCTGCCAGCGTACTGAAAAATCATGCAGGGCAGTTCAGTCTGTGGCCGGAATCTATTACTGTCCCTGACGGCTGGCTGCGGGTTTATGGCCCCTGCCCACAGGAACAATGCCTGCTATGGCTGGAATCACACTGGACGGATATCCGCCCTGCGGCACAACTGAGTACCGGAAGTCATTATGTCTGAACAAACACGCTGGCTGCCGCTGGTCGCAGCACAACCGGGGATCTGGCTGGCAGATCAGCTATCACCTTACAGCAATGCCTACGCGGTGGCCCATGTGACAGAATTACAGGGCGAGATCTCGCTGCCGCATCTCACCGCGGCTATCCGCCATGGTCTGGCTGAGGCTGATACCCTGCATATGGTGTTTGAAGAAATCGAGGGTGAAGCCATGCAATGCCCCGGTCAGGCGCCGGTCATTGACGCGGAATTTCGTGACCTTCGTGAAGAGGGGGATCCACGTCAGACCGCAGAACACCTGATGCACCAGGATTTACACAGTGATTTGCGACTGGCTCCGGGTAAACCGATGTATCGTAATCTGATTTTGCAGATCGCAGATAACCACTGGCTTTGGTATCAGCGTTATCATCATATTGCGATCGATGGTTTCAGTTTCACAGCCCTTACCCGACGTATTGCTGAGATCTACACGGCTTTATGCCAGCAAACTGATACGGGGCCCTCACCGTTCACTCCGTTCAGTGACGTGGTTACTGAATATCTGGATTACCAACAGTCTGCCGGCTGGCAACGGGATGCCGGCTACTGGCAGGAGAAAGTCAAAACACTGCCTGCGCCGGTTAGCCTCTCTGAACAGCCACTGAGCGGGCAGCACCCTTCGACTGAACTTATCCGGCTGCAACTGACCTTGTCCGCCACCGATCTGCAACCACTGTGTAGCCAACTGACAGCCGAACAACTGACGCTCACCGACGGAGCAATTGCGCTGGTTGCTGTCTGGCTGGCTCGTCTGACCGGACAGCAACCTTTCAGCAGTGGATTTATCTTTATGCGCCGCCTTGGCTCAGCAGCTCTGTGCGCCACAGGTCCGGTCATCAATGTATTACCGATGGCTGTCGATTATCAGCCCAACCTGACACTGCCTGAACTGGCAGCCCGGCTGGCTAAAGAAATTAAGAAAAACCGCCGCCACCAGCGTTACGATTCGGAACAGGTGATGCGGGATGCCGGCCGTCACGGCGACAGCGATCCACTGTATGGTCCGGTGATCAACGTTAAAATGTTTGATTATCAGCTCAGTTTTAGTGGCCTGCATGCCGATACCCGTCATCTTGCCTCCGGCCCGGTACGTGATCTGGAAATCGCCATTTTCCCCGGCGAATCCGGCGATGTAACCTTTGGAATACTGGCTAATGCCGGACGCTATGATGCCGGCCTGCTTCAGGAACATCTGGATCGTCTGCCATTACTGGCAAAACAGTTTGGCCAGTCAGCGGGTCTGAAATGTTCAGAGGCGATCATTCTGAATGCTAAAGAGCAACAACAGCTTGCTGATATCGGTCAGGCAGAACACCCTGTGCCGGCAACCACCTTATCTGACCTGCTGGAACAGCAGGCGTTGTCTTCACCTCAGGCGATTGGTCTGGCGGATGTGCATCAGCAACTCACTTATCACGAAATGCACCAGCAGGGCCTGGCACTGGCACAGCAACTGCATCAGGCGGGTGTGAGTCGCGGGGATATTGTGGCTGTCGCCCTGCCGCGCTCAGTCTGTTTGTCGCTGGCATTACAGGCTATTGTTCGGTTGGGTGCCGTCTGGCTACCGCTGGATACCGGTTACCCGGACGACCGTCTGCAGATGATGCTGGAAGACGCAGCCCCGAAACTCCTGATTACCGGGCCCGAACTGACTTCCCGTTTCCGGGCGATCAGCGGAGTCGCTCAGTACCATTATGATGCTTTGTTGTCGCCACTTTGCGGCCCCTTGTCATTGCCCGGACCGTTTGCAGGTGATGGCGCTTACCTGATTTATACCTCCGGTTCTACCGGTCGGCCGAAAGGCGTACTGGTCAGTCATCAGGCTATCATCAACCGTCTGTTGTGGATGCAAAATCATTATCCGCTGAACAGCACTGATGTCGTGTTGCAAAAGACCCCGGCCAGTTTCGATGTGTCTGTATGGGAATTTTTCTGGCCGCTGATTACCGGGGCCCGGTTAATGATGGCACCTCCTGAATCACACCGCGACCCGGAAGCATTACTAAGACTGATACTCGATTATCATGTCACCACACTCCATTTTGTACCATCGATGTTAGCGGCCTTTACTTCATCGTTACCCCCGGACAGTGCCAGGCTGGCTGCACGCGAACTGCGTCGGGTCTTTTGTAGTGGCGAAGCCCTGCCGACAGCTCTTGCCCGGCAGTGGCAGCAGTTATGCGGAACAGAACTACACAATTTATACGGTCCGACGGAAGCGGCCGTGGATGTCAGTTGGTACCCGGCATTCGGTCCTGAGCTGGCGGCGGTTACCGGCAGCAGCGTGCCCATCGGCTTCCCGGTCTGGAACACCGGACTGCATATTCTCGATGCACAGCTACAACCTCTGCCGCAAGGTATTGCCGGCGAGCTGTGGCTAAGTGGCATTCAGCTGGCTCAGGGCTATCTGGGCCGTCCGGGTCTGACTGCCTCACGGTTTGTGGCCCTGCCAGGCGCAGAAGGTGAACGGATGTACCGTACCGGAGACGTGGTACGGCGGTTGGCTAATGGCGCTATTGAATATCTTGGCCGGAATGATGATCAGTTGAAAATCCGCGGTCAGCGTATTGAGCTGACCGAAATTGATCATGTTCTGCTTGAGCAGTCTGGCGTAGAGCAGGCAGTTACACTGGCGCGCGTACTGCAGGAAAACCAGAGTCATGACCAGCGCTGGGAAGATGCCCGCCAGCTGATTTCTTATGTAATAAGCGATCAACCGGTAGACACAGAGCAACTGCGATCTCAGCTTGCCGCACACTTGCCGGCGCATATGGTACCGGTGGCGATTATGCAGGTTGATGATTTTCCTCTGAGTAATAACGGCAAACTGGATCGTAAAGCATTACCGTTACCGGCTCTGCATACCGGTAAACACCAGCGAAAACCGACGGCAGGGCTGGAAAGCGAGCTGGCCGAAGAATTTGCCGCGATTCTTGGCTGCGACACACTGTTCGCCACAGATGACTTCTTCGCTCTTGGCGGACACTCACTGCTGGCAATGCGGCTGGCGGCACGGTTGCGTAAGAAATTACACCAGCACATCACCGTCGGACAAATTATGGTCGCACCCAGCGTCGAAAAACTGGCCCGGTTATTGACGACACCGCAGCAGGATCAGGGGACTGAAGCCGGTCATGCTCCATTGCTGCCGCTGCGGGAAAGTCATGGCCCCCGGCTATTCTGCTTCCACCCTGCCTCCGGTTTCGCCTGGCAGTTCAGTGTTCTGCGTCGTTATCTGGCGGCTCACTGGTCGGTGACCGGTATCCAGTCGCCTACCGCCGACGGCATTCTGCAACAGAGCCAGCATATAGACGATGTCTGTGATGCGCATCTGCAGCTTATCCGCCAGCAGCAACCTCATGGCCCCTATTATCTGATCGGCTATTCGTTGGGTGGCACACTGGCTCAGGGAGTGGCAGCCCGTCTGGAAGCCGCCGGTGAGCGGATTGCTTTCCTAGGGCTGCTGGATACCTGGCCACCGGAAACCCAAAACTGGGATGAACGCCAGGGAAAAAATGTCCTGGACCCGGAAGTCCTGGCTGAAGTTGATCGCGAGCGTGAGCAATTTATGCAAAGTCAGCGGAAAATGGCCGGTGAAGATATGGCCGGGATGTTTGAAGTCATTAGTCAGAACTATGCCAGCGCGGTCAGGCTATTGACCACTGCGACCAGCGCCCGCTTTGGGGGTAAGGCCACCATGTTCCTGGCCGAAAGAACCCGCCAGCAGGGGGCTGATGCACAGCAATGCTGGGCGCCGTATATCCGTCAGCTGGAAGTTGTGCCCGTCGACTGCGCCCATTCAGAAATCTTTTCTGAGGCAGTTTTGGCGATCATCGGTCCGGAAATCAGCCAGCGGCTGGAAAGCCTGCAGAAATAACTCATGCTTACCGGAAGCCCTGGTGCTTCCGGCAGGCTGCGACAGTTACGGGGTTTGCTACTCTCTGCCCAAGGGGACAACCATCGGCGTTCCGGCCACCGGATCGCTGATGATCATACATTTCAGTCCATACACCTGCTCAATCAGCTCTGCTGTGACGATCTCTGAAGGTTTACCCTCAGCGATAATCTGCCCGTCACGCATGGCTATCAGATGTGTGGCATAACGGCAGGCATGATTCAGTTCATGCAACACTACTACCAGCGTTCTGCCGTGCTGACGATTAAGATCACGCATCAGCTCCATAAGTTCTATCTGATGAGTGATATCCAGCCAGGTGGTAGGTTCATCGAGCAATAACAGTGGGGTTTGCTGCGCCAGTACCATCGCGATCCACACTCTTTGCCGCTGCCCACCGGACAAGGTATCCACGGTTTGCTCTGCCAGATGGTCAACTCTGGTAGCCTGCATTGCCTGATCTACCGCCTGCGCGTCTTCGTTACGCCACCGGCCAAACAGTTGCTGATGCGGATATCTGCCGCGCGACACCAATTCACGTACCGTGATACCGGCAGGGGAATTGGGAGATTGCGGTAAAAGCCCGAGCCGCCGCGCAATTTCTTTGGTCGGATAACTGCTAATCGACTCACCATCCAGTACCACCTGCCCCTGCAGTGGAGTGAGCAAACGGCTCAGTGTACGCAGCAGGGTCGATTTTCCGCAGGCGTTCGGACCGATAATCACCGTCACTTCTCCCTGCGGAATAGACACGGATAAATCGCGGGAAATAATTTTCTTATCGTAGCCGAGGGTCAGGTGATTCCCCTGCAAGGGTGATTGTCTGTCGGTCATTTGCGACGTGCCTCTCTGACCAGTAAGCTCATTAAGTACAACCCTCCCAGACTGACCGTGACGACACCGACCGGCAGCTGATACGGGACGAAAAGATGTGTGGCAATATAGTCTGCCGCCAGTAACAGAACAGCACCACTGAATGCACTGGCAATCATTTGATAGGGTCCATCACGACACAGACGACTGGCAATTTGTGGTGCGACCAGCGCGACGAACGACACCGGACCAATCAGCGCTGTTGATACGGCGGTCAGTATCACCCCCACCAGCATCAACCACAGTCGGCTACGTTCGACCGGAATACCTAAGGCGGCAGCCATATCATCGCCCATTTCCAGCAAACGCATACGTCTTGCCAACAGCGCAGTGGCAACCGTTGCCATCAGTAAAATCAGGGCGACCGGAGGCAGGCTGTTCCAGTTGATACCGTTCAGTGACCCGGCACTCCATAACCCGGCGGATAATGCAGTATCCAGTGAGGCCGTGGTGATAAGCCAGCTGTTGAGTGACATCAGCAATGCACGAACACCAATCCCAACGATGATCAACCGGAAGGTTGCCACCCCCTGGCGCCAGGAAAAAAGATAGACGATTGCCGCCGTTACCAGCCCTCCCGCCAGCGCCGCCAGTGCTAATATCGCTGGCTGACCTGGCAGAAACACCATCGCCAGTAATACCGCCGAAAATGCGCCGGTGTTAAAGCCCAGCACATCCGGGCTGCCCAGGGGATTGCGCAACAGTGACTGGAAAATCGCGCCACTGAGTGCCAGAGCAGCACCGGTAATCAGCGCGGCTACTACACGCGGTAGCCGCCAGTCGATAACTACCATGCTAATCCCACGGGGTGCATCCCCCCGCAGCACCTGCCATAACTGATCATTACTGACCGGTAAGGTCCCGCGTGTCAGAGATAAAAAACTGAGTAACAGCAGTAGCAACAACAAAAAGATTAATACCTTCAGGTTACGGGCCTTCATCAGATACCTCCCTGAGACTGACGGCGTATCAGGAAAATAAGCACCGGCGCACCAATTAACGCGGTGACGATAGAAACCCGTAATTCCCCCACCGCCATAAAGCGGCCGGCAATATCAGCTGCCAACAGTAAACAGGGAGTGAGCAGCAAGGTGACCGGCAGTAACCGCCGGTGATCAGCACCTGTCAGAAAACGACCCAAATGCGGCGCCATCAGACCAACAAACGCTACCGGCCCGGTTAGCGCCGTCGCTGAACCGGCCAGCAGAGCTACCGCCACCAGCCCCGTCAGTTGGGTACGTAATACCCGGGTACCGAGCGTTACCGCAAGGTCGCCGCCCATACTCAGGTTATTCAGTGATTTACTTAATAGTAGCGACAACACTGTCGCCAGGACGATTGCCGGAGAGATCACCGCCAGCGAAGTAAACTGGCGAATATCCAGCGAACCACTGAGCCAGAAACGAAGATGATCATAAATTTCGGGGTTCATTAATGACAAGCCATTAGTCATCCCCTCCAGAACCGCGGCCAGGGCGACACCCGCGAGGGTCAACCGTACCGGATTCACCCGACCTCCCGCAGCGGCACCGGTCAGCGCGACAATCAATAAGGCAAGAATCGCGCCGCTGAAAGCAAATCCGAGCCAGGCCAGCGGGGTATCGGCCCCTGTCAGGGCGATGCCCAGCACAATGGCGAAAGACGCACCGGAATTAACCCCAAGAATGCCAGGATCAGCCAGCGGATTACGGGTGAGCGTCTGCATTAGCGCACCAGCCAGCCCGAGAGATAGACCTGCGGCAATCCCGGCCAGTGTTCTGGGCAACCGGGCAAAGCGGATAATCGTACAGTCCTGAGATACACAATGCTCAGGAGAGAACAGTGACTGCCAGGTCTCCGTGACCGGAATCATTTTTGACCCGGCAATCAGGCTCAGTACGGTTAACAGAGTAAATAACAACAACAGCAAGATCAGCAAATACGGTTGACGCATAACCCTCAGGACCTTCAACGAACTGGAAATGCCACCCTTGCAAAGAAATTTAGCGACCACTGGCCAGAGAAAACGGTACTGATGTACCGTTTTCTCTCACCATTAATGTGCGAACTGATGCTGCAGGGTAGTCAGCAGATGGCTGGCACTATAATAATCCAGACGGAAATTGTCACTGCCCATTGCATAGACTTGCTTGTTACGGACAGCATCCGTTTGTGAAAGGAACTGATCTTTGAGGACCTGAGGCACGGTGTTGTCGGTACTGGCAAACAGCAGCCAGCTTTTACCTGCCAGTCCGGCAGCCAGGTTTTCACCGGATAACTGAATGATATCCTTACGGTGCCCCATGCTGAAATTACCGGTGACAGACGCAGGCGGGGTGGCGAGAGTGAAACCCAGTTGTTCCAGTAATTTGCCCTGAGCTGACTCGGGGGTCCACAGATTCACTTCACGACCGCCACCATTCCAGACCATTGCTGAGACAGGTTGCGGAGGCAGACGGAGTTGTGCTTTCAACGCTTTTTCACGTTGATCGAACTCTGCAACTTTCTGCGCCGCCTGTGCTTCATGGCCGGTAGCCTGTCCCAGCTCTGAGACCAGTTGCTGCCAGCTCTTATCGTCGTAGTTCACTACCAGCACCGGAGCAATCGCCGATAACTGACTCACCAGTTTTACCGCACTGTCATTTCCGGTGGCACTGACCAGAATCAAATCCGGAGCTTCACTGGCAATACTTTCAGCATTCGGCTCGCCAATATACAGACGCTTTACCTGGCGTTGTTTCGCAATATCTCCCCACTGGCGGAAGAAGCCCTGTGAATCGGTAAAACGGCTGTTCGGCGCGGTCGCACCACTGCCAATTACCGGAGCATCAATCGCCAGTAATGACCCGGTCAATGTCACACTGGTAGAGACAATGCGCTCAGGCTTATGTTGTAACGTGATGGTGCCGTTTTCACCATGAACCTGTCGTGGCCAGCCTTCCATGGCACTGATTTGCATACTTAAAGGCAGTAAAAATACCATCAACAACCATTTATAACCTGAGTGTACTGTTTTCATGTTTTTTCCCGGAATTACCAGTGGAGACTTTTCGCATAAACTGCGGATTTTTACCTGCAAAGGACGATTTCGTTGACACATTACACGGATCCGGTTAGGTTACACGAAACAATACAAATGATAATCATTATTAGACATTTTATCATTTCAGGATGCAACTATGCTAGAAAAGGAACAGGCTGAAAATCCCTGCTTTCGGGAATTTCCCTCCTTAAAAGGCCGATTTCTGTTTACGTCAGGCTGGCGAAGTCTGATAACTGATGGCTGTTTTCAACGTCTGACACTGCCTCTTTCCGGTCTGAACCCGCAACTTTCAGCCAGTGCGGAAAGTCTGGAAACTGCATTCCGCCATGCCCGGGCTGCCGGAATTTCACGTCCGGTAGTTGTCGGCGCAATTCCGTTTGATACACGTCAACCGTCAGAGTTGTATATTCCGGAAAGCTACGAATTTTTCGATCGCCAGCAACTGAGCTCAGTGGAGACCGCGCCACTGGGTCCCCCGGCAGAACATGCTCTGTATGTCCGCCAGGTCCCGGAGAAAAACGTTTTTACCACGATGGTGGCCCGGGCAGTTGAGGCGATGAAGCGGGGAGAGCTGGATAAAGTCGTATTATCACGTCTGCTGAACATTCACAGCCCTGAGTCTATGGACCTGCAGGCGCTGATGTCACAGATTGTGCAACAGAATCCGGATAACTATCATTTCCACGTTCCACTATCCTCAGGTGCTACACTTTTGGGTGCCAGTCCGGAATTATTGCTGAGAAAGCAGGCAAATCATTTTTATTCCTGTCCGCTGGCTGGATCAGCCAAACGTGCCAGTGATCCGCAACTTGATCATCAATCCGGCCAGGCCCTGATGAACTCGGCAAAAGACCGCCATGAGCACCGCCTGGTCACTGATTCCATGCGCGATACCCTGCAACCGGTCAGCGAGACGTTATCGGTGCCCGAAGTGCCGGAGCTGGTCACCACAGGAACCTTATGGCATCTGGCAACCTCTATCCGGGGCACCCTGAAGAACAGTCACGAAAGTGCTTTGTCACTGGCCGCCCTGTTACACCCGACACCGGCACTGAGTGGTTTTCCGCATCCTCAGGCGCTGGCCTTAATCCGCCAGCTGGAACCTTTCGACCGCCATCTGTTTGGCGGCATGGTGGGATGGTGCGATGACCAGGGAAATGGCGAATGGGCCGTCACGATACGTTGTGCCACCGTCGATAATCAGGATATCACCCTGTTCGCCGGTGCCGGTATTGTCCCGGCATCAAATCCGGAATCTGAATGGCTGGAAACCGGCGTAAAACTGACAACAATGCTGAAAGCTTTCGGGCTTGAACAATCAAGGTAATTCCCATGACTATCCCTTATACACGCTGGCCGGATGAGCTGACGAGTCGCTACCGTACCAAAGGGTACTGGCTGGACCTGCCATTAAGTGATATTGCCGATCGTCAGAAAGATAATGACGCTGTTGCCATTATCGATGACGAGTCGCAGATCACTTACCGGCAGATGGCCCTGGCCAGTTCCCGTCTGGCCGCCAGACTTCAGCAAGCCGGACTGAAGAAAGGTGATACCGCACTGGTTCAGCTTGGCAATAATAACGAGTTTTACCTGGTATTCTTTGCGCTTCTGAAACTGGGCGTCGCCCCGGTGAATGCCCTGTACAGCCATCAGCGTACTGAGCTGTTTTCTTATGCCCAACAGATAAAACCCGCACTACTGATTGCCGATCGCCGACATAGTTTGTTTGCCGATAATCAGTTTCTTGATCAGTTCAGGGAACAGACTCCTTCTGTGACGACGGTGCTGATGCATCATGCTATCGATGGCGATCACAGCCTGGCTGAGTGGCTTGCCACGCCGGCAGACAATTTTGTTGCCGATCCCAGTGCTGCAGATGAAGTGGCTTTCTTTCAGCTTTCCGGGGGCAGTACCGGCACCCCGAAACTTATTCCACGGACCCATAACGACTACTATTACAGTATTCGTGCCAGTAATGATATTTGCGGTGTCGATGCTGATACCCGTTACCTGTGCGCCCTGCCGGTTGCCCATAACTACCCGATGAGCTCTCCGGGGTGCCTGGGGATTTTCTATGCCGGCGGGCTGGTCGTCATGGCCGCCGATCCCAGTGCCACGCAATGTTTCCCGCTGATCGCCAGACACCAGATTACCCTGACCGGGCTGGTCCCCCCGGCGGTCAGCCTCTGGTTACAGGCCATCAGTGAACAGGGAAATCACGGTGAACTGAATTCCCTGAAAGTCCTGCAGGTCGGTGGGGCACGTCTGAGTGAAACTCTGGCACGGCGGATAATTTCAGAAATTGGATGTCAGCTACAACAGGTGTTTGGTATGGCCGAGGGGCTGGTGAACTATACCCGGCTGGATGACCCGTTGGAGATAATTGTGACCACTCAGGGCAGGCCCATGAGTGAAGATGACGAAGTCAGAGTGGTGGATGAAGACGGCAAGCTGTTGCCGGCAGGCCAGATCGGTCGCCTGATGACCCGGGGTCCCTACACCTTCCGTGGTTATTTTAATAACCCGGCACATAACGCGACCTGTTTTGATGATGAAGGATTTTACTGTTCCGGTGATCTGATTGAGATCACCGCGGAAGGTAATATTAAAGTTCAGGGACGTGAAAAAGATCAGATCAACCGTGGCGGAGAGAAGATTGCTGCCGAGGAGATCGAAAACCTGCTGCAACGTCACCCTGATATTATCCATGCTGCACTGGTGTCAATGAGTGATGAGCTGATGGGTGAAAAGAGCTGCGCATTTATCGTCGCAAAACAACCGATCAAGCCGGCACATTTACGCCGACATCTGCGTGAACAGGGTATTGCTGAATTTAAACTCCCTGATCGCATTATTCAGCAGGATGAGCTGCCACTGACTCCGGTAGGCAAAGTCGATAAAAAAGCACTGCGCCAGTGGCTGACTGAACAACAAAAATAATCCGAATTACCACCGATTGATGGAGTGACCATGAGTATCCCTAAGCTTGAGTCTTACACCCTGCCGGCAGTGGATGAGTTGCCGGAAAATAAAGTTCAGTGGGTGTTCGAACCGGCACGGGCAGCACTACTGATCCATGATATGCAGAACTATTTTCTGAATTTCTGGGGGAGTGATAGCCCGTTAATTCGCCAGGTGGTTGAAAATATTGCCCGGTTACGTGCTCAGTGTAAAGCGTTGGGGATACCGGTATTTTATACCGCTCAGCCAAATCAGCAGAGTGATGAAGACCGCGCCCTGCTTAATGATATGTGGGGACCGGGTTTAAACCGTCATCCGGACCAACAGCAGATCACCGATGCATTGGCGCCTGATGATCAGGATATTGTCCTGACTAAATGGCGTTACAGTGCTTTTCACCGTTCAGATCTCGAACAGCAACTGCAAACTATGGGACGTAACCAGTTACTGATTACCGGGGTGTACGCTCATATCGGTTGCCTGACAACAGCCACCGATGCCTTTATGCGCAATATCAAACCTTTTATGGTGGCCGATGCGCTGGCAGATTTCAGCCGTGAAGAGCACCTGATGGCTCTGACTTACACCGCAGGCCGAAGTGGTAAAGTGGTGACAACCGAAGATTTAATGCTACTGCCGGAAAGTAAAAGTGCCCTGCGTGCTATGGTTCTGCCATTGCTCGAGGATGACGATGAACCGGAAGATGACGAGAATCTGATCGATTATGGTCTGGATTCCGTGCGCATGATGGCGCTGGCCGCCCGCTGGCGCATGGCGCATCCGGAGATTGATTTTGTGGCCCTGGCAAAAAATGCCTCTGTTGATGGCTGGTGGAGCCTGCTGTCCGGGGAGGTAAAAGCATGAGTCAGTGGCCAGAGTTTCAGGGCAAACAAGTTTGGGTGACCGGGGCTGGTCAGGGTATCGGCTATCAGACCGCGCTGGCATTTCACCAGGCCGGAGCTGAAGTGACCGGATTCGATTTAAAATTTGATCGGCAGGACTACCCTTTCCGCTGTCAGGTGATGAATGTGGCAGATCCAAAGCAGGTGACTGAGGTCTGCCAGAAGCTGCTGGCCAGACAGCCCCGGCTGGATGTCCTGATTAATGCCGCCGGGATCCTGCGGATCGGCGCCACGGATGAGCTTTCGTTTGACGACTGGCAGCAGTGCCTGAATGTTAATGCTGGTGGGGCTTTTAATCTGTTTCAGCAGACATTACCGGTGTTCCGTCGCCAGCAACAAGGGGCTATCGTGACTGTCGCATCAAATGCTGCCCATGCCCCACGCCTTGGCATGTCGGCTTACGGAGCGTCTAAAGCCGCATTACGCAGTTTATGCCTGACGGTTGGCCTGGAGATGGCCCCGCATGGGGTACGCTGTAATATTGTCTCTCCGGGATCCACCGATACAGAAATGCAACGTAGTCTGTGGAAGACCCCTCAGTCTGAACAGCAGACTATTGACGGCTTCCCCGAACAATTTAAGTTAGGCATTCCACTGAAGAAAATCGCCCAGCCACAGGAAATTACCAATACCATTTTGTTCCTGGCCTCAGCACAGGCCAGCCACGTGGTATTACAGGATATTGTGGTGGATGGCGGAGCCACTCTGGGAGCCTGATCGCATGGAAACTGTCTGGAAACGACCAATTACCCTCGAAGCATTAAATGCCCTGGGCAAGGAGTGTCTGGTCGGGCACCTGGGTATTGAGTTCACTGTGATTGGCGAACAGCATCTGGAAGCGATAATGCCCGTAGATGAACGAACACGACAACCGTTCGGATTGCTCCATGGCGGAGCGTCCGTGGTGCTGGCAGAATCCATGGGATCCGTTGCCGGTTACCTGGCCTGTGAAGAGGGTAAAAGTGTGGTTGGAATTGAAGTGAATGCCAGCCACCACCGGTCGGTTTCCCGGGGGCTGGTTTATGCCAGTTGTCACCCATTGCATATTGGCGGACAGTTGCAGGTCTGGCAGACAGAGATCCGTAACAGTAAAGGAAAACTGTGCTGTACCGCCAGACTGACGGTGTCCGTACTGGGCTAAGCCTGTGAAAAGCCGGAGACAAGCTCCGGCTTTTAAATGATAATTCCGCAGATCATGGATCGTCAGGGATCAACGCTGATAAATGATCTCTACACCTTCATCATCATCTTCGTCCCAGTCGTCCCAGTCTTCATCTTCTTCTTCAGCCTGGGCATTGTTTTCCAGAGTTTCACGGTGATAGTCGTCCCACATGAACTCGACTTTCTCCGGTTTCTTCTCTTCTTCTTCCGCCTGTTTTGGATTGGCGTTGATGAAGCTCATCACATCCCAACACAATGCATTAACACCATCGCGGCTGGCCGCAGAGATCAGATAATATTTTTTATCCCATCCCAGAGCATCTGCCACTGCCTTAGCGCGGCTCTCTGCTTCCTGTTTATCCAGCAGATCCGTTTTATTAAACACCAGCCAGCGGGGCTTCTGGTAAAGCTTATCGCTGTATTTTTCCAACTCAGCCAGGATTATCTTCGCATTCTCTACCGGATCTGACTCATCTATCGGTGCCAGATCGATCAGATGCAACAATACACGACAACGTTCGAGGTGTTTCAGGAAACGGATCCCTAACCCTGCACCGTCCGCCGCACCTTCGATAAGGCCGGGAATATCTGCCACCACGAAGCTCTGTTCGTGATCCATACGGACGACCCCAAGGCTCGGCACCAGAGTGGTAAACGGATAGTCAGCCACTTTCGGCTTAGCTGCAGAGACCGCGCGGATAAAGGTCGATTTACCGGCGTTAGGCAGCCCCAGCATCCCGACATCTGCCAGCAACATCAGTTCCAGTTGCAGGTCGCGCTTCTCGCCCTCTGTGCCCATCGTTTTCTGGCGCGGAGTACGGTTAACCGACGACTTAAACCGGGTGTTACCCAGGCCGTGCCAGCCACCTTTGGCAACCATCAGACGCTGCTCATGGCGGGTCATATCCCCCATGGTCTCTCCGGTATCCTGATCGATAATCCGGGTACCCACAGGCACCTTAATCACCACGTCTTTCCCGCGTTTGCCGGTACAATCACGGCTCTGGCCATTCTGGCCACGTTCGGCACGGAAAGCCTTCTCAAAACGGTAATCGATCAGGGTATTGAGGTTTTCATCTGCCAACAGCCAGACATCGCCACCATCGCCGCCATCTCCACCGTCAGGACCGCCACGCGGAATATATTTCTCACGGCGGAAGCTGACACAACCGTTGCCGCCATCGCCTGCGACAACCAGAATTGTCGCTTCATCAACAAACTTCATTTCTCTTCTCCGTCACTCTTGCGCCTGTAAAGACTCCGGCTCTACAGACGGGCCCGCCAGGGTCGGCTCTGCTGACCGGCGGCGGATAATACCGGCATACATGCCAGTATCAGTATTCTGTATTTTATCTGTCCAGTGTACAGCATTCTGCTGAGGTACGCGGGGGTTTACTGTGGATAGGGCAGCAGAATGTAAAAAGCCCCGCACAAGCTGCGGGGCTTTAACTCGTTAAGTCAGGCAACGATTATGCTGCCGGGCCACTCAACCATTACTCAGCAATGATGCTGACGTATTTACGGTTGTCCGGACCTTTAACTTCGAATTTGATCTGACCGTTTGCAGTAGCAAACAGGGTGTGGTCACGACCACAACCTACGTTGTTACCCGCGTGGAATTTGGTTCCGCGCTGGCGAACGATGATGCTACCTGCCAGTACAGTTTCTCCGCCAAAGCGTTTTACGCCCAGGCGTTTTGCGTTAGAATCGCGACCGTTACGTGTGGAGCCGCCAGCCTTTTTATGAGCCATTTGTCAAATCTCCTGTTAAGCGCTGATGCCAGTGATCTTCACATCAGTGAACCACTGACGGTGACCCTGCTGCTTACGATAGTGTTTACGGCGACGAAACTTAACAATCTTAATTTTCTCACCACGACCATGAGCCACGACTTCAGCTTTGATAACACCACCTGAAACCAGTGGAGCACCAATGGTAACTTCTTCGCCGTTGGCAATCATCAGAACCTGGTCAAACTCAATGGTTTCACCGGTTGCGATATCAAGCTTTTCCAGGCGAACGGTCTGACCTTCGCTAACTCGGTGTTGTTTACCACCACTTTGGAAAACCGCGTACATATAAAACTCCGCTTCTGCGCTAGCCCTTTCTGAGTAAATCAGGCGGCGCTATAAATATTCACAATAGGGCGCGAATTCTACGCAAATATCACACAGAAGACAAGCCTCGTTTGCAGGGTATTGCAGAAAAAAAACACAGGGCACAGCCGGGTGTTTCCTGTAATCAAAATTCAAGTACAATAGGTAGCATTCGAAGGCCGCTGGCGTCTGTTGAAACTGCCGGAAGCCAGCGTTACTGCAGACAGGGAAATTTATTCAGATACAGGATGAAACAAACTATCTGAACACTGTTGCTTAAACGGCCCTAAAATGGCCAAAACCGAGTCAAAAACTGAAAAGACGTATGAAATTAGAACAAATTACAGAAATCACTTCCGCCGATATGTCGGCCGTCAATCAGACCATTCTTGACCAGCTGAACTCCGATGTTGCGCTTATCAGCCAACTGGGTCATTACATCGTCAGCGGCGGAGGCAAACGCATTCGTCCGATGATTGCAGTTCTGGCAGCAAGAGCACTCGGTTACCAGGGCGACCAACATATTCTCAACGCCGCACTGATCGAATTTATTCACACCGCCACATTGCTGCACGATGACGTGGTGGATGAATCGGATATGCGTCGCGGAAAAGCCACCGCGAATGCTGCCTTTGGAAATGCCGCCAGCGTCCTGGTGGGCGATTTCATATACACCCGGGCCTTCCAGATGATGACCAGTCTGGGATCGTTAAAGATCCTTGCCCTGATGTCAGAAGCCGTTAATGTGATCTCTGAAGGCGAAGTGCTGCAGTTGATGAACTGTAACGATCCGGATATTACTGAAGAAAGTTATATGCGGGTCATTTACAGTAAAACGGCGAGGTTGTTTGAGGCTGCTTCCCAGACATCCGCCATTTTGGCTGGCGCCAGTGATGAGCAGGAACAGGCGTTACGGGATTACGGACGTTATATTGGTACCGCTTTCCAGTTGATCGACGATCTGCTGGATTACAGCGCCGATAATACTGCGCTGGGTAAAAATGTCGGTGATGATCTGAGTGAAGGCAAACCGACCCTGCCATTACTGCACGCAATGAAACACGGTAATCCTGAACAGTCAGCAATGATCCGCCAGGCCATTGAGCAAGGTAATGGTCGTCACCTGCTGGAGCAGGTTCAGGAAACCATGCAGCAATGTGGTTCTCTGGAATGGACCCGCCAACGGGCTGAAACCGAAGCAGATAAAGCTATTCTGGCATTGCAGGTTCTGCCTGATACTCCGTGGCGTCAGGCACTAGAGTCACTGGCCCATATGTCTGTTCAGCGCGATCATTAATCTCCCGACGGATCGGTTGCCGACAGGCAAAGGATCCGTGCCCTTTGCCTTTATTTCGGGACGATCGTTACGGATCGCCCTTCCCCTCTTTCCATTCTCCCCATTTATCTGATCCCGCCCGTATATTTTCAGATGTTTTCAGCCAGCTTTTACCCGGAATTGCGACGGCTGTAGTAAATTCGCGGTTTTTAAATTAATTTTATGAAATTATTAGTCGTTTTTTGATATACCTGTTTCCATAAACGATGTAATTTTATCGCGTTAAATGAAACGATGTCCGGAAGACATCGCTGGCATCTGAAAAGGAGAATAAGATGAATACGTTGAAAAAGGACTGGCACACTGCAGATATCATCGCGGCGCTCAGAAAAAAAGGAACTTCTCTGGCTGCAGTATCAAGAAATGCGGGGTTAAGTTCTTCAACCCTGGCGAATGCATTATCCCGCCCGTGGCCAAAAGGTGAATGGCTGATTGCCAAAGCTATTGATATTCATCCGGCAGAAATATGGCCGAGCCGTTACTATGATCCCATTACTCATGAATTACTCGACCGGGAAAAACTGATGCGCCGGCTACCACGTCATGAGCAGACTCAGCCCTTGCCACAGTAGCTTTTACCGCATGAAATAAAACAGGCCCTGGCATCTCTGCCATGGGCCTGTTGTGTCACGGGAGAAACAATTAGCGATTGATTATTCTACCGCGTGTTCGTCCTCTCCCTTCATCCGTTCGATATGAGCCCCCAGGCTACGCAGCTTATCTTCAATACGCTCGTAGCCACGATCGATGTGATAAATACGATCGACAATAGTCTCACCTTCAGCGATACACCCTGCCAGTACCAGACTCGCGGAAGCTCGTAAATCTGTTGCCATAACCTGAGCACCAGACAATTTATCTGTGCCATGACAGATTGCCGTATTGCTTTCAATCTCAGCGTGCGCACCCATACGAATCAGTTCAGGGACATGCATAAAGCGATTTTCGAAAATGGTTTCGGTGATGACTCCAGTGCCTTCTGCTACCAGATTCAGCAGTGTAAACTGGGCTTGCATATCTGTCGGGAAGCCAGGATGAGGCGCAGTGCGGATATTCACCGCCTTTGGCCGGTGTCCATGCATATCCAGGCTGATCCAGTCTTCACCAGTCTCAATATCAGCACCAGCTTCACGCAGCTTAGCCAGCACAGCATCCATCGTATCCGGACGGGTCTTACGACAGACAACTTTACCACCGGAGATAGCCGCGGCGACCAGGAAAGTCCCGGTTTCGATACGATCGGGCACCACTTCATAGCTACCGCCCCCCAGACGTTCCACACCTTCAATCGTGATTCTGTCAGTCCCTGCGCCGGTGATTTTTGCACCAATGGCGTTCAGGAAACCGGCAGTATCTGCAATTTCAGGTTCACGGGCAGCATTTTCAATGATAGTCGTCCCGGTCGCCAACGTTGCCGCACTCATGATAGTCACGGTTGCGCCAACACTGACTTTGTCCATAACGATATGGGCACCTTTCAGCCGACCATCAACCGATGCTTTAACGTAGCCTTCTTCCAGACGAATTTCGGCACCCAGTTGCTCCAGACCACTGATATGCAAATCGACCGGGCGAGCACCAATCGCACAGCCACCCGGTAAAGAAACCTGCCCCTGCCCAAAACGCGCGACCAGTGGCCCAAGGGCCCAGATGGAGGCACGCATAGTTTTGACCAGATCATAGGGGGCACAGAAAATAGTGACATCGCTGGCATCCAGGTGAACAGCACCATTACGTTCAGCTTTTACACCCAGTTGGCCGAGCAGTTTCATCGTGGTATCAATGTCGCGTAATTTCGGGACATTTTTAATTTCAACCGGTTCTTCGGCCAGCAAAGCTGCAAACAGAATCGGTAACGCTGCATTTTTTGCTCCGGAAATGGTAACTTCACCACTTAAGCGGGTGGGCCCCTGTACTCGAAATTTTTCCATTAACACAGCTCTCAATTAGCATTCATAAAAGGTACTGACCTGCCGGCTCGAATTTCCTGAAGAACAGGTTTAAAAGCCACTCAGTTTACGATCCCGTGCCCATTCGGCAGGGGTGTAGGTCTTGATCGATACCGCATGAATACGGTTATCTGCAATATATTCCATGAGCGGGGCATACACTGCCTGCTGTTTTTTCACACGGCTCATGGTTTCAAAAATATCACTCACCGCAATCACCTGGAAATGGCTGCCATCGCCACTCACATGAACTTCGTCCAGCGACAAAGCCTGCATCAGGACTGCCTGAATCTCATTATTTTCCATTGCTTTCAGCTTCCGATAATCATAATCAGCGCCTATCTTATTAGAAAGCGACATTATCTTAAATACACAAAAGCCCCTGATTAAATCAGGGGCTTTTAATGTGCAAGGCAGGAATTAACGGCTTTCCTTCGAAGAAACAATAATATGTTGCAGATTATACAGTGCGATTAATGACTGTAATTTATCAGAGATGCCGCTAAATGTTAGCTGAGTCCCCTGACGGCGAACAATATCCTGCAGGTGCACCAGCAAAGCCAGTCCAGCCGAATCCACCCGACTCAGCCCGGAAAGGTCCATTTCAGAAATCCCCTGCATCACGGCATTTCGTTGATTCCAAAGAGGCAGGAGAGTTTCGTGATCAAGCTTGCCGGTCAATCGTAATGCTGAGGCCTGTTGCTGCCATTGCAGTTCGCTGCTCATCAGTTCTGCTGGCCCAGAGTGATCGGCTGAGCTGCATAAGTTTTTAACTGTGCAGTTAAGTCATCAATACCTTTGGTACGTAGCAGATCCCCCCACTCGTTCTGTTTGGTGGTGATCATACTGATTCCTTCAGCCACCATATCGTAGGCCTGCCATGCACCAGTACGGGTGTTTTTCCGCCACTGGAAGTCAAGACGGACCGGAGGACGACCATTCGGGTCAATAATAGTGACACGGATGGCAACAATATTCGCATCACCCAGAGGTTGCGGAGACTGAATTTGATATGTCTGACCATGATACATCGCCAGCGCCTGACCGTAAGCTTGTGTCAGGTAATCGCCAAATG
Organism: Tatumella sp. UBA2305; assembly: GCF_002345795.1. Lineage (NCBI taxonomy): Bacteria > Pseudomonadati > Pseudomonadota > Gammaproteobacteria > Enterobacterales > Erwiniaceae > Tatumella > Tatumella sp. UBA2305. The sequence continues at coordinate 243,203 of NZ_DDVT01000021.1, forward strand.
CCTGATAGTAAGCATCACGCTGAGCCGGAGTGGCCTGGTTGTAGAAACGTCCCAGCACTAATGCTCCGGCATATTTTACCTGGACATAAGGCATCAGTTCTTCACGGACGATGGTACGCAGATAGTTTGGATCTTGTTTAATTTTTGCCTGCTCATTTTTCAGACGGGAAAAGGTCTTCTCCGCCGCCTGATTCATCAGCGTGTAAGGATTCGTCTGATCCACCTGGTCTGCCGCATTGGCTGCTGCCAGTGGCAGGATAACCAGCATGGCTGCCATCACGAAACGTTTAAATAACATAGAATATCCTCTTAGTGGGTCGGCGCTGCCGCAGAAGAACTGTCAGCACCTGCCGGTGAATGCTTGTCTTTGTCGCTATCGTTATTTTTATAAAGGAACTGACCAATCAAATCTTCGAGGACTATCGCCGATTTGGTGTCACGCAACGTATCGCCATTTTTCAGTATCGATGAACCTAAATCCGGGTCATTAAATCCAAGATTCAGCGCCAGGAACTGCTCACCTAACAGACCCTGAGTACGGATCGCCAGCGAACTGGTATCGGGGATTTTTCCGGCATAAGTATCATAGATTGCCATAGTGACTTTTGGTGAGAGTGTGCTGTCATCAAGTGAGATATTAGTCACACGCCCAATCACTACACCACCAATCTCCACCGGTGAGCTCACCTTCAGCCCGCCAATATTGTCAAAGGTCGCATACAATTTCCATGTTGGTTCTGTGCCAAAGGATTTCAAATCGGCGACGCGCAGACAAAGAAATAGCGCGGCAATCAGCGCCAGTAACAGGAAAATACCTACCCAGATTTCACTTTTTTTACTTTGCATTGCGTTAATTCCCAAACATCAGTGCTGTCAGCACAAAATCTAACCCAAGAATAGCAAGAGACGAATGAACCACCGTTCGTGTCGTCGCGCGACTGATGCCTTCAGACGTCGGAATGGCATCATAACCGTTAAATAATGCTATCCATGAAACCGCAATCGCAAACACGATGCTTTTCACCACACAGTTAACAATATCCATCCGGAAATCGACCGCGCCATGCATAGCAGACCAGAAAAATCCGGAATCAATTCCTTTCCAGCTCACCCCAACCAGTGCACCGCCGGCAATCCCAATGGCCGTAAACATCATGGCCAGTAACGGCATACTGATCACCCCGGCCCAGAAACGCGGTGCCACGACCCGTCTTATCGGATCCACTGCCATCATTTCCATGCTGGAGAGCTGCTCGGTGGCTTTCATCAATCCGACTTCAGCTGTCAATGCTGAGCCGGCACGGCCGGCAAACAGTAACGCGGTTACGACCGGTCCCAGCTCGCGCAATAGCGATAACGCCACCAGCATTCCGAGGCTGGTTTCCGCTCCGTAGGTTTTTAGTACCAGATACCCCTGTAATCCCAGCACCATCCCGATAAACAGTCCCGAGACGAGAATAATCAGCAGTGAGAGTACCCCTACACTGTAGATTTGTTTCACTACCAGACGGCTGTGTTTTGCAAACTCGGGCTTACCCACCAGCGCATGGAATAGCATTAACCCCGCGCGGCCAAATGACCTGCAGCTCTTAATTCCCCAACGCCCTAATGACGCGACTGCCTGTAACAACATGGATTTAGTGCCTCCCGGGACTTAGCAAATCGGTGAGGTAATCACCGGCCGGAAACCTGAAGGGTACCGGACCATCTGCATGGCCATCAATAAACTGCCGCACACGCGGATCATCATTCTGGCGTAATTGTGCTGCATCTCCCTGTGCAATAATCTTCTGCCCGGCCACAATATAAGCATAGTCGGCAATACTGAGGACTTCCGGAACATCGTGAGAAACCACAATACAGGTCAGTCCCAATGCGTGGTTCAGTTCATCAATCAGCTTAACCAGCACCCCCATAGTAATGGGGTCCTGTCCCACAAAAGGCTCATCAAACATAATCAGTTCCGGCTCAAGTGCAATAGCCCTGGCCAAAGCCACCCGCCTTGCCATACCACCAGACAATTCAGCCGGAGTCAGTTGTTCTGCCCCCCGCAGCCCGACAGCCTCCAGTTTCATCATTACCGTACTGTGCAACAACTCCGGAGGCAGGGAAGTATGTTCCCGCAATGGCCAGGCGACATTGTCATAGACACTGAGGTCGGTAAACAAGGCGCCTGACTGAAACAACATACTCATTTTTTTACGAACGTCGTACAGCTTACTCCGGGATAAACCAGGAATATTATCATCGTGAAAGAAAATTTCTCCTTTATCTGGCTGCAGCTGACCACCAATCAGACGTAATAACGTGGTTTTACCTATACCAGAGGGACCCATGATGGCAGTAATTTTGCCTTCCGGCACCGTTAAAGAAATGTCATCAAAGATTTTGCGGGATCCACGGGTAAAGCTCACCCCACGGATTTCCACTAATCCTTTCTGTTGCTGAACCATGTTTACCCCTTGCAGGTGTCCGGGCATTTTAGTTATCTATGATGCCAGCCCGGGAGAAAGCATCTTGTCATTTTTACAGAAAATTACAGGTCGTTTTTGTGTAATTCCGTCATAAAATTTACTTTTGGCCTTTCGACAGTCAAAATCAGCGCTTGTTTACTACTGATCTCTCTTTTCGCTGTAATGCAGTGATTGCTCATTACAGATTTTGGCAAAGGAATTCCCATGCTTGTCGCGATTGTTCTGCTGGTCCTTGGTTTACTATTGCTGGCCTATGGCGCAGACCGTCTCGTTTTTAGCGCATCCATACTTTGCCGTTCACTGGGAGTTCCGCCACTGATAATCGGGATGACGGTGGTGGGAATCGGAACTTCTCTACCGGAAATCATCCTGTCATTGTCCGCCGCAAATCACGGACAACGGGATTTTGCCGTGGGGATTGCTGTCGGGTCAAATATCACCAACATATTATTGATTCTTGGCGGTGCGGCATTGCTCAATCCTCTGAAAATCAGCTCAGCATTGTTACGCAGGGAATTACCGCTCATGTTGCTGGTCACATTACTCTGTGGACTGTTGCTGGCTGATAATCTGCTGACCCGTACCGAAGGTATTTGCCTGGTCGTCATGGCTATTCTCTACCTGTGGGGAATTATCCGAATTGCAGGAAAAAGCCAGGCCACTACCGGCGATCAACTCTCACGAGAACAGGTCGCAGAACTGCCGGGCGAAGATGCCGGTAATACCGTGGCGTTTCTCTGGCTGGGAGTCGCATTGGTACTCTTACCGGTCGCCACGCGAATGATTCTGGACAATGCTGTGGTCGTTGGTGACTATCTGGGTATCAGCGAATTAGTGATGGCATTAATTTTCATTTCTATCGGAACCAGCCTGCCAGAACTGGCAACAGTCATTGCCGGAACTCTGAAAGGTGAAGGTGATATCGCGGTCGGCAATCTGTTGGGTGCTAACATTTATAATACCGCCATTGTTCTGGGTTTACCGGCCATCGTCTGCCCGGGCCGTATTGACAGTAATGCCTTTTCCCGTGACTACTGGATAATGCTGGGTGTCAGTACCGTTTTTGCGATGATCTGCCTGAAGAAAAACCGCACTATCGGCAGACTGACCGGTGCGTTACTGTTAGGCGGATTTTTTGTCTGGGTTGCCATTCTCTGGGGCTACCCGATGATTAATGATCTTTAAAAGGATTCATCAAAATGTCTGATCAGTCGACCCTGACGGGTTTTGATTTTAAGGAAGCAGGCAGGAAAGTACTGCGCATTGAACGCGAAGGGCTTGCTCAACTGGAGCAATACATTAATGAAAACTTCACCCGGGCCTGCGAAATCCTGTTCCGCTGCACAGGAAAAGTGGTCGTGATGGGCATGGGTAAATCGGGCCATATCGCACGCAAAATGGCGGCCACCTTTGCCAGTACAGGAACTCCATCGTTTTTTGTCCATCCGGGAGAAGCCAGCCACGGCGATCTGGGTATGGTCGGACGTGACGATGTCGTGATAGCCATTTCAAATAGCGGGGAATCTCACGAGATACTGGCACTGATTCCGGTGATTAAGCGTCTGAAGATTACCCTGATTTGCCTGACTAGCCGGCCAGAGAGCACTATGGGGAAAGCTGCTGGCCTGCATCTGACGGTGAAGGTGCCTCAGGAAGCCTGCCCGCTGGGACTCGCCCCCACCACCAGCACCACTGCCACCCTGGTCATGGGGGATGCCCTGGCTGTCGCTTTACTGGAGGCCCGCGGTTTTACTGCCGAAGATTTTGCCTTGTCTCATCCTGGCGGAGCATTGGGGCGTAAATTACTGTTACATGTGAGTGATGTTATGCATTCCGGTGATGAGATGCCTTGTGTTTCACGTCATGCATCATTACGCGATGCTCTGTTGGAAATCACCCGCAAAAAACTGGGAATGACCGTAGTGACTGAAGAGGATATGACCATCGCTGGTATTTTTACCGATGGTGATTTGCGACGAGTTATCGATATGGATATCAATTTCCAGTCAACCACCATCGATGAGGTCATGACACCGGGCGGGATCCGTGTATCTCCGAATATTCTGGCTGTCGATGCCCTGAATGTCATGCAGAGTAAAAATATCACCTCACTATTGGTTGCCGATAACAATCGCCTTGTGGGTGTGATACATATGCATGATATGTTGCGCGCCGGTGTTGTCTGATCAGGAAAAAAAAATGAACAATAAACTCCCTATTGATACGTGTTACGGGCCTGTCAGCCCTGCGGTCATAGCCAGTGCCGAAAAAATAAAATTACTGATCTGTGATGTCGATGGGGTAATGTCTGACGGCCTGATTTATATGGGAAATAATGGTGAGGAACTAAAAGCGTTCAATGTTCGTGACGGCTACGGTATCCGTTGCCTGTTAACCAATAATGTCGAAGTTGCTATTATCACCGGCCGAAAAGCCAAACTGCTGGAAGATCGTTGTCATACCCTCGGGATAAGTCATCTGTACCAGGGACAGTCAGATAAGCTTTTGGCCTTTGCCGATCTTATGGATAAACTATCGCTCCAGGCTGACGAGGTCGCCTATATTGGTGACGATCTGATTGACTGGCCGGTTATGGAAAAAGTAGGCCTCAGCGTATCTGTAGCAGACGCACATCCCCTGCTCGTACAACGTGCCGATTATGTGACCCGTATCAATGGCGGCCGCGGAGCAGTACGCGAGATTTGTGATGTTATTTTGATGGCGCAAAATAAATTTGAGGATGCCAAAGGGTTATCGATATGAGTACAAGCAGACGCTGGATTACCCTTCTGCTGGCAGTGATTGCGGTAGTACTGATTGGCTGGAACCTGACAAATCAGGATTCTCAGCCCATATCTGTAGCACAGGATGATCAGAGTCCTACCTACACAACAGCCAGCTCCCACACTGTGGTTTATAACCCTGAAGGCGCGTTAGCTTATCGGTTGGTATCCGATAAGGTATCCTATTTTGATGCATCTCAGGTCAGCTGGTTCGATAACCCGGTGATGACGACCTATGACCAGCAAGAATCACCCGCATGGTCAGTAAAGGCAGATAAAGCCAAATTAACCAAAAACCGTATGCTGTATCTTTATGGACATGTCGAAGTCAAGGCACTCAATCCAAATGCTAAAATTGAACGTATCACGACAGACAATGCACAGGTAAATCTGGCCACCCAGGATGTGACCTCGGATGATCAGGTAACACTTTACGGGCAAGGATTCCGTTCAACCGGGATGAAGTTACGTGGCAATTTACGGGCCAAAACAGCCGAATTAATTGAAAAGGTCAAAACCGATTATGAAATCCAAAACCAAAACAAATAGCATCCGGTTGCTGTTGGTCGCCGCGCTGCTTGGTTGCAGCCTGCCAGTGCTCGCGGTGACAGGTGATTCTGATAAGCCCGTAAATATCACCTCGGAAAATCAGTCGATGGACATGCAGGGGAATGTGGCAACCTTCACCGGGAATGTCATCATCACCCAGGGAACCATCAGGATCACCGCAGACAAAGTGGTAGTGACAAGGCCTGGTGGCGACAGCCAGAAAACGCTGGTCGATGCTTACGGCAATCCTGCCACCTTCTACCAGATGCAGGATAACGGTAAACCGGTGAAAGGCCATGCCGCTAAACTGCATTACGATCTGGCAAAAGACCTGGTTGAGCTGACCGGCAATGCCTACATCGAGCAGTTGAACAGCAATATCAAAGGCGATCGAATCACTTATCTGGTGAAAGAGCAGAAAATGCAGGCTTATAGTCAGGGCGGCGAACAAAAACGTGTGACCACAACCCTGATGCCTTCTGAACTTCAGAACGATAATAAACCGGCACATCCTAACAAGAGTCAATAACAGTTATGGCGACGTTAATAGCAGAAAATCTGGCAAAAGCTTACAAAGGCCGTCGGGTCGTTGAAGATGTCAGTCTGGAAGTAAAATCAGGCGAAATTGTCGGATTACTGGGGCCTAACGGGGCCGGTAAAACCACCACCTTCTATATGGTAGTGGGTATCGTGCCACGGGATGCCGGGAAAATTATTATCGATAACGATGATATCAGCCTGCTGCCACTGCATGCCCGTGCGCGATTGGGTATTGGTTATCTGCCGCAGGAAGCATCGATCTTCCGTCGACTCAGTGTTTACGATAATCTGATGGCTGTATTACAGGTACGTAAAGACCTCAACGCACAACAGCGGGCTGACCGCGCCAATGAACTGATGGAAGAATTCCATATTGAACATTTGCGTGACAGCATGGGTCAGGCACTGTCAGGCGGGGAACGCCGCAGGGTGGAAATTGCCAGAGCCCTGGCAGCCAATCCGAAATTTATTCTGCTGGACGAGCCTTTTGCCGGTGTTGATCCGATATCCGTGATTGATATTAAAAAGATCATTGAACACCTGCGTGACAGCGGCCTGGGCGTACTGATTACCGACCATAACGTCCGCGAAACGCTGGCAGTTTGCGAACGGGCGTACATTGTCAGTCAGGGTAAACTGATTGCCCATGGCACCCCGGACCATATTCTTGCCGATGAACAAGTGAAACGTGTTTATCTCGGTGAAGAGTTCCGGCTCTGACTCTGTTAATGTGTCCTCAATGAAATTTTTTCGGGAAACTCATTCCTCACTATGAAGCAAAGTTTGCAATTCAGGCTCAGCCAACAACTGGCAATGACCCCCCAGTTGCAGCAGGCGATACGACTGTTGCAACTTTCTACGCATGAATTACAGCAGGAACTGCAACTGGCACTGGAAAGTAATCCGTTACTGGAACAGGCCGAAGTTCTCAACGAAGTGGATTCTGAGGAGTCGGGTGAAACTGCATCTCTGGACACCCGTGAAGCATTAGAACAAAAAGATATGCCGGAGGAACTGCCTCTGGATGCTACCTGGGATGAAATTTATACCGCTGGCACCCCCTCCGGTACGGGTACTGATTATCAGGATGATGAACTGCCGGTCTATCAGGGCGAAACCACTCAGTCTCTGCAGGACTATCTGATGTGGCAGGTTGAACTGACGCCCTTCAGTGATACTGACCGTGCGATTGCCACTTCGATAGTGGATGCCATTGATAATACCGGCTATCTCACCGTTCCACTGGAAGACATTCTGGAAAGTATTGGTGATGACGAACTGAGTATTGAAGAGGTAGAAGCGGTTCTGAAACGGGTACAGCATTTTGACCCGATAGGCGTGGGTGCCCGCGATTTGAAAGACTGCCTGCTGGTACAACTATCACAGTTCAGCCCGGAAACCCCTATGCTGGAAGAAGCCCGGTTAATTGTCCGGGAGCATCTGGATTTACTGGCTAATCATGATTTTCGCAGTCTGATGCGTGTCACCCGCCTGAAGGATGATGTGCTGAAAGAAGCCATGGCTCTTATTCAGTCACTGGACCCGCGTCCGGGCCAGTCTATCCATACCGGTGAGTCTGAATATGTGATTCCGGATGTGTTGGTGCGGAAAACAGGCAACCAGTGGACTGTCGAGCTGAATTCCGACAGCCTGCCACGCCTACGCATTAATCAGCATTATGCTGCGATGAGTGGCGGAGCGCGCAACGACAGTGATAATCAGTTTATCCGCAGTAATTTGCAGGAAGCACGGTGGCTGATTAAAAGCCTGGAAAGCCGAAATGATACTCTGTTGCGGGTTACCCGCTGCATTGTCGAACAGCAGCAGGCTTTTTTTGAGCAAGGGGAAGAGTACATGCGGCCAATGGTACTGGCAGACATTGCCCAGTCAGTCGATATGCATGAATCCACTATCTCGCGGGTGACGACCCAGAAATTTCTGCACAGTCCGCGTGGCATCTTTGAACTAAAATATTTCTTCTCAAGCCATGTCAGTACCGAAGGTGGCGGGGAAGCTTCATCAACGGCGATTCGGGCGCTGGTGAAAAAATTAATCTCATCGGAAAATCCGGGTAAACCCTTGAGTGACAGCAAACTCACCTCTATGTTATCTGAACAGGGGATCATGGTCGCAAGACGAACTGTTGCTAAATATCGCGAGTCTTTATCTATCCCACCCTCAAACCAGCGTAAACAGCTGCTTTGACATCATGAGAAGGAAAGCCTATGCAACTGAACATTACCGGACAACAAATTGAAATAACTGAGGGACTGCGCCAGTTTATTCACACAAAATTTGCCAAACTGGAGCATTACTTTGAACACATCAATCAGGTATATATCGTCCTGAAGGTCGAGAAAGTTCAGCAAATTGCAGATGCAACCTTACATGTGAACGGAGGTGAGCTCCATGCGACAGCAACAACCGATGATATGTATTCGGCCATTGACGGGCTGACAGACAAACTGGCGCGACAGTTAACCCGCCACAAAGAAAAACTGAAACAGCATTAGTTTCAAACTGAGTTATCCCATTAAATAAACAGCAGACATTGCCTCTCCGTGGCTGCTTTTATCCGCAGGTATTGCTGTTTAGCGACCCGACGGCTAATACTGCGGATAAGTGACCATCTTCGGAAAATGGGCAGTGGAATCTGCAAGCGAAATAATATGAATAGCGATCTGACACTTGAACTTGGCCATGTGCTTACCCTTGAATGTACCCGTAACAACGTACATTGCCAGAGTAAGAAGCGGGCGCTGGAGATAATAAGTGAACTGGCAGCGACTCAGTTGAATCTGCCGCACCAAAATATTTTTGAGACGATCCTGAATCGTGAACGGATGGGCAGCACCGGAATAGGCAACGGGATTGCCATCCCTCACGGTAAACTGGAAGAAGACACGCTCAGAACTATTGGGGTATTGATTCATCTTGAGCATCCGATTCCATTCGATGCGGTCGATAATCAGCCGGTGGACCTTTTGTTTGCACTACTGGTCCCGGCTGATCAGTGTAAAACGCACTTACATACCTTATCTCAGGTCGCAAAACGCCTGGCAGATAAAACTGTGTGCCGCCGTTTGCGGGCAGCACAAAGTGACCAGGAACTCTACAGTATCATCATGGAAGAGCAGCAAAGCAGCGACGAAAAACAACAATAAATCAGCCTGTTAACCAGGGATTATGACGGGAGAAGGATCATGGTACTGATGATCGTGAGCGGTCGGTCAGGGTCGGGAAAATCTGTCGCACTACGTGCCCTGGAAGATATGGGGTTCTATTGTGTTGACAATTTACCGGTCGATTTACTGCCAGAGCTGGCTAACTCACTGGAAAAGCGTAATATTTCTGCGGCTGTTAGTATTGATGTGCGTAATATGCCTGAGTCACCGGAAATTTTTGAGGATGCCTTTAACCGGTTATCCGCTCAGTTTTCTCCGCAGTTACTCTTTCTTGATGCTGACAGAAATACTCTGATTCGACGTTACAGTGATACACGTCGCCTGCACCCTCTCTCCAGTAAAAACCTGTCACTGGAGAGCGCTATTGATGAAGAGAGCGATCTGCTTGAACCTCTGCGGTCGAGGGCCGATTTAATTATCGATACCTCTGAGATGTCGGTGCACGAACTGGCCGAAATGCTGAGAACACGACTGCTTGGTAAACGGGAACGCGAACTTACAATAGTATTTGAATCTTTTGGATTTAAATACGGAATCCCTATCGATGCAGATTATGTATTTGATGTCCGCTTTCTGCCCAATCCTCACTGGGACCCAAAACTGCGACCGCTCACCGGTCTTGACCGGCCAGTGGCTGCGTTTCTTGATCGTCATACCGAAGTGCATAATTTTATTTATCAGACCCGTAGCTATCTTGAGCTCTGGTTACCGATGCTGGAAACCAACAATCGCAGCTATCTGACTGTCGCGATTGGCTGTACCGGGGGTAAACATCGATCAGTGTATATTGCTGAACAACTGGCGGACTACTTCCGCTCACGGGGAAAAAACGTTCAGTCACGACACCGCACTCTGGAAAAGAAAAAATCATGACGATCAAGCAATTAGTTAAAATCAGAAATAAACTGGGAATGCATGCCCGCCCGGCAATGAAATTGTTTGAGCTGGTACAAAGCTATGACGCGGAAGTGACTCTGCGTAATGAGGCAGGCACCGAAGCCGATGCCAGTAGTGTTATTGCATTACTGATGCTGGACTCAGCCCAGGGAGGGCAGATTGAAGTAGAAGCTACCGGCCCACAGGAAACCGAAGCACTACAGGCGGTGATTGAATTATTTAACGCTGGTTTCGATGAGGACTAAATCCCGGGATTACCGCGGTGTCGCTGTCAATACAGGTGATGTCGTTGCAGAAACTCCCTTCCTCCCAGTTGCCCCATCTGTTGAGAAATCCATTGCTGCCGTTCGCGGGTATATGCTGAAGGCGAAGCGGCATGATAAATTATCGGATTAGGCAGTACCGCAGCCAGTAACGCAGCTTGCTCACGGCTCAGTTGGCTGGCAGGTTTATGGAAATAAGCTTCTGCGGCAGCCTGTACCCCGAATATCCCGGGGCCGAATTCGGCGATATTCAGATATACTGTCAGAATTCTCTTTTTGCTCCAGACCGTTTCAAGACCCACCGTCAGTACCGCTTCCATCCCCTTGCGTATCCAGCTACGTCCATCCCAAAGAAACAGATTTTTTGCGGTCTGCTGGGACAGCGTTGAAGCACCGCGCATTTCCCCATGCTGACGACTGTCCAGTACGGACTGCATAGCATCAAAATCAAATCCCCAGTGCTGAGGGAATTTCTGGTCTTCACCGGCTATCACCGCCAGGGGCATCCAGGGTGAAATCTTAGACATGCTCACCCAGTCAGAATGAGCACGATATTGCGTATCTCCGGACAGAAATGCACCGATCTGCCGTTCTGCCATGACCGCAGAAAATGGCACCGGAACCACTGAAAACAGCAGTATCAGCGAAGCAGTAATTCCTGCCAACAGCACCACCAGGCGAAGCAAGCAACGCTTTAGCCATGATACAACCCTGTTATGCTTTTTTCTCATCCATCCATCCCTGCGGGGCTTTTACGCTAAACATATCATCTGCTGAGAGTAGCGCTAACACAGTTTTTTTCATAAATATTTATTAGTCAGTAATCGCTTATTAGCTAAAGTCCCGGGTAACAGCAGCCAGTGAAGCGACATCTGACACGGGTTACTTTCAGTAACATCAATGACTTCAGAAAATGAAGGGAATCGGTTCCAGCAAAATACTAAATCCCACAAAACATTAAGATGTCTTAAGTTTTAATTCTCTGCCCAATGGTAACTCGCCCCATACATTTAACGCGCCGTTAAACAAAAAACACCACTTAAATAACCATATATTAACACAATCTTGCCGTTTGCATCAGATGACCGGAATCATTCATCACTGACCGGCGACTTTTTTAAACTAAAGAAAGTGAAAATGATAAGCTCAGAAACTTGTTAAAATCAGTCAATAATTTGTGAGCTTTCTTAGGATATTTTTCTTAGCTGTTGTTTTTTTATATAAATCACGATTCAGAGCAACGACCAGAATATGAGACCGCAAAGACACTGATAACTGTAAGGTTTTAATGATAATCTTTAGCTCCGCGATACCTTACCGGCCCGGGAATAAAACGATTACATAATCTGGTGACGTATTATTGAACAGCAATACTGGCTAAATCATTGTTAAAATATTTCTGTCTGGAAACATTCCAACTTCACAAATCTTAATGAATTGTGGCAAAGTGATCGCAATTTTTGTTAAGGTAGTAGTCATAGCTAACCAATACCTTCCGCCGCCCGGGTTCGCCCGGTAAACGATAATTTTTTCGCTGGCGGAATAGCAGTTTCCCTGGTGTTGGCGCAATATTCGCGCACCCCGGTTTATCCGGGGTCATTTTTTATTGCCGCTTAGTATTAGTGCTCTGTTCCCTGGCTTTTACCCACTGTCTGAGAATCGCGGCTTCATGACGCCATTCATGACGCAGTTCATCAATCCACTCCTGCACATTATCCCACCATGCAGGAAGTTCAGGCGTCTGGATCTGCTTCGCCACCTGTTGCAAGTGTTTTAAGCCTACCGAACCTGCGGCTCCTTTGATTTTATGTCCTTCTTCGGCAATCCCTTTCTGATCTCTGGCCATCATGTTCGAATCTAAAACATCGAGATAGCCCGGCATCATTTTTTCAAACATATCAAGACTTTGATATATCAGCTGCGATCCCACCAGCTCCATATACTGTTCGAGCATGGCAATATCCAGGTGCCCTTCGTCCGCGGCTATTACAACATTTTCCCCGGGTTCTTCTAAGGATTCATGCTGATTCCAGAACTTGCCAATCACTGCCGTTAGCGCGGGAACAGACAACGGTTTACTCAAGACGTCATCCATACCTGCTTCCAGATACTCTTTTTTATCCTTCAGAACATTTGCGGTAAGCGCAACCAGAGGCGGTAATTGCTGACCGGCAAACCGTTGATGTAAAGTGCGTGCCACATCCAGTCCGGTCATATCCGGTAGCTGTATATCCAGCAGCACCATATCGAACTCTAACGGCTCGAACATCTCCAGTGCCTCACTCCCGGTCATTGCGACTTCCGTACTGCAACCGAGTTTTTCCAGCACCGAGCGAGCCACAACAACATTCAGCTCGATATCTTCGACCAGTAAAATATGTAAAGCCGGCAGGGGTAAAATATCTTCTTCGTTAATCTCTTCAGTACGGGTTTCCATCTGGGGTGCATGAATCTGCAGACTGAAACATGCCCCTTCCCCCGGAGCACTGTGCACCGTGATATTCCCCCCCATCACCTGAGCCAGCCGGTGAGAGATTGCCAGACCAATGCCGGTTCCTGTGGCGGGCTTCCCTCCATGCTGATCTTTCACCTGATAGTACATGGCAAAGATCTTATCCTGCTCACCTTGCGGAATACCAATACCTGAGTCCTGAACGTCAAAACGTAACTGCTGTTGCTGTTCGTCATAGGCTACCGTGACGACAATTTCACCCTCACGGGTAAATTTCACCGCATTACCAATCAGGTTCCATAAAATCTGCCGTAGCCGCGTGCCGTCAGCAATAATAGTTTGTGGTAGCGGCAGCTGAGTCGACATGACAAATTTCAGCCCTTTAGGCTGTACCAGTAATCCGGAGAGGTTTTCCAGGTCAGCCAGAAATTCGGTGAAATCTATCGGCTGGTTATCAAGCTGAACCTTTCTCCGCTCAATTTTATCCATCTCGATGACATCATTGAAAATATTCCCCAGAGTAATCGCAGAAACATGAATGGTTTTCAGATAATTCAACTGTTCCTGATTAAGCCCGGTATCCAGCAGAATCCGGCTCAGGCCAACAATGCCATTTAACGGGGTACGAAGTTCATGACTGATCGTGGAAATAAAGGTCGTTTTTTCGCGGCTGGCATTTTCCAGCGCATCCTGGTAGCGTTTACGTTCAGTAATGTCGCGACCAAATCCCATCAGCCCGCTACGTTTGCCCACACGGTCGTAGTAAGGAACTTTACGAATTTCAAAACAGGCTTTTTTTCCATCCGGGTACTGCAACCACTGTTCATAGGTCAGAGCAACGTTATGACGGAAGACTTTCTCATCGGTCTCCAGAATTTTCTCTGCTGTATCGGCATCATAAATATCTTTAGGGGACAGACCGACCAGCTGTTTTTCAACTCTGCCGGTCAACAGTTCAACAGCCCGGTTACAGCCCGAAAACTTACGATCAATATTTCGGTAAAATACCAGGTCCGGTGACGCATCGAGGAAGGAACGCAAAAACGTTGACTGCTGTTCAAGCTCAATTTGCGTTTTTTCACGACTCGCCATCTCTTCCCTGAGCTTATCCATGGCATGTTCGCGGGCCTGCTCCGCTTCCTTACGCACGTTAATTTCCTGGTTCAGCTGCTGGATGTTTTCTTTTAATTGTTGGTTGAGCTGTAAATCACGTTTACGCATCTCCTCCAGTTTATCCACCAGCCTGGCGAGACGTTGTCGGGAATCTTCCAGTTGGTCAACCACTACCGACAGAAAATAAACCGCCCAGGGAGTAATCAGTAAGCCAAAGAATACCGATCGAACGACATCAATGCTCTCTACCCGCCCTTGAAGAACCAGCGTGACGGCCATCTGGACAATCATGGCCAGTACCACCAGCGCTGAAGCCAGAAGTAAAGAGAAACGGACCAGGCCAAGTTTGACCATGAGATCCACGTAATATTGTGCTAGCAGTCTTATTTGTTTCATAACGCGCTCCCTGACAGTAGCCTCCATCATATCCTAAAATGTTGTCACAGAAAGGACAGAGGGGAAATTACCACCAGGGATCACCGGAAATATCAGGTAGAAAATCGATTTTGCGGAAGCCAGGGGATGAGTACCAGGGGAATAGTCTCTGACCTCATCCAACCTTCAAGTGAGAATGAATATAAATACCAATTTTATGCATCATTAATCATCGTATGGTTTAATTAATTTTACTAATATGAGCTACCGTAAGATGCAAAAATGACATTATAAGAAAAACAGATATATTAGTGGCTAACGCCGAGCATTGTAGCATTTTCTGCTGCAATTCCCCCTGGCACCAGCATGGTGCAGTTATTGTGGCACTGCACTATAGTGAGACAGCTCACACTTATCTACGCCTTCACCACCGAAACAAACCTCCTGATGGTCCAGTAAATTCATAATAATCATAATGATAGATAAAAATTGTCAATAACAACTTAAAACGCGCCACTATTTGACCTGACTTCACTTTCCCGATAAGTTGGAAATCCACTGGAAGCTTTCTGTGCGGATTCACTTTCCGCCATATTTATGCAGTAGCAGAGGTTCCCTGTAACAAGTTCCCGGCACTTGTCACATCGACTAAACCAGTCCTGGCTATAGGGCGATAAAGGAATAACGGCGCAACCTTGTGCGTTCATTCTGTCGCCTTCACTGAGCATGTCTGACTGCCGGAATATTAAGGGTCTATAGAGCCCGGGGAGGTTCACTAAATGTTGTATGATAAATCCCTTGAAAAGGATAACTGTGGTTTTGGTCTGATCGCCCATATAGAAGGTGAACCGAGCCATAAAGTAGTACGTACCGCCATCCATGGCCTGGCCAGAATGCAACATCGCGGTGCAATTCTTGCTGACGGCAAAACCGGAGATGGCTGCGGACTGCTGTTACAAAAACCTGACCGTTTCTTCCGCGTTGTCGCTGAAGAAAAAGGCTGGAGGCTGGCCAAAAATTATGCTGTTGGTATGCTGTTTATGAGCACCGATGAAGCAAAAGCCAG
Source organism: Tatumella sp. UBA2305 (assembly GCF_002345795.1). NCBI lineage: Bacteria > Pseudomonadati > Pseudomonadota > Gammaproteobacteria > Enterobacterales > Erwiniaceae > Tatumella > Tatumella sp. UBA2305. The sequence continues at coordinate 258,900 of NZ_DDVT01000021.1, forward strand.
TGCGGCACGTCAGATTGTCGAAGAAGAGATTATTCGCGAAACACTGTCAGTGGTCGGATGGCGTGAGGTCCCGACCAATCAGGACGTTTTGGGCGAAATTGCACTCTCCTCCCTGCCTGATATCCAGCAGATATTTATTAATGCACCAGCTGGCTGGCGCCCGCGTGATATGGAACGCCGTCTGTATATGGCACGCCGCCGGATAGAAAAACGCGTTGAAGCACTGAATGACAGTGATTTCTATGTGTGCAGCTTCTCAAACCAGGTAAATATCTACAAAGGGTTGTGCATGCCTGCCGACCTGCCACGCTTTTATCTGGATCTGGCTGATTTACGCCTGGAATCTTCTATTTGTCTGTTCCATCAGCGCTTTTCTACCAATACTGTGCCTCGCTGGCCACTGGCTCAGCCATTCCGTTATATGGCGCACAATGGCGAGATTAATACCATTGCCGGTAACCGTCAGTGGGCACGTGCTCGTGCATACAAATTCAATACGCCACTGATTCCGGATCTACAAAATGCGGCGCCATTTGTTAATGAAACAGGCTCGGATTCCAGTTCAATGGATAATATGCTGGAGCTGTTCCTGAGTGGCGGTATGGACCTGATCCGCGCGATGCGCTTACTGGTACCACCCGCCTGGCAGAACAACCCGGATATGGACCCGGAATTACGTTCCTTCTTCGACTTTAACTCGATGCATATGGAGCCCTGGGATGGCCCGGCGGGGATTGTTATGTCGGATGGCCGCTATGCAGCCTGTAACCTGGACCGTAATGGCTTACGCCCGGCCCGTTATGTCATCACCAAAGATAAACTGATTACCTGTGCTTCAGAAGTCGGCATCTGGGACTATCAACCCGATGAAGTGGTAGAAAAAGGCCGCGTCGGTCCGGGTGAACTGATGGTTATTGACACCCGTGAAGGGCGTATCCTCCATTCAGCAGAAACCGATAATGACCTGAAAAGCCGCCACCCTTATAAAGAGTGGATGGAGAAGAACGTTAAGCGCCTGGTGCCTTTTGAAGAGTTACCGGACGAGCAGGTCGGCAGCCGTCAGTTATCCGACGCGATGCTGGCAACTTACCATAAGCAGTTTGGTTACAGCAGCGAAGAGCTGGATACCGTATTGCGGGTACTGGGTGAAAATGGCCAGGAGGCTGTCGGTTCAATGGGTGACGATACCCCCTTTGCCGTACTCTCCAGCCGTCCACGTATCATTTATGACTATTTCCGTCAGCAATTCGCTCAGGTGACCAACCCGCCAATCGATCCGCTGCGTGAAAACCACGTCATGTCACTGGCGACCAGTATCGGCCAGGAAATGAACGTTTTCTGTGAAGCTGAGGGACAGGCACATCGGGTAAGCTTTAAATCGCCGATTCTCCTCTATTCAGACTTCACCCAGCTAACCACGCTGGAAGGCAAATACTACCGTGCCGATACCCTGGATTGTACATTCGAACCGGACAACGAAACGCTGGAGCACGCTATTCATCGCCTGAATGACGAGGCAGAAGAGCTGGTTCGCCAGGGAACAGTACTGCTGGTGCTTTCCGATCGTCAGATAAGTCCGGGCCGTTTACCGGTACCCGCTCCAATGATCGTTGGTGCAGTACAGGCACGTCTGGTAGAAAAAAATCTACGTTGTGATGCCAACATCATTGTTGAAACGGCCTCAGCCCGCGATCCGCACCACTTTGCGGTACTGTTTGGCTTTGGTGCCACTGCCGTGTATCCATGGCTGGCTTACGAGTCTCTGGCTCAGATGTGCGATAGCCGGGTGATCGAAAAAGATTACCGTAATGTGATGCTGAACTACCGTAACGGCATCAACAAAGGTCTGTACAAAATCATGTCCAAAATGGGCATCTCAACCATTGCTTCTTACCGTTGTTCCAAACTGTTTGAAGCCGTTGGTCTGCACCAGGATGTGACCCGTCTGTGCTTTCAGAACGTGACCAGCCGTATTGCCGGAGCCAGTTTTACTGACTTCCAGCAGGATTTGGTTAACCTGGCCAAACGTGCCTGGCTGCAACGTAAGACTCTGGAACAGGGTGGCTTACTGAAGTACGTCCACGGTGGCGAATACCACGCTTATAACCCGGATGTCGTCGGCACCCTGCAACAGGCAGTTCAAAGCGGTGAATACAGCGACTATCAGAAATATGCTGATCTGGTCAATCAGCGTCCGGCAGCCACGTTCCGTGATCTGTTGCAACTCCAGCCAGGCGAAGACACCGTCAGCATTAATGTTGATGATGTCGAACCTGCCAGTGAACTGTATAAACGTTTCGATACCGCAGCGATGTCTATTGGCGCTCTGAGCCCTGAAGCGCATGAATCACTGGCTGAAGCTATGAACAGCATCGGAGGATTCTCTAACTCCGGCGAAGGCGGTGAAGACCCGGCACGTTATGGCACGAATAAAGTGTCACGAATCAAGCAGGTGGCCTCAGGACGTTTCGGTGTGACTCCGGCTTATCTGGTGAATGCAGATGTTATCCAGATTAAAGTCGCCCAGGGAGCGAAACCTGGTGAAGGTGGTCAGCTACCTGGTGATAAAGTAACGCCTTATATCGCGCGTCTGCGTTATTCAGTTCCCGGGGTGACCCTGATATCGCCACCACCGCACCATGACATCTATTCAATTGAGGATTTAGCCCAGCTGATCTTCGATCTGAAACAGGTCAACCCGAAAGCAATGATTTCGGTAAAACTGGTGTCAGAACCGGGAGTCGGCACTATTGCTACCGGGGTCGCTAAAGCCTATGCCGATTTAATTACCGTCGCTGGTTACGATGGTGGTACCGGGGCCAGTCCGCTGACCTCCGTGAAATATGCCGGCTGCCCATGGGAACTGGGATTAGTTGAAACTCAGCAAGCTCTGGTCGCAAATGGTTTACGCCATAAAATCCGTCTGCAGATCGATGGTGGTCTGAAAACGGGGCTGGATATCGTTAAAGCCGCTATCCTTGGTGCCGAAAGTTTTGGTTTCGGTACCGGCCCGATGGTTGCATTAGGCTGTAAATACCTGCGTATTTGCCACCTGAACAACTGTGCGACCGGTGTAGCCACTCAGGATGACAAACTGCGTAAAAACCATTACCACGGTCTGCCATTTAAAGTCACTAACTACTTTGAGTTTATAGCCCGTGAAACCCGTGAGATTATGGCTTCTCTGGGAGTGACCCGGTTAACTGATCTGATCGGTCGTACTGATCTACTCAAAGAGCTGGACGGATTTACCGCCAAACAACAGAAACTGGATCTTTCATCGTTGCTGAAGACGGCACAGCCGATGCCTGGCAAAGCCCTGCACTGCACAGAAAGTAACCCCCCTTTTGATAAAGGGCTGTTAAACAAAGCATTACTGGAGCAGGCTTTACCATTTGTCGAACTCAGACAAAGTAAAACGTTCTACTTTGATATTCGGAATACTGATCGTTCTGTGGGAGCGACCTTATCCGGTGCTATTGCCAGTGTTCATGGTGATCAGGGCCTGGCTGCCGATCCTATCCGCGTACATTTTTCCGGTACCGCAGGACAGAGTTTCGGGGTGTGGAATGCCGGGGGTCTGGAAATGATCCTGACCGGAGACGCGAACGATTATGTCGGTAAAGGCATGGCCGGCGGTTTGCTGGCAATCCGGCCACCTATGGGGTCAGCATTCCGCAGTTACGATGCGACTATTGCGGGTAACACCTGCCTGTACGGTGCCACAGGTGGCAAACTGTTTGCCGCAGGTCGTGCCGGAGAACGTTTCGCTGTACGTAACTCAGGAGCCATCACGGTTGTTGAGGGGATTGGTGATAACGGATGTGAATATATGACCGGCGGTATTGTCTGTGTGTTAGGCCGTACCGGAGTTAACTTCGGCGCAGGGATGACCGGTGGATTTGCTTATGTTCTGGATGAAGATGGTGAATTCCGTAAACGCGTGAATCCGGAATTGGTTGAAGTGCTGGATGTTGAACAGCTGCCAATTCATGAAGAGCATCTGCGCGGACTGATTACTGAACATGTTCAGTACACCCAGTCAGGCCGTGGTGAAGAAATTCTGGCTAACTGGCCGGAATGGGCTTCTAAATTCACCCTGGTAAAACCAAAGTCCAGTGATGTAAAAGCATTGTTGGGTCACCGTAGCCGTTCCGCAGCAGAGCTGCGGGTTCAGGCGCAGTAAGAGGTCACGATGAGTCAGAACGTTTATCAATTTATCGACTTGCAGCGTGTTGATCCGCCCAAGAAACCGCTGAAAATCCGGAAAATTGAATTTGTTGAAATCTATGAGCCTTTTTCGGAAGGCCAGGTAAAGGCGCAGGCTGATCGTTGTCTGGCCTGCGGTAACCCGTATTGTGAGTGGAAATGCCCGGTCCATAACTACATTCCGAACTGGCTAAAACTGGCCAATGAAGGCCGGATTATGGAAGCTGCAGACCTTTCTCACCAGACGAATAGTCTGCCGGAAGTCTGTGGCCGGGTTTGCCCGCAGGACCGTCTGTGCGAGGGCTCCTGTACACTGAACGACGAATTCGGTGCCGTCACCATCGGTAACATTGAGCGCTATATCAATGATAAAGCGATGGAGATGGGCTGGAAGCCAGATATGTCTCACGTGACCCCTACCGGTAAACGTGTTGCGATTATCGGTGCAGGTCCTGCCGGACTGGCCTGTGCAGATGTACTGACCCGTAACGGCGTAAAAGCCGTAGTTTATGACAGACACCCGGAAATCGGTGGCTTACTCACCTTCGGTATCCCTTCTTTTAAATTAGAAAAAGAAGTGATGATTAAACGTCGTGAGCTGTTCACCGAAATGGGTATTGAGTTCAGACTCAATACCGAAGTCGGCAAAGATGTTCAGTTGAATGAGCTGATGGATGAGTACGACTCCGTATTTCTCGGTGTCGGGACTTACCAGTCAATGCGCGGAGGACTGGAGAATGAATCGGCACCTGGTGTTTATGATGCCCTGCCTTTCCTGATAGCCAATACCCGTCACACTATGGGCTTTGAGCCGCTGGATGACCAGCCTTACATCACTATGCACGGCAAGCGTGTGGTCGTGTTAGGCGGTGGTGATACCGCGATGGACTGCGTACGTACTTCCATTCGTCAGGGTGCCAGTCATGTTATCTGCGCCTATCGTCGCGACGAAGAAAATATGCCAGGTTCAAAACGCGAAGTTAAAAACGCCCGTGAAGAAGGGGTTGAATTCCAGTTCAACCTGCAGCCTTTGGGTGTGGAAATTAACAGCAGCGGTCGGGTCAGCGGTGTGAAAATGGCCCGTACCGAAATGGGACCACCTGATGCAGCCGGCCGTCGTCGGGCAGAAATCGTCGCCGGTTCTGAGCATGTAATCCCGGCAGATGCTGTTGTTATGGCATTCGGATTCCGTCCGCATAAAATGGATTGGCTGGCAGAATTTGGCGTGGAACTGGATACCCAGGGCCGGATTATTGCCCCTGAGAAAAGCGAAAGTACCTTCCAGACCAGCAATCCTAAGATCTTTGCCGGGGGGGATGCTGTCCGTGGTTCTGATCTGGTAGTGACTGCCATTGCGGAAGGTCGCAAAGCAGCTGAAGGAATTATGGATTACCTGGAAGTGTGATCCTGCACTAATACCTCCGCGAGAAAAGGCACATTTATGTGCCTTTTTTTTTGGCCAAAAAGTTAACGTTGACTCCGGCATCACTCCGGATGGAGTCCGTTGCCGGGGAGCCAGCGAATTTTGTAACTCACTGGCTCAAAGGGTGAATAGTATTGGTTGAGATAAGGAGCATCTATGGAATTTTCGGGAAAAGTTGTCATTGTAACCGGTGGAGCCAGTGGGATTGGCCTGGAAACGGTCAAAGCTTTCGGCCGTGCGGGCGCATCTGTCATGATAGCGGATATCGCCGCTGACGGAGAGAGTATCGCCGGGAAATTACAACAACAGGGATTAAACGTCCGGTTCAGAAAGACCGATGTCTGTAGCGAACAGGACCAGCAGGCACTGATCACTGATACCCTCAATACCTTTTCCTGGCTGGATATCGTTTTTGCGAATGCGGGAATCGCCAGGGATGGAGCAGTAGAAGATCTATCGTTCAGCGACTGGCAGAAGACTATCGATATTAATCTGTCCGGTGTTTTTTTGAGTAACAAATATGCTATCCAACACTGGTTAACCCGTCAGCAAGACGGAATTATCGTCAACTGTGGGTCGATACATAGCTTTGTCGGAAAACGCCATGTTACAGCTTATGCTGCGGCAAAAGGCGGAGTAAAACTATTGACCGAAACTCTGGCCGCCGATTATGCGGGGAAAAATATTCGTATTAATGCGATCTGCCCCGGGTACATCGATACCCCGCTACTGAAAAAACTGACACAGGAACAGAAAAACGATTTAATCAGACTTCATCCTCAGGGACGGCTGGGCCGCCCGGAAGAGGTAGCAAATGCAGTACTGTTTCTGGCGGGATCCGGAGCCAGTTTTATAAATGGCGCATCGCTTCTGGTAGACGGTGGCTATACGGCGCAATAACAGCTGTGAAGTGAACTACAGAAGAAAAACCGGCCACTGATCGTGGCCGGTTCATAAAGAGGTCCGTGGTTATTTAACGATGCGCAGCGCAGGACGCCCGCCACCTTTAGGAGGTGGTTCGTTGTCGTCATCATCAACAGATGTTTCTGCATCATCTGGCAAATCGCCATCGATGACAGACATCACAGTCTCAGACGGTACCTGCTGAGCCTCATCATCACCCGCCAGCTGTTCATACGCTGGTTCTGGCTCAAACATCGTCCCTGCCCCATTTTCCCGCGCATAAATAGCCATAACTGCCACCATCGGCACAATAACCTGACGTGGAACACCACCGAAGCGAGCATTAAAATGCACTTCTTCATTGGTCAGTTCCAGGTTCCCCACCGCGCGAGGGGCAATATTCAATACAATCTGTCCGTCACGAGCATATTCCAGCGGAACCATCACGCCGGGCAGATTAATATCTACGACCAGGTGCGGCGTCAGATCGTTATCCAGCAACCAGTCATAGAAAGCACGCAGCAGATAGGGACGACGTGCTGTCATTTCAGACATTTCCATAATTAACCCCGAAATTGCAGACGCATTTCGCGTTCAGTCTCGGTCAGTGAAGCCAGGAAAGAATCACGTTCGAAAACACGGGTCATATAACCTTTAAGTTCTTTTGAACCCGCACCACTCAGATCCACACCCATTGAAGGCAAACGCCACAATAGCGGCGCCAGATAACAATCCACGAGGCTGAACTCTTCACTCATGAAGAACGGTGTACGGGAAAATAAAGGTGCAATGGCCAGCAGCTGTTCGCGCAGTTGTTTACGGGCATCATCAGCCTCCTGAGCGGTTCCTTTTTCGATCAGGAACATCAGGCTGTACCAGTCTTGTTCGATACGGTGCATCATCAAGCGGCTTTCACCACGGGCGACAGGATAGACCGGCATTAATGGCGGATGAGGAAAACGTTCATCCAGGTATTCCATAATAATGCGGGATTCATACAACGTCAGCTCACGGTCAACCAGGGTAGGAACCGTACAATACGGATTCAGATCAATCAGATCCTGTGGAAGGTTATCCATATCGACCTGTTCAATCTCCACACTAACGCCCTTTTCAGCCAGGACAATACGCACCTGGTGGCTGAAAATATCAGTGAGTCCGGAAAACAGTGTCATTACCGAACGTTTGTTGGCAGCGACAGCCATGAAAACCTCCACTTTGCTCAAAAAGATACCGGGAATAGCCGGCGATGGCCTGCTAACCAGTAAACATAGCGCTTGCAACCTATGCAGATGCGTTCTTTTCAACCATTCCCTGAATTCTGCGCATCGCTTAACTGCTGCCAAGCATAAATTAAGCCGACAGTTTATCAGATCTTCGCCTGTTTGTGGGGGGTGATTAAAGATTTGCCAATAAAATGCCTGAAATGACGCAAATACAGAGAATAAATCAACAAAAAACCCGCCGAAGCGGGTTTTTGATGCCAACTGATATGCTGCAAAAGCAGCAAACAATTAACGTTTGGAGAACTGTGGACGACGACGTGCTTTACGCAGACCGACTTTCTTACGTTCAACTTTACGTGCATCACGGGTAACAAAGCCCGCTTTGCGCAGTTCTGAACGCAGAGATTCGTCATACTCCATCAGAGCACGTGTGATACCGTGACGGATCGCACCAGCCTGACCAGAGATACCACCACCTTTAACAGTGATGTACAGATCAAATTTTCCAACCATATCGATCAGTTCCAGTGGCTGACGCACGACCATACGTGCAGTCTCACGACCGAAATACTGCTCTAAAGAGCGCTGATTGATAACGATGTTACCGCTTCCCGGCTTGATAAAGACGCGAGCGGAGGAGCTTTTGCGGCGACCTGTGCCGTAGTTTTGAGTTTCAGCCATTGCCTGTAATCCCGATTAAATGTCAAGAACTTGCGGTTGCTGTGCCGCATGGTTGTGCTCGTTACCTGCGTAAACTTTCAGTTTACGGTACATAGCACGACCCAGCGGGCCTTTTGGCAGCATGCCTTTAACCGCGATTTCAATCACACGCTCAGGACGGCGAGCAATCATCTCTTCGAAGGTCGCTTGCTTGATACCACCGATGTGGCCGGTGTGATGGTAATAAATTTTATCACTACGCTTGTTGCCGGTAACAGCAACTTTATCAGCGTTCAGAACGATAATATAATCACCGGTATCAACGTGCGGAGTGTATTCCGCTTTATGCTTACCACGCAGACGACGAGCCAGTTCAGTCGCTAAACGACCTAAAGTTTTGCCTGTCGCGTCAACAACATACCAGTCACGCTGGACGGTTTCTGGTTTAGCTGTAAAAGTTTTCATTGAAAAGCTTACCCAAATATAAGTTACACGTTGGTGAAATCCCAAACGCTTAAGTAAACGATTGAGGCTCACACGACCATTTTGCCAGCAAGCCTACCCCTTCGGATAGAATTACCGGATCACAAAGGTTTTTGGGAAAAAAAACCATTTGCCGTAACGTGGGGTCGCAAGAGTATAGAGAAGTCGCGACTAAAAATCGACTCTTTTTGCGATAAAAATTGCGGCCCCGCGCCCGGACATTCGCATTCATGGCAAATGAGGGCGGCGCAGAAACTCTTCACTCTGCATCTCCTGCAGACGTGAAAGGCAACGCTGGTATTCAAATTTTAGCTGATTGCCGGCATAAATATCTTCCAGCGCGGCTTCTGCGCAGACAATGAGTTTAACATGTCGCTCGTAAAACTCATCGACTAATGCCAGAAATCGTCTTGCCTGGTCTTCCATCGCCGTTGTCAGCACAGGAACATTAAACAAAAAGACACTGTGATAACGCCGCGAAAGCTCTATATAGTCAAGCTGACTGCGTCCTTCACCACACAGCGTAACAAAATCCAGTGCCACCACGCCGCCATGTTCTTTGAGTGTTGCCATCTGCCGATGATTAACTTCCAGCACAGGTGACTCTGCCTGAGAGTAGTCACAGCCGGAAAGAACACCAAACATCGACGCCATCTCTTTTGTAGCCAGTGGTGTGGCGGGTGTTTTCCAGAGGTGAGCTGAGGTCAATGTCCTCAGGCGATAGTCAATCCCTGCATCAACATTCATCACGTCACAATGGCGGTTAATCTGCTCAATTGCAGGTAAAAAACGCGCTCTTTGCAAACCATTACGATACAGGTCATCCGGGGGAATATTAGAGGTAGCTACCAGTGTAATACCCCGCCCGAACAGAGCTTCCATCAGAGTACCCAGCAACATAGCATCGGTAATATCGGAAACAAAGAACTCGTCAAAACACAATAAATCGGTTTCTGCTTTAAAGCGGTCAGCAATAATCAATAACGGGTCGCTGTGCCCCTGCAATTCTGTGAGTTGTTCATGCACCCGCAGCATAAACCGGTGGAAATGTAAGCGAAGTTTTCTCTCACCAGGAATAGACTGAAAAAACAGATCCATGATCCAGGTTTTCCCGCGACCCACCCCTCCCCACATATACAAGCCACGAACCGGGGTTATTTCATCCTGTTTAGTCTTTCCCAGTAACCCGGAAAGACGGCCAAACACGCCTTTTTTGGAGGGTAACTGAGAGGTATTCCGTGAGGTAAAAGACTGATAAATCGAATCCAGTCGGGTTATTGCCGCCTTCTGAACGTCATCAGGCTGAAAAGCGCCGCGGGTAAGCTCTTGCTGATACAGGGCCAGGGGTGATGTCATTTGCATTTTTCTCAGCTATCCGGAAAAGTCCGTTTGTTGTCGTTTGACGAAAAAAAACCGTTATACAGTACGACAGCCTGACTCAGGATTCCACATCCGGGAGATTAACGGGTATAGTGACTAGTATTGAAGTAGGTTATCTTCTTGTTGTTAACTGATTATCATGCAGTAGTGAATCGTTGTGCCCTGAAGAACAACGGAAATTAGGGGAGTCATTATGACCTGGGAATATGGGCTAATCGGATTAGTAATTGGGCTTGTCATTGGCGCTGTTGCTATGCGCTTTGGAAATAAAAAATTACGTGAGCAACGTAACGTTCAGTATGAGTTGGAAAAATCGAAAGCTGAACTGGAAGATTACCGTAAAGAACTGACCGGCCATTTTGCACGCAGTGCCGAATTGCTGGATAACATGGCTCATGATTACCGTCAGCTTTATCAGCATATGGCGAAAGGTTCTAACGATCTGTTACCTGATTTGCCCGGGGACCAGAATCCGTTTGCCTGGCAGGATACCGAAGCAGAAGCTGATAATGATCAGGCTCCGGTTCAAATCCCGCGGGATTACTCTGAAGGCGCTTCAGGATTACTGAGAAGCGGCCCGATAAACCACAAATGATCCCACCGGGCGCATAAATGCGCCCGGTGTGTTTCCGCTGCCGCCATTGCGTACTCCGGCAATTTCTTACCCTCAACAGTGAGAACACCTGCAAAATGAAAAAATTATCACCGTTACTGCTGGCTATGGCGCTGGGTGCCGGGCTGAATCTGTCTTTTTCACTTCCTGTCCAGGCAAGTCTGCCAGTAAAGGTTGAAGGTCAACCACTCCCTTCACTGGCCCCTATGCTGGCAAAAGTTCTGCCGGCAGTGGTGAGTGTGAAAGTCAGTGGCATTCAGCCGGCATCTGATGATCAAAATATTCCTGAGCCACTGAAGAAATTCTTTGGCCAACAGGCACCACAAAATTCGCAGGGTCAGCCGTTTGAAGGACTGGGTTCCGGCGTGATTATTGATGCGCAGAAAGGCTATATTCTCACAAATTATCATGTCATCAATGGTGCCAATAAAATCACTGTCGAACTCAGTGATGGCAGCCAGTACACCGCCAAACTGATCGGCAGCGACAGCCAGTCCGATATAGCATTGATACAGGTCAGCAATGCGAAGAATCTTACTCAAATTAAAGTTGGTAACTCGGACCAACTGCAGGTAGGTGACTTCGCGATCGCTATCGGTAACCCGTTTGGACTGGGACAAACCGCAACTTCCGGTATCATTTCAGCACTAGGCCGCAGCGGGCTGAATATTGAAGGCCTGGAGAACTTTATTCAGACGGATGCTGCAATTAACCGTGGTAACTCAGGCGGAGCGCTGGTGAATCTGCGTGGTGAGTTAATCGGCATTAATACTGCCATTCTGGCCTCCGGTGGCGGGAATATTGGTATCGGATTTGCCATTCCTGGCAATATGGCTATCAACATTGCCGACCAGTTGATGAAGTACGGCCAGGTGAAACACGGTCAGTTAGGAATTAAAGGGACTGAACTGACCGCTGATATGGCAAAAGCTTTCAATGTGAATGTCACTCATGGTGCGTTTGTCGCCCAGGTATTACCAGGTTCCGCTGCAGATAAAGCCGGTGTCAAAGCGGGTGATATTATTACCACCCTGAATGATAAGGCGATTACCGGATTTGCCGAATTGAGAGTTAAAGTCGGGACCGCGGCTCCGGGCGAAAAAGTGCGACTCGGATTGTTGCGTGATGGTAAAACCATCAATGTGGTGGTCACTCTGGATCAAAGTAACTCTTCGAATAGCGCATCGACTCAGTTACCTCAGCCGGCATTCCAGGGCGCTGAATTTGGTAACGGAGAAACAACAGATAAACAGAAAGGTGTGAAAGTCACTTCGGTGAGTAAACAAAGTGCCGCAGAACAGGTTGGCATGCATGCCGGTGATGTGATTGTCAGCATTAACCACCAACGGGTACAAAGCCTTGATGAACTGAAGAAAGTCCTCGACACCAAACCGGATGTTATCGCTCTGAATATCATTCGTGGAAAAGACAGTATCTATCTGTTAATGCGTTAAAAAGCACTGATAACGGTCGTCACAAGCGGATACCCGTGCCGACCGTTATCATGTTATCCTAAGCCACCTTTCTTCTGGCAAAGCAACTGGCATGCTACTCAAATTATTACGTTCGGTGATTATCGGCCTTATTGTGGCAGTAGTGATTCTACTGGTGATGCCTGGATTTCACTATGGAAGCCGCGTGCTCGCTCTGTTCGACCATTCAGATGATAGTGCCGAAGAACCGGTAGTCAGTTTCAGCCAGGGGGTACGACGGGCGGCACCTGCGGTCGTTAACGTCTATAACCGCAATACTCAGACCAATAACAGTCGCGGCATTACCACTCTGGGGTCTGGGGTGATAATGAACAACAAAGGTTACATTCTTACCAACAAGCATGTCATCAATAATGCAGATCAGATCATTGTGGCGTTACAGGACGGACGTTTCTACGAAGCAACCCTGGTCGGTTCAGACACGATGACTGACCTTGCTGTTTTGAAAATTTCAGCCACTAATTTGCCGGTCATACCCATCAACCGGAAACGGATCCCCCATATTGGTGATGTGGTGATGGCTATTGGTAACCCGTATAACCTGGGACAAACCGTCACTCAGGGCATTATCAGTGCCACCGGGCGCGTAGGGTTGAGTTCCTCAGGACGCCAGAATTTTCTGCAAACTGACGCTTCTATTAATCAGGGAAATTCCGGAGGTGCTCTGATCAATTCACAAGGTGAGTTGATGGGGATAAACACTCTGACGTTTGATAAAAGTAGCGACGGAGAAACTCCTGAAGGTATTGGTTTTGCTATCCCGACAGCTCTGGCTACCCAGATAATGGATAAGCTTATCCGTTACGGCCGGGTGATACGCGGGTTTATCGGAATAACCACCCGGGAAATTCCAGCCCTGAATGGTCACGGCAACAGTCTGGATAAGATACAGGGAATTGTGGTCAGTAAAGTCGCTCCCGGAGGCCCGGCAGAACAGGCTGGTATTCAAGCCAATGACCTGCTGTTAAGTGTGAATGGAAAACCCGCCGTTTCTGCACAGGAAACGATGGACCAGGTCGCTGAAATTCGTCCCGGCACCGTCATTGAGGTTGAATTACTACGTAATGATAAAAAGATGACTATTCCTGTCACCATCCGTGAATTCCCACAGGACAACGGCGTAAGTAACTCTTCTCCTTAATTGCCAATCGTCGTCTTGCTGCAGGCAAGCCGCGCGCCATTTCGCTCTTACCGGCCAGCGTATGATTTTTTATCCATTCATCGGAATAAATTCCCCGATAGTACTCCCGGTTTGTCACCGAATACTCAACCCTGATGACAAGCTACAGCAGAGCTAAACAAACTATCCGTTGGTCAGTTGCAATATAAAAAACTATAAAAAAGTGATTATCTGGCCATTTGGACTATTCACAATTTATTTGCTACAATCCGCGCCTGGCGCATTCCCGCCTTTTTATACCCGTTTGTCGATTGCATAAAAATTCACACAGGTGCATAATCATGTAATTATCCCTGCGCAATTCCCTTTTATTACTCATGGTAGCCTATGCGAACCTCCTCTAAACAAGAAGATTTAATCAGGGCATTTAAAGCACTGCTAAAAGAAGAAAAGTTTAGTTCTCAGGGCGAAATTGTAGTTGCTCTTCAGGACGACGGCTTTAACAACATAAACCAGTCTAAAGTCTCACGGATGCTGACAAAATTCGGTGCAGTGCGTACACGAAATGCAAAAATGGAGATGGTTTACTGTCTGCCGGCTGAACTGGGGGTTCCAACGACCAGCAGCCCACTGAAAAATCTGGTATTAGATATTGATTATAATGACGCTCTGGTCGTCATCCATACCAGTCCTGGTGCTGCTCAACTCATTGCCCGGCTACTCGACTCCCTGGGTAAAGCAGAAGGCATTCTGGGGACTATCGCCGGTGATGACACTATCTTTGTCACTCCATCACGAAACTTTACCGTGAAAAAACTTTATGATGCCATTCTGACTCTGTTCGAACAGGAACTCTAAGTCAGAAATACCGGCATCTGAATGATGCCGGTCAACCAGTATCGCTACGCTTCCCGGTTCCATTTCCCGCACTATCCCCTGCAGACCTCTGGTCGAACATTGAAATATGACACCAGTGTTAACGCCCGACAAAATAGCACTTAATGTTAAGTACACATAACATTTTGTTATAAAAGGAAAAAAACACACCGGGTTAAATTACCATCAATTTTTAGTTTAAATTGTTATAAAAATCTCCAGGTAATCGCTTTCATTCGAAAAAAACATTATTAGCAAAACATTAATTTCTTACGTTATCAGATCTATAATTTTCTCCGTGATCTGAATCACGAAATTAAAAAATTAACGAGGAAACGATTGTGAAAATAAAAGCAGGCCTGGCGATGGTCAGCGTGTTATCAGCGCTGTCATTTAGCACTTTTGCTGCGCAGTCTGTCAGTAGCGAACAGGCCCGGGGAATGCAGTCTTTTGGCGTGATTACCGTCAGCGGAATTAATGCATCACCTTCGGATATCGACGAACAATTAAATAATAAAGCAGCTTCCCTGGGGGCTAAAGCCTACCATGTCACCGAGGCTTATATGAATGGCAACTATCACGAAACCGCCATTATTTATAAATAACCTCAAACAATAGTCTGTAAAAAAGTAAAAAAAACATCCGGTGAGATCCTGTCTGTACACAGGAATCATGACCGTAATATTTGTCATAAGAATCAAAATGAATCAGGCTTACCGGAAAATAATAAAAATCACACGCCGGGATAAATTATCCGGATGAGCCATGCAGGATCTTAAATATTATAATAATTGTAAGTTACCGGCTTCCCACCGGGATTTACATAATAACACTACAGTAACGTCAGCTTCGCCCCCTTTCCGGGGGCTTTTTTTATTTCTGAACTTTCGGTTTAACAGCACGAAACAGAGATAAACCAGCGACAACTCACCAGGTCATCTTCCTGGTCTCTCATGTCTGCCGCCTCGCGGGGCTGCGGACCACGCTTCAGATATTAATCATAGTGTTCTGGTAACGAGACAGAATATCGGCCAACCGGTGTACCGGCTCCGTCACTGATACAGGGGCAG
Source organism: Tatumella sp. UBA2305 (assembly GCF_002345795.1). NCBI lineage: Bacteria > Pseudomonadati > Pseudomonadota > Gammaproteobacteria > Enterobacterales > Erwiniaceae > Tatumella > Tatumella sp. UBA2305. Next base: position 274,356 of record NZ_DDVT01000021.1, read on the forward strand.
AATATTGCTTAAGCTTTTGTTGGTAAATCTCAAATTCCTGCAACAGCCGATGATAATAGTAGCGTTTTTTTTCTTCACTATGAGATGAGATAACCCTGTCACCGGTGTAACGCAAACGACGATGAAATTCAGACAAATCGGCATTTTGGGGTATATCAGCTCTGCGTAAACGTTGGTGGCTGATGATTAATGTTAACGCCAGACGATATTTATCGATATCTCCGGGGAAAAGATTTAATAACAAAAATAATTGCTGATACAAAGAAGGAAGGTAATTTTCCCTGCGTTTTTCCGGATTAGTCGTTAATGATGAAACGGCAGCATACATAAATCGGTTGAGAATTTTCCGTCCGGTACGGGCTTTTGATTTATCACGAATCAGTAATATCACCATCATTGAAACAAAACATCCAATCACCTGGCCCAGAGCACTATCAATAAAAGTATTGATAGAAAAACTCATGGGATTGCTTAACACAATGATATTCAGAGTTCCGATAAATGCTCCCAGGGTACCCAACTGACGCCTCTGGATAAAAATACCGCAGACAAAAGCCAGAGCGCCTATAATCAGACACAGCAAAAACAAACTTTGTTGGGTGCCCGGCATTAAGAATACGTAGTAAATCGCGCCTAAAGGCACCGCCACCGACATCCCGTACAGAAAATCTTTTGCCATCATCAAAGGATTAGGCAAGCGCATCGCCAGAGACGTCACAACTGCCAGCATGACCATACAGGCACTGCCGGCACTCCAGCCAGTATACAACCAAAACAGTGAGCCCAGTGCGGTTGCCGCAAATGTGCGAATCCCGTTGATCATCGCCGGATGAGTTTCAGCAGAACGGACATGAACTTCACCCTCACGTTGCAGAATAGTTTCTTCGGTTTTGTTTATCCGGGCATTACTTTGAATCCCTTTCATCAACAGTAAATATTCAGAAGCTGCACCCACCCAGCTACTGAGAGTCACCGGGATATCGGAGGTTTCATTAAGTGTCAGTAGCCGACGCAACTCCTTGAGTTGCTTACGAAAGCCCGTAATATTATTGACATCCTGATCGATGAGCTGATGGAAATCATCCGGCACATAATGTTGCCGGGTATTCTGAATAAGAAACGTTTCCGCCGCCTGGGTAATCATGGTGAGAGATAAGGTATGTAACATTTTCATACGCTGACTGGTATTACGCCAGTGGCTTGATTCCATCCGCAACTGGCTGCGCATACCGCTAAAAGCACTGGTACGACGCACCAGCGCATTCCAGGATTTATCCAGCTCTTCTTTGCTTTGGTGTCTGACGCACAGCTGTAACAGTTGGTACTGGGCTAATAACAGAGATTCGACTTCCTGATCGACCACTTTCTTGATTGAGCGGGGAGAGAAGATCATATCGGCAACGATGGCACAAACAATACCGATGATAATTTCGCAGCAACGTTCTACAGCAAAGCGGGGAACAAGTTGCAGAGTACCGCTGGCATCTACTGTTACGATAATGATCAGTGCCGTATACCCTGCCAGGCCCAGGGCATAGGAGTTCTCGACCCGTATCAGTGATGACCACCAGACACAGAAGCCTGACCATATGCAGCAGAGTAATAACATGACCACCGGCGCCCGCGCGGTAAAAATCATAATAGTCAGTGCAGCCAGGCAGCCAATAAAGGTTCCGATAATACGTAGTATCCCGCGGTGTCGCAGAGCTCCAGAATAAGGGTCTCCCCCGGCGGCGAATGCCTGACCGCCGGCAACAATACCGGCGGTCATGACTGCCCAGCGTGGAGTTTCTAAATTACAATAGAAACCCACGATGAGCGCCATCAGGATGGCAAAAGTTAATTTAACCGGAAAACGAAAATACTGGACCATCGTTCACCCCGATTAACCAAATTCTCTTAATCTGTTCAGCAGACCTGAGATAAACGTAGGCTTTTCATGGGGTCGATCTTTTTCACCGGTCACAACCACTGTGGCAGTAGTACCCGAAGGAAAGCGGTTACCTGGCTGTTTATCAAGATGGATACGTACCGGAACACGCTGCGCAAGCCTTACCCATTCAAGATCAGAGTCCACCGTTGCCATCCCTTTCGAGTCAACCGTGCTGCTGCTGTTGGTTACCCCCGCGGCAATACTGTCTACGGTACCATGCAGGGTGACGTTGCTGCCCAGTGGAGTAATTTCAGCCCGGTAACCTGGTTTAACGCCATCCAGTTTGGTTTCTTCCATATAAGCGATAACATAGAAAGACTGCGCTTTCACCAGAGCCACTGCCACCGAGCCACGGGTAATAAACTCTCCTCCGAATACGGTCAGGTTTGTCACCCAGCCATCGGAAGGTGCCTGCACATCGGTACGGGTCAGATCAATCTGGGCCAAATCACGGGCTGCAACAGCCTGTGCCAGCTGATGTTCGCTGGTCTGTAGATCATTATTGGCCTGATCGACGGTTTCTTTCGACAATGCCTGTGTACCTATCTTGTTACGACGTGCTGCTTCACGGCGTTTTTCCGCTACTACTGCCTGATAGTATTCAACATTGGCCTGAGCTTCATCCAGGGCTTCCTGAAAACGCGGACGATCGACAATAAACAGAGTCTCGCCTTTCTTCACAAACTGGTTATCGTGGACTTTGACTTCACTGACCAGCCCCGTAACATCAGGAGAGATCGCCACAACATCTGCAGCAAATTTAGCATCCCTGGTCCAGGGTGACTCGGTGTAGTAGACCCAGGCCCTGAATACAATGATGATGGCAATGACCACCAGAATCAGGGTTATCGCATAACGTGCGATTTTTCTTATAAGCGTTTTCACTGAAACCTCAGACCATTAAACTGGAGACAAAATAAAAGACGCAGCAATACAGCGCTGTGTTAAAAAGAGAAGGATGCCAGACAAGATCGTATATCCCGCTGGGAGTCAGAATCCTTTTCACCAGCCAGAACAGCAGCAGCGAAAGAATCAGCTCTACAAAAATGGGCGGAAAAGATAGCCCAAAGACGACTAAAACCGGATGCACACTCATTTTAAACCCTTTGGAATCATGACATTACACCCAGACAACCAGGAATAGTGGCCATCAGCATCAGGGGCAATCGCTCTCTGATAGCCAGCTAACCACAAGCATATGTCAAAATACTTGAATTTGTATAACTTTAGACGGTACAGCAAGAACGTAAATTATTGACCGGATCTCATTATAGTAACGTGTCTGATAGTTAGTTTTCTACTTTATGTGACATAAATCACTTTTAATTCAGAGTTAACAATGGAACGTTTAAAAGGTATGTCAGTTTTTGCGAAAGTGGTTGATTTAGGCTCTTTCACTGCCGCAGCAAACCAGTTGCACCTCAGTGTCTCCTCTGTCAGCCAAACTATCGCGAAGCTGGAAGATGAATTGCAGGTTAAACTACTGAATCGTAGTACCCGTAGTATCGGTCTCACTGAAGCTGGCCGAATTTATTACCAGGGGTGCAGGAAAATGCTGAGCGAAGCAGCACAAGTTCATGAACAGTTGTATGCCTTCAATAATACCCCCATAGGTACTCTGCGCATTGGCAGTACCACGACGATGGCAAGAATTGTCTTATCACCAATGACAGCAAAACTACTGAACGACTACCCGGGGTTAAGCGTTAACTTAATCACCGGAAATCCCTCTCCGGATTTAATCGCTCATGGATTAGATTTAGTGATCAAGGCGGGGAACCTAGAGAATTCAGCGCTGTTTTCACGACGGCTGGGCAGTATGCCGATGGTGCTTTGCGCCTCTACCCGCTTTCCCGGGCTAAGAGATCTTCCCGCACGGCCGGAGGAATTAGAAAGCTTTGCCTGGCTGGAATACAGTGTTTATCCGTATAACGAATTTGAGTTGACAGCCCCGGACGGAAACACTTTGAGATTGTCCCCGAAAGGACGCTTCGCGACCAATGACCCACTCAGCCTGATTGGTTGGTTAAAAGCTGGCTCCGGTATTGCCTGTATGCCACTGATGTGGGTACTGGATGATATTAAACAAGGCGAAATAGAGATTTTGTATCCCCAATATCAGTCAAAGCCACGGCCAGTATATGCGCTGTATACAGAAAAGGATAAATTGCCATTAAAAGTGCAGGTTTGTATCGATTATCTCACCGAATACTTTCGCGAGATGGCACTAAAGTATCAGGAATACCGTAGCAGAAACTAAAACGCACAGCCTGAAGGGCTGTGCGTTAACAGATAGAACTACAGAGAGTCAGGCGGTACCACCCACGGTCAGTTTATCCAGTTTTAAGGTCGGCTGTCCGACACCCACTGGCACACTCTGACCATCTTTGCCGCAGACACCTACCCCCTTATCCAGCGCCAGATCGTTACCTACCATCGAGATCTGTTGCATGGCTTCGATGCCGGAACCGATCAGCGTAGCACCTTTGACAGGTGTAGTAATTTTACCCTTCTCAATCAGATAAGCTTCTGAGGTTGAGAACACAAATTTCCCGGAAGTAATATCCACCTGCCCGCCACCAAAGTTCGGGGCATACAGGCCAAACTCCACACTTTCGATAATATCCTGAGGTGTGGATTCTCCCGCCAGCATATAAGTGTTTGTCATACGTGGCATCGGCAAATGGGCGTATGATTCACGGCGTCCATTACCGGTCGGTGCAACGCCCATCAGGCGGGCATTCAGTTTATCCTGCATATATCCTTTCAGAATACCTTTTTCAATCAGGACGTTATACTGACCAGGTACACCCTCATCATCAATTGCCAGCGAGCCACGGCGGTCGGATAGGGTTCCATCGTCTACGACGGTACAAAGCTCTGAAGCCACCAGTTGTCCAACTTTACCGCTAAATACCGACGTTCCACGCCGGTTAAAATCACCTTCCAGGCCATGCCCCACCGCTTCATGCAGCAGTACTCCGGGCCAACCGGCACCCAGAACAACAGGCAATGCTCCTGCAGGTGCAGCAACCGCAGACAAATTCACCAGTGCCATACGCACCGCTTCTTTAGCCCAGGCGTCAGCACGAACTTCACCGGATTCATCGGCAAGGAAAAATTCATACCCTGTCCGGGCTCCACCACCACTGGCTCCTCGTTCACGTTTCCCCTGGGAGTCTACCTGAACACTGACTGACAGCCTGACCAGTGGACGGATATCTGCGGCTAGTGTGCCATCGGTTGCCGCGACCAGTACCTGTTCATAAACCCCGCTCAGGCTGACACTCACCTCCTGGACACGCGGGTCTGCAGCACGTGCTGTTTTATCCACCCGGTGTAATAACGCAATTTTCTCTTCACGGGTCAGGCTGTCCAGCGGGTTCAAAGCCGGATACAACGGGGTATGAGTGACTTCTGCCAGGGTTTTCACTTTCCCGTTGCCAGATTCACGAACTATACTACGGGCGGCATCGGCGCTCTGTTGCAAAGCTTTCAGAGTCAGCTGATCAGCATAAGCAAAGCCGGTTTTTTCACCACTGATCGCCCGGATGCCCACACCCTGATCAATATTCCACGAACCGTCTTTAATAATACCGTCTTCAAGCACCCAGGACTCATGGTAACTGGACTGGAAATAGAGGTCGGCATAATCCAGACGGCGTTCTGAAAGCTGGCTTAACAGGGAAAATAAATCCTGCTGTTTAATATTATTAGCAGTTAGCAGGTGCTCACTTAGCAGGTTCAGTGTCATCATTTCTCACTCGTATAATTACGTTTAGATATAGCCTGCTGTAATTCTGCTCTGCCGTCAAATTTGTCTCATTCAGCGGTGCGTGGCTTACGTAAAACTTCATGAATCTGCGGATCATCCATAGTACCGCCTATGTGATAACGCAGGAGTGAAATCTTATTCCACAACGGTGCCAGAACCTTACTGGCAGCAAATACCGCCGCCCCGACGACCGGATTAATCACAAAGGCTGTCGCTACCCCTACTGATGCTGAGAGTTCCGGAGCCACTACAGCTTCGAAGTCCAGCCGGCGACGGACGAAGTCTGCCTGTCCCTTCATAGCAATATCCGCTTCCAGTCCATCAATCAGTAAGTTATCAGTTTGCAGCACACCATTTTGTATCCATGCAGTACCGTTCACGGAATCAAAATAGAATCCTTTGTCACTAAAGGTATCTTTGAAATCAAAACTTAACTTACGCAACAGCGCATCGACACTGACCAGCCGCAACAACTGCCCAGCCCGGCCAGTACTGACATTTTCTATCACACCTTTACCGGTATGCAGTTTCAATATACCACTGATTGTTGAGATCTCCGGCTTCCACGGCACATTTCGCCAATGCAAATCGTAGTCCAGTTTTAGCGGAGCCTCTCTCACCGGGGTTGACGTACCAAACCATTGCATCGTCTGACCGATATCGTCACTGGTCAGCTGACCTTTTAAGGCTGTACGTGGTGCGCCCGGGATATTGTCCCACTCACCATTTACCTTCAGTTTAGCGTGACCGGTATTCACCTCGCCGTTTGTAAGTACTAACTTAGTTCCGGAAGGTGCCAGAGAAGCAGAGATTTTCCCGAAATTCTGTCCGGAGAACCAACATTGCTGACAATTCAATTGTAATGCTGGCCACTGAGTGAAACTGAGCGTAGAAGGATTGGACATTTTTCCACTCAGCGGATTTCCTGAGGCCGATTGTGGGTTGTAATAGAGATAATCAAGATTCAGTCGCCACGGCTGATGATTATTTATATTTAGTACACCACGAATTTCTTTACCGGACGCGGTCACAGTGGTATTACCAGACATCGATTCCGCCAGTGATACCGTTAAATCATTCCAGCGTTGCCCTCCCAGGTTGAGCGAGGGCGTATGTAATTCAACATCACCAGGAAGTTGCACATGACTGCCGGTACTGCGTAACTCATTAGTATCATTATTATTTTTATTATTAGTTAACAGCGCCAGCCAATCTTCCCCGTTGAGAGCCGGCAAATTCACGACCATCGCGGCTTTATCCGGAAGAGCGGGTGTCTTATTTGTATGATCTTTCCAGATACCCCGGTCGAGCCTCAATTGGGGTGTCAGTAACCAACGGCTGACAAAATGCTGGTCACCTTTGATGCTGCCACTCAAAATAAAGCTCTGCAGATTCCCGTTAACATTGACGTCTATTGGCAGATGGCCACCGCCTGGCTTATCCAACGGCGATGGTAAGTGACTACTTACTTCACCTGCATCTCCGGTAATATTGACTTTATAGCTGGCTTCACCATGATATGGCAGACTGATATCCACCTTACTTTTCCAGGGGAGATTTCCCTTTAGCCGTGAGCGCAACGCAGCAGGTAGCACCGATATTGATTCAGGGTGCCAGACAGATTGCAGACCAACATTCACCGCAAAATCATTTTTCTGTTCGAGCGTCGAGAAGTTAAATGTCACCGGCTGCCCATACCACTGTGCCTGGATAGGATCGCTGGTCAGCGCGCCATTCACATAGCGGAAATTACCGTGTAGATTTTTCAGCGTCGTCTTCAGTGGCTGGATAAACAGGTCGTTATTATTAAAGACGACATTACCGGTCGCGGTAACCAGTTTGCCATTCAGCGGGATATCCAGATTAAGATGTCCGCTGACATCCCCTTTAATTTGCAACTGTGCCAGGGCCGCTGCCAGCGATTTTGCCAGTGGAGTTTGTTTAAAGTAATCATGAATATCACTACCACTGCCAGTAATGTCACCATTAATTATCAGTTTTTCCTGCCGGTAGTCCGGAATATCCGCGGTAACGTTGGCTGCCGTGGCATTTCCCAGTTGGGCCAGCGGGGCTTTCATCCATAATCCATCATTAACAAAATTCAGGTCGATATTCAGATGGTTAAGTGCAGGCCAGCCCGGCTGGAAAGCATAAGTCGCCTCCGTTAACGGAACGCTCACCTGAAACATGCCTTCATTATGACGGAACGGGAAATCATGAGGATTCCCGGCGAAAATCAACGTCGCGTTACGGGTTGTTCCCCCTTTAATGGCTCCGCTCAGGTAATCTGTCAGGTTTTTTCCCATCAGATTCTGTGGAAAATAGCGCCATGCATCACCAGCATCCAATACGTTAATCCCGGCCAGAATATCCAGCCGTGGTTTTCCGTCTTTAAGCTGCTGATAGCTAAAATCTCCCCGGGTTTCGACCGAACGGGCGCTGGCTTTTAGGTTTTTCCCTTCCAGGAGCAGGTTACCGTCACGGGTATCCCAGGTCAGTTCACCCGAGAATTGCCCCATTTCCAGCGGGGCACGAAATTCACTCCCAACGGTTATATTTTGTGGCCCTCCGGAGACCCTCAGTTGTCCGTGATCAAAGCTGCCGCTCCCCGATCCGGATAATCCCGTTATCGCAGGCACTGATTCCCAGCTTTTCCAGCTAAGATTGTGCCAGCTGGCCTGGAAACGGCTGGTTTGCGGTTTTGCCAGCGAAAAATCGATTGCCAGACTATCCACGGTACCTTCCGGCTGCAATGACTGCCATTGTCCGGCCAGCTCAGGTGCCAGCGGTGCCATCAGAGGGACCAGTGAAGCCATGCGCTGCAAATCAAGATGAGTCGCCCTGACTCTGATTTCAGAAGCATTAGCGGCACGCAGTAAATTATTTTGTTCGGGCTGCCAGTACAGTGACAATTGCCCCTGAGGCCAGCGTTGCTGGTCTGTTTCAATACCCGTCTGAGGGATAGATAGCGCCCATCCCTTACCTGACCTGGACAGATGAGCCGTCAGATCATCGACGGTTAACTGATGCAACTGAAGACCAGCCTGCCAACTGGCGCTGCCTTTACTCAGCTGCAGATCTCCTGAGTCGACAGCTCCATTTTTCAGATTAATCCACGCCGTCAGACTAAAATCAGCACTCTGCAGTGTCGTGTTATCATGCATCCAACGTCCCAGCCAGGGTTTAACATCTACCTCATCGGCCTGCAACCAAATACGTCCACTGTCAATGAGCTGTTTTTCATCCTGCAGATCAAGCCGCACCTGAATAGCGCCATGCTGCCCGGTGAAACTGGTCAGCCCAACTTCACCTTCAGCACGATGACGTTTACGCTCATTAAACCAGGTCAGTTGCGGGATCGCTAACTGCACCTGCTGACCGGATGGGGAAGGAAAGGTGATATTACTGTCGCGCAATACAAAGTGGTCAAACTGGCGAAGAAACAGACTTTGTAGCTGCTTAGGGGCCAGGTGACCGCCACTGCCGGGAGAGGCTTGTGGTAACGAAGGAAGATCCAACTGCAACTGCCAAAAAGTCAGATCACGAAACTGTAATCGCGCATGAAGTAAAGACTGCCAGACATCCAGCGCCAGCCGGACATGAGAAATAGTCAGGGTAGTACCATCGTCAAGTGTACTGCGCAGATCTTTAATATCGACCGAAGGGCCAAAGGTTTCCCAGCGGCCTGTAAGCTCACCCGCCTGGATATGGCTGTCGGTCGCCGACGAAACAACCGACAGGATCTCAGTACGGTACTGGTTCATATAAGGCATCAGGATACGGAGACCACTGATCAGCAACGCGACGATCACGATCAGCGTAGCAACTATCAGTGATAATATCCCCGGCAAACGCCTCACACACTTCTCCTTGATTCACACCCGGTAATCAGACCCGGATATACAAAATACAAAACTATCTGCGGCCGGGCCGCTGATATTGCATTATAGCCGATCAACAACTTAACATCCCTGTTAACGCGCAAGACTTTCCCCGTAAGATTCAGGAAGTCACATCATAACGACATCAAACTGTTCCTGGTTATACAGTGGCTCCGCATGAATTTTCACCGTCTTACCGATAAAAATTTCCAGTTCCGCGAGCGCGTGGGACTCTTCACTTTTCAACGCTTCGGCAACCCGGGGGGACGTATAAACCAGGAAACGATCGGTATCGTATGCATGGTGCACCCGCACAATTTCACGCATAATTTCGTAGCACACTGTTTCTACAGTTCTGACCGAACCACGCCCCTGACAGGCAGGGCACTGACCACATAACACATGCTCAAGGCTTTCCCGGGTGCGTTTGCGGGTCATTTCCACTAACCCTAAGGCTGAAAAACCATGGATACCGGTTTTCACCCGGTCACGGCTCAACGCAGTTTCAAGCGAATGAAGTACCCGGCGACGATGCTCTTCATCGGACATATCAATAAAGTCGATGATAATGATCCCACCCAGATTACGTAACCGAAGTTGCCGTGCAATCGCCTGAGTCGCTTCAACATTGGTGTTAAAGATCGTCTCTTCAAGATTACGATGGCCGACAAATGCCCCGGTGTTAATATCAATGGTCGTCATGGCTTCGGTCTGATCAATAATCAGATAGCCACCGGATTTCAGCTCAACTTTACGTTCCAGCGCCCGCTGAATTTCATTTTCGACATCGAATAAATCAAATATTGGCTGCTTCCCGGAATAGAGCTCCAGCTTACGGGTAATTTCCGGCATATATTCCGATGTAAAGTCCAGCAACAACTCGTAGGTCTGCCGGGAATCGATACGAATACGATCAAGTTCGGCTTCTGCAAAATCTCTGAGTACCCGCTGAGCGAGGGCCAGTTCACCATAAAGTAACGAACGTGTCTGATTCCGTTTTTTGCGCTCTGATACCTTACCCCATAATCGTTTAAGAAATGCAGCATCGCGGGCCAGCTCCGTTTCACCCACCCCTTCGGCGGCTGTTCGGATAATAAAACCTCCGTTTTCGTCGCAATAATCTGCTACGACTTTCTTCAGTCTTTCGCGTTCCTGTTCGCTTTCAATACGCTGAGAAACGCCGACGTGTGAAGCCCCCGGCATAAAGACCAGGTAACGGGAAGGTAAAGTGATATCGGTAGTCAGACGGGCACCTTTGGTCCCTAAAGGTTCCTTAACCACCTGAACCATCAGGTCCTGCCCCTGACGCACCAGCTCAGCGATATCACGGACACTGAATTTTTTCTGTTCATCACCGGCAACACACTCAGTATGCGGCATAATGTCTGAGGCATGAAGAAAGGCAGCTTTGTCCAGTCCGATATCTACAAATGCGGCCTGCATGCCTGGTAAGACGCGGCTGACTCTGCCTTTATAAATATTTCCGGCAATACCCCGGCGGGATTCTCTGTCAATATGGATTTCCTGCAGAATTCCACCGTCAATATAAGCCACCCGGGTTTCTGAAGGGGTGACATTTACAAGTAATTCAGCCGTCATGTTGATCCTTTTCCGCCGCTAAAAGTTGTAACTGGTCGAGCAGCTCTTCCGTTTCCACCAGCGGCAGACCTACGACTGCAGAATAACTGCCTTCGATAGACCTGACGAAACGTCCCCCTTTTCCCTGAATACCGTAGGCTCCTGCCTTGTCCATAGGCTCTCCACTGGCAATATACTGCGCAATATCACGGGCATTCAGCTGACGAAAAGTGACCTGAGTGGTCACACTGGTCGTCAGACTGTGCTGACGATTAGCTACGGTCACCGCGGTTATCACCTGGTGCGTTTTTCCTGACAGCGCGTTCAGCATCCGGCAGGCATCTTCTTCACTGCAGGGCTTCTCCAGCACTCTGCCTTCAGAAACAACGATAGTATCCGCACCGATAACCGGCAAGTTTCGGGGGGCCACCCGGACGCCTGCCAGAGCTTTCTCTGCCGACAGACGGGATACATATGCCTGCGGAGACTCGTCCTTACGGCGCACCTCTTCCACATCGGTGATCAAACGTTCAAAAGTAAGGCCTGACAAAGCCAGTAACTCCTGACGACGCGGGGAGGCAGAGGCAAGATATAAACTGAGCATAATTTCACTCACTGAACGGCAAACTGATAACGAATTTTACGCATTAGCAGGAACAACCAGGGCCAGAGTACCCCATTGACTATTCCGCCCCAGAAAATCTCTGGTCGGAAAGCCACATCGCTGACCAGAAACTCCGCCCAGAACACTACAACATCCACAAATAACGATAACACTGTCACCATGCAGGCTTGTTGCCAGAGGGCAAGATTTCGGAATAACTGAAATTTATAAGCTACCAGATAGGCTACGAGGCTTAAAGCCAGTGCCCTGACTCCCAGCGTTGAACCGACAATAAGATCCATCACCGCACCCAGAAAAAAGCCGGTACCCACATTGACCCGATGAGGTAATGCCAATACCCAGTAAAGCAGAATCAACAATAACCATGATGGCCGGAACATATAGATCTGTTCCGGCCACGGCATAACTTCAAGAATCAGAGCAACAAGAAAAGATAACCAGATGACCCAGCGTCCCTGACTGCGATAACGACTACTCAAGGACGGTCTCCACGCGCGACTCCGCTCGCCGGAGGAACGGTAGCTCCGGCCGCAGGGGCCGTATCATCGCTGGCGGGTGCTTTACCCGCTTCACCCGCCGGCGGCAACACCTGAGGCATCATCTGTAACAGCCGATCATCGGCAGCCTGGCGAACAGCTTCCGGAGTCACGGAAGCTCCGTCATTATTTCCGGTGTTCCACAGTAGTAACAGATAACGTAGCCGCTGGAGTCCGGCGGTTGGTTTCGCCTGAATAACCGTCGTTGCGCGCCGGGTATCTACAGTCACAGAAGAAACCACAGCCACCGGGTAACCTTCAGGGAAACGTCCCCCCAGTCCGGAACTGACCAGAACATCCCCCACCCGAATATCCTGGCTACCCGTCATATTTTCCAGTTGCAGATCTTCTGAGCATCCGGCACCCGAAGCAATCGCGCGGACATCATTTCTTAATACCTGAACCGGTAAAGCATGGGATGCATCGCATACCAGCATGACCCTGCTGCTGAATTTACCGACGGACACCACCTGACCAACGACCCCTTTATCGCTAATCACTGGTTGGCCTTCATAAACGCCGCTGTCACTTCCTCGATCAATGATCACCTGGTCACTGTATGGATCCGCTCCCGCAGAAATTACCTGAGTGATCATTTTACGCTCACCAGGACGTAGCGGTGAGCCCAGCAGCTCCCGCAGACGAATATTTTCCTGCTTATATTGTCCCAGTAACAACAGCTCACTATTTTTCAGCATCAGTTCACGGCGCAGCGCATTATTCTGTTGTTCAAGCATTTGACGCGACGCGAATGTCTCTGCAGCGCCATCCAGGAAACGTCTCGGGCCATCAGCCAGAAAGTAGAATGGACTTACAGAGGTATCAAGATAGCTGCGAATTTCGCGGAAAGAACCCACGCGGCTATCTGCAACGATGATCGCTATCGCAGCAATCACGGCTAAAACTAAGCGTAACTGCAGAGACGGGCCTCTGCTAAAAATCGGCTTCATAAATCCTGCGTGTTCCTCGACAAATATTAAGGGAGTGCGATTAGCCTGCACTCCCTTAGGCTGGACACGTCATCATTGGGTGTTCACAAGCAACGTGGCTGGCGGACTCCACCAGCCATCACTTCAGTCCTGTCAGCTATTACTCTTCGCTGAACAGATCCCCGCCATGCATATCTATCATTTCCAGCGCTTTACCACCACCACGGGCAACACAGGTCAGCGGATCTTCAGCAACTACCACCGGAATACCGGTTTCTTCCATCAGCAGGCGCTCAAGGTTACGTAACAATGCACCACCACCGGTCAGCACCATACCGCGCTCCGAAATATCGGACGCCAGTTCCGGCGGGCATTGTTCCAGCGCGACCATCACAGCACTGACAATACCCGTTAATGGTTCCTGCAATGCTTCGAGAATTTCATTTGAGTTCAGAGTAAATCCGCGAGGAACACCTTCAGCCAGATTACGACCACGAACTTCAATCTCCAGCACTTCATCGCCCGGATAAGCTGAACCAATTCCATGTTTGATTCTTTCAGCAGTGGCTTCGCCAATCAGCGAGCCATAATTACGACGGACATAGTTAATGATAGCCTCATCAAAGCGATCACCACCAATACGTACAGAAGAAGAATAGACCACTCCGTTCAGAGAGATCACCGCAACCTCAGTGGTACCCCCACCAATATCCACCACCATCGAGCCGGTTGCTTCAGAAACCGGTAATCCGGCACCGATAGCAGCAGCCATTGGCTCTTCAATCAGGAATACTTCTCGGGCACCCGCACCCAGTGCAGATTCCCGGATAGCACGGCGTTCTACCTGAGTGGCTCCCACCGGAACACACACCAGTACGCGCGGGCTTGGGCGCATAAAGCTGTTACTGTGAACCTGTTTGATAAAGTGCTGGAGCATTTTTTCAGTCACGAAAAAGTCAGCAATAACACCATCTTTCATTGGACGGATGGCTGCAATATTACCGGGTGTGCGGCCCAGCATTTGTTTAGCTTCCTGGCCAACCGCTGCAACACTTTTTGGCGAACCGGCACGATCCTGACGGATAGCAACGACAGAAGGCTCGTTCAGCACGATGCCTTGCCCTTTTACATAAATCAGGGTATTGGCGGTACCCAGGTCAATGGACAAGTCATTTGAAAACATGCCACGAAATTTTTTAAACATACTAAGGGGTAATCCTGCAAGCTGGGGGCGGAAAATAAAATCCGCTTACTTTACCAACCACTCGAAGCCGCCACAAGGCGCAACAACATTCTGCTTCGGTGAAAAAATAATCAATTGTACATTTGTGTTATTGCGTACTGTGGCAACACTCATCACAGTACTGTAAACCCGACATTTTTCGGCCAGAAGCTATGACCACAAACTAAAGCCAGAAACAAAATCTAACATTTAGTTTTTTTAATTTTCCGGCCCCGGCCAATCTGTTCCGATAGCGCGTTCCCCGGTTAAGGAAATACACCACGACTCAGCCGCTTTTTTCTCTATTTCACCGGCAAACTCCGCCGGGAAACAGTCTGTGCAAATTTAACCGGTAAGGGTGGCGCAATATAGTCACCTTGTCCACCGTTGACACCTAAATTTACCAACATCTGCCACTCTTCCCGGGTTTTCACTCCGGTAGCAAATACTAGTGTAGAAGCCGAAAGGCAGTTCTCCACCAGGCTACTCACTAATAACTGGTTTTCTGGTCGGCGATCGATATTGCGCACCAGCCCGGCATCCAGCTTAATCATCTCTATTTTTACTTGCTGCAGGTATTCACTGCTTACCAGGGTCTGCCCCGCCTGGCTAATAATAATCCGGCAACCAAAAGCGTTCAGTGCTCGCAGTACAGGGAACAACCGATTGATATGTTGACCCACATCTGCTTCAGCAAGTTCAAATAAAAAGTGTTTTCTTTGCGAACGGGGAATATCTAACAACATCTTATAAAGCCAACGGACAAATGGTCCCTGTAACAAAGCTTCGGTTGTCAGCGGAAAAGACCATGACCCCGGCACCGCTCCGGCAGCCAGATTCGCTATCCTCGCCAGCCACTGACGATCCCAGCGAGCGGCTAATCCCAGTGAGCAAACTAATGGCATATATTCTGCCGCTAAAACGTATTTATTGTCATCTTTAATTCGGCCCTGTAATGCTCGGTGATGAACATAACCTTGCCTGTCTATTACCGCTTTCTGGTACAGTTCAGGTCCTCCCAGTTGACAGGTTTTTTCCAGTAATGTCCGCCAGCGTACGCTTCCACGTCCCGCAATACTGATATTCCCCTCCTCCACCGCCCAGTTATTCCCTCCCAATAAAGTTGCTCTGCGCATCGCCAGTTCCAGTCGTTCCATGACTCCGGACACTGACTGGCCACGCTGCCAGTCGCTGATAGCTATGTGTATAAAGTCTTCTTTATCGTAGTTATGCAGGGGAGACAAACCGTCGGCGGCGGTAATTAATTTTGCAGCAATACCTTCGGCCTCCTTCAGTGAACGGTGTGGCAGAAGTAGCGAAAAATCCTGATGAAAATAGCGCGCCAGTAATGCCCCGGGGTAACAGGAAAGCATCGCTGACAAGCCATGAACCAACTCAAATAACTGTTGATTATCAGCATGTTCTTTAACTCCGGAACCCGCAGACGAAGATTCAGTAAAACGGATCATCATAATGCAGCCATGCTCGCCGGCATCTTCCTGTTCATCAAGTAATGTCGCAAAGCGGGATTCAAAGAACAGCCGGTTATTCAGGCCACTTTCGGTGTCCAGTGAGGCAAATTCACGAATTAAAGTTTCAATCCGCGCGTGCCGAACTCCTGCCTGTTCAACTTCGTGCAGCAAACTATCGAGTGCCTGCCCCACCTGTAATGGCCATTCCTGTTGGTGGGCTCTGACACCGAATGATCGTTCGCCACGTAATATTCGCTCTGTACGGGCTTCCAACAGCGCTATTCCCATTGACTGGCGGTGCATCCAGAGATGCAGCAATATTAAAAGCACTGACATCGCCAGTACGACAAGCGCCATAAATATAAACGTTGAGATTCCGATGAATGAACGCAGCCAGGTTAACACCGGGTTCAGAATGGCAATGCGCACGGTAAGCGAGGGGTGATGCAGTAACGTGGTTGAAAAATGATAAAACTGATTCGGGGTATCTTCCAGTAGCGGCACTTCCTGACGTCTCAGAGCGAGAACAACCTGACGGCCATCATAGAGCTCAAGTCTTTCGATATTCACCACCGGCATGATCCCGCGCAACCAGTTTTCCATATCCTGCGGCCGGTGGGTGAACAGAGCCTGATCCATTGATGTGGCCAGAGTATTGAACTGGTGCTCGATCCGTTGTTTATTCAGCCAGAGAAAACTGGCAATACATCCGGCTAACATCAATAACATTGCCAGCATACTGGCAAAAGTAATGATCGCCGTAAGGCGGGCAGTTGAACGCATCCCTGTTCTCCCTGAAATTCCTCTAAACAATGTCACGCCCCTTGTGACAAGCAAGCAAAAAATAACATAAGTTAGCTGATCAGACAGTGCCAACTCGTGTCAAACACGCTTTTTTACGTTATTCCCTATACCAGAACAAATCTTCGCCAGATATTATGGTGTGATATCGCAAAGGCAGTTCCGACAAAACGGACCAATGCCTGGTACAGAGCCTGACCACCACGAAGGAACCTGCCGATGAATAAACCGTTAAAAGAATCCGATGTCACCCCGGAGCAGGTATTTAACCGTACCCGACGGGAAATTCTGAAATTACTGGGGATCAGCGGTGCTGCATTGACCCTGCCCGCTACGGCGAACGCAGAAATTACTGACTGGCTGACCGGCTCTTCAGACAGCCCCGCACCGGCCAGAGGAACACATCCGCTCCGCTTCAGTTCTCCGGCTGAGTGGCAGGCTAAACTGACACTGACCCCTGAGAACAAGGTTGAAGGCTACAATAACTTCTATGAGTTCGGTATGGATAAAGCGGATCCCGCTGCCAATGCCACACATTTCAAAACCTCACCATGGCAAATCAGTATTGATGGCGAGGTAGCCCACCCGCTGACACTGAGCATGGATGATATTTTTAAAAAATTTCCTATGGAACAACGTATCTACCGGATGCGCTGCGTTGAAGCCTGGTCAATGGTCGTGCCGTGGATAGGTTTCAGCCTGGCATCATTATTGAAAATGGCCGAACCCACCAGTAACGCTCGCTATGTTGCTTTTCAGACTTTGTATGATCCAAAGCAGATGCCCGGACAACAGGAGAGTCTTAACAGCGCTGGTCTGCATTATCCGTATGTTGAAGGTTTACGACTCGACGAGGCAATGAACTCACTGGTCCTGATGACCACTGGCGTATATGGCAAAAGTTTACCACCACAAAATGGAGCGCCACTGAGGCTGATTGTGCCGTGGAAATATGGCTTCAAGGGCATAAAATCGATAGTAAAAATCAGCCTGACACGCGAACAGCCACCCACCACCTGGAATCAGTTGGCCTCAAACGAATATGGTTTCTATGCCAATGTTAATCCACATGTTGATCACCCACGCTGGTCACAGGCTACAGAACGATTTATTGGTCCCGGCGGGTTATTTGATGTCAGTCGCCAGCCGACTCTGATGTTTAACGGTTATGCCGACCAGGTGGCTTCTTTGTATAAAGGCATGGACTTACGGAGAAACTTTTAATGTCAGCACAGAACCACCGGACACCACGCTTACTGGTGGCATTCAAGTGTTTGCTGCATATTCTCGCTTTTAGCCCTTTCATTTATCTGGTGCTGGCAGTGCGTGCTGGCGAATTTAGTGCCGATCCAGCCAAAGATATTCAGCACTTCACCGGCCTGATCGGGCTCAAACTACTGCTGTTGACACTGCTGGTCAGCCCGCTTTCGCGCTGGCTACACCAGCCGTTACTGATGCGTTGCCGCAGACTGATCGGATTATGGTGCTTCACATGGGCGACCCTGCATCTGTTGAGTTACTATTTTCTGGAACTGGGGGTGAATAATATTTCGTTGCTGGGCCAGGAAATTATCCGCCGTCCCTATCTGACTCTCGGCATGATCAGCTGGTTAGTATTATTTTCTTTAGCAGTCACCTCTTTTCGTCGCATTCAGATCCGAATGGGACCACGCTGGCAAAAGCTGCACAACGGTATTTATTTGCTGGCCATCCTGGTTCCGGTACATTATCTGTGGTCAGTGAAAGCCTACTCCCTACAACCCTTTATCTGGTTCGCTCTGGCATTGCTGTTATGCGCGTTGCGTTACAAAAAATTGCTGCGGAAAACCGGCTTCTGAATATATCTGATTGGCTTCTGTGGTTAAATTCTGTTAAAAAACCCCACAGGCACATAAGTGATAAACTTCGCAGATAAACTGACTAACCTGCGGCGAATTGCAACGAAACAGGTATAATTAAAACCCACTCCCCCTCTCAAACCGTCTTTTTCATCAGAATGGGTGACAAATGGTGGCAGGGAGAGTATTTTACGCGATGTCTTTATTATTGCAGGAGATAGCCACACGATGGCTGACAACTTTCATATTTTAGTTCTGAATGGTCCGAACCTTAATTTACTGGGTACCCGTGAACCGGAGACCTATGGTCATACCACATTGCAGGATATTACCAGTGGATTGAATCGGCTCGCACAAGAACTTAATGTGGGAATCAGTCACCTGCAATCGAATGCGGAATATCAGCTGATTGACCGTATTCACGAGGCACGAGGCAATGTGGATTATATTATTATTAATCCTGCCGCATTTACGCACACCAGCGTAGCCCTGCGTGATGCATTGCTGGCGGTCAGTATTCCTTTCATCGAAGTGCACCTGACTAATGTGCATGCCCGTGAACCTTTCCGCCATCATTCCTATCTTTCGGATGTTGCCGCCGGCATTATTTGCGGATTAGGCCCCGACGGATACACATGGGCTTTACATACGGCAGTTAAACGCCTGTCAAATTCAAATTAAACAGAGTACGGAACCACACTCATGGATATTCGTAAAATTAAAAAATTGATCGAACTGGTTGAAGAATCCGGCATCGCTGAACTCGAAATTTCAGAAGGTGAGGAGTCAGTTCGTATCAGCCGTACCCCTGCAAACATGGGTTACCCTGTCATGCAACAGGCTTATGCCGCACCAATGCAACCAGCCCCTGCTGCTGCTCCGGCCGTTGCTGCTGCCCCTGCAGCTGAACCTGCAGCTGCCAGCAAAGAGCTGAGTGGCCACATTGTCCGTTCACCCATGGTCGGTACTTTCTACCGTACCCCAAGCCCGGATGCTAAAGCATTTGTGGAAGTCGGACAAAAAGTGACTGCCGGTGAAACACTGTGCATCGTTGAAGCAATGAAAATGATGAACCAGATCGAAGCCGATAAATCTGGTGTTGTCAAAGCAATCCTGGTAGAAAGCGGCCAACCTGTTGAATTTGACGAGCCACTGGTCGTCATCGAATAACGAGGCAACCATGCTGGAAAAAATAGTTATTGCTAACCGTGGTGAAATTGCCCTACGTATTTTGCGTGCCTGTAAAGAACTGGGCATCAAAACTGTGGCAGTGCATTCCACAGCGGATCGTGACTTAAAACACGTACTGTTGGCAGATGAAACCGTTTGTATCGGTCCTGCTCAGTCGGTTAAAAGCTACCTGAATATTCCTGCTCTGATTTCAGCCGCAGAGATTACCGGCGCTGATGCTATTCACCCGGGATACGGATTTTTATCTGAAAACGCTGATTTTGCAGAACAGGTCGAACGCTCAGGCTTTATCTTCATTGGTCCGAAAGCCGATACCATTCGCCTGATGGGTGATAAAGTTTCTGCTATTCATGCGATGAAAAAAGCAGGTGTTCCTTGCGTACCAGGCTCTGACGGATTCCTGGGCGATGACATGGACAAAAACCGTGAAATTGCAAAACGCATCGGCTATCCGATCATCGTTAAAGCCTCTGGCGGCGGCGGCGGACGCGGTATGCGTGTGGTTCGCGGCGAAAAAGATCTTGAGCAATCCATTACTATGACTCGTGCGGAAGCTAAAGCGGCTTTCAATAACGATATGGTTTATATGGAAAAATACCTGGAAAATCCTCGTCACGTCGAGATCCAGGTAATGGCGGATGGTCAGGGGAATGCTATTTATCTGGCTGAACGTGACTGTTCAATGCAGCGTCGCCACCAGAAAGTGGTTGAAGAAGCTCCGGCACCTGGCATTACTCCGGAACTGCGTAAATTTATCGGTACCCGCTGTACTCAGGCATGTATTGATATCGGTTACCGTGGTGCGGGTACGTTTGAATTCCTGTTTGAAAATGGCGAGTTCTATTTCATCGAAATGAACACCCGTATTCAGGTTGAACATCCGGTGACTGAAATGATCACTGGCGTGGACCTGATCAAAGAACAATTACGTGTTGCCGCGGGTCTGCCGCTGAGCATTAAACAGGAAGATGTTGTGGTGCGCGGCCATGCGATTGAATGTCGTATTAACGCCGAAGATCCAAATACCTTCCTGCCGAGCCCGGGGAAAATTACCCGTTTCCATGCTCCGGGTGGCTTTGGCGTTCGCTGGGAATCACATATTTATTCCGGTTATTCTGTACCGCCGTATTATGATTCAATGATTGGTAAACTGATCACTTACGGTGAAACCCGTGAGGTCGCCATCTCCCGCATGATCAATGCGCTGGGTGAGTTGATTATTGACGGTATTAAAACCAACATCGATCTACAGTTAAAAATTATGGCTGACGAGCATTTCCAGGCGGGTGGAACCAATATCCACTACCTGGAGAAAAAGCTGGGTCTGCAGGAAAAATAATTTTTTTCTGGATTTAACCCAAGGCCGGATTTTCCGGCCTTTTTATTTGTCTTGTGGTTGAGGTTTGCGATGGATCCTCGCTTTATTCAGGCCCATAAAGAGGCACGCTGGTCATTATTACTGACTATTGGCTGGCTGATTGTCTGGGCTGCGAGCGCGTGGCTGGGAGGAAATACTCCGGGCATTACCGGTTTTCCCCGCTGGTTTGAATTATCCTGCCTGTTTGCGCCACTGTTATTTCTGTTTTTATGCGCTTTGATGCTGCGTTTTATATTTCGCGACATCCCGCTGGAGGATGCCGGTGAACAGTAAAATAATGATTCCTTTGCTGGCCTATCTGCTGGTCGTCGCTGCCCTGTCGCTGTTTGCCGTGTGGCAACAGAAACGAGCCAAAGGTTCTTTCCTGAGTGAGTATTTTCTTGGAGGCAGAACACTCGGCGGCTTTTTACTGGCAATGACACTGACAACAGCTTATGTCAGTGCCAGTTCATTTGTCGGAGGCCCCGGGGCTGCTTATAAATATGGCCTGGGCTGGGTGTTTCTGGCTATGGTGCAGGTGCCCACGGTCTGGCTGTCGTTAGGTGTACTCGGCAAAAAGTTTGCTATTCTGGCCAGGCGTTATAACGCCGTCACCCTTAACGATATTCTGTATGCTCATTTCCGCAGCTCACTGGTAGTCTGGCTGGCCAGTATAACATTGCTGCTGGCCTTTATTGCGGTTATGACCGTGCAGTTCATTGGCGGAGCCAGATTACTGGAAACCGTTGCAGGTGTTCCTTATACCCGAGGATTATTGATTTTTGGTGGCGTAATCGCTCTCTATACGGCACTGGGAGGATTTCGGGCTAGCGTGTTGAACGATGCCATGCAGGGCATTGTGATGCTGGCAGGCACTTTTCTGCTGCTATTTGCCGTACTTCATGCTGCCGGTGGCCCATCACAGGCAGTGACCGCCCTGAAGTCGATTGATCCGTTGCTTACCGAGCCACAGGGCGCCGGAAATATAATCAATGGTCATCTGTTGGCCTCATTCACTGTGCTGGTCTGTTTTGGGGTACTGGGACTCCCGAATACCGCAATCCGCAGTATTGCTTATCGCGACAGTAAAGCAATGCATCGTGGCATTTTTATTGGCACCCTGATGATGACACTGCTGATGCTGGGAATGCATCTGGCCGGTGCCCTGGGTCGGGCGGTCATTCCAAATCTTACGGTGCCTGATTTGGTCATTCCGACACTGATGATAAAAGTCCTGCCACCGTTTGCTGCCGGAATCTTTCTTGCCGCACCAATGGCCGCAATCATGTCGAATGTGAATGCTCACTTACTTCAGGCATCAGCCACGATTATTAAAGATCTGTACCTGAGAATATCCCCACAACGGTCAACAAATGAACGTCATTTACGTCGGCTGTCTACCGGGTTGACGCTCGCTCTGGGGCTGCTTCTGATACTGACGGCATGGCGGCCACCTGACATGATTATCTGGATGAACCTGATGGCATTCGGTGCACTGGAAACGGTATTTCTCTGGCCACTGCTGCTGGGTTTATACTGGAAACCAGCAAATGCAACAGGAGCTGTCTACAGTATGTTGTGTGGCGCGGTCAGCTACGCATTACTGGCCAGTTTTAATATTCACTGGTGGAATTTCCACCCGATTGTTCCGTCACTGTTACTGAGTCTGGCCGCGTTTCTGATTGGCAACCGGCTGGGTAAACCAACACCCCGTACCCCGCTGTCGGGTGTGAAGAGATAAAGAGATACGTTATGCCTTGGATCCAAATCAAAATTAATACCTCTGGTGCTCACGCTGAAGAGACAGGTGATGCACTTATTGAAAGTGGTGCGGTATCTGTCACTTTTCAGGATACGCACGACAACCCAGTGTATGAACCACTACCAGGAGAGACCAGGTTGTGGGGGGATACGGATGCCATAGGTTTGTTCGATGCCGAAACCGATATGCAACAGGTGATAGGTATGCTGGAGCAGCAACCACAGCCGGGCCCGGGTTTTCGCTACAAAATTGAACAGATTGAAGACAAAGACTGGGAACGTGAATGGATGGATAACTTCCATCCAATGTGTTTCGGTAAACGGCTGTGGATTTGTCCTAGCTGGCGGGAAGTCCCGGATCCTGGCGCAGTCAATGTCATGCTGGACCCGGGGCTGGCCTTTGGTACCGGTACCCACCCTACCACTTCGCTATGTCTGAACTGGCTGGATAGTCAGGATCTGACAGGAAAAACGGTGATCGACTTCGGCTGTGGTTCCGGGATCCTGGCGATCGCCGCACTTAAACTGGGCGCCCGTCATGCTATCGGCATCGATATCGATCCTCAGGCTATCCAGGCAAGCCGTGACAATGCGGAACGTAACGGGGTATCTGACAAACTGGATCTTTACCTGCCACACCAGCAGCCGGACGGACTGAGCGCCGATGTCGTCGTCGCTAATATTCTGGCCGGCCCCCTTCGCGAACTGGCTCCGTTAATCGGTGTACTGCCTGTCAGTGGCGGTAAACTGGCACTGTCTGGTGTACTGGCAAGTCAGGCCGAAGATGTTTGTTCAGCCTATACCGATAAGTTTGTTCTGGACCCCGTAGCTGAGAAAGAAGAGTGGTGTCGTATCACAGGTAAACGGAGATAAGTTTTCGACAGGGTTGGGGGACCAGACTGCAGGATTTGCGTTCTGGTGCCTACTGCTAAAATGCGTGTCAGTAAAACTGTCTGGCGATTTTTTAGTGGGTATCTGCCCTTTTATGACAAATTTTGTACTACAGATATGCTGTAAATTGTCCTGCGGGCTGTTTTTTATCTGGTATATCGGGGCAAAAGAAAGAATTTTTTTAAGTCACCAGACCTGGATAACAACATAAGTCATTGATATTTTTACTTATGTTAAATTATTCATTCACGAAAGATGAATTTACGTGATCAATGACGGTATATTGTTCAAAGTTTGGCCTTTCATCTTCGCAAAAAAATGCGTAATATACGCCGCCTTGCGAACATATAAGGTCATCTCTTTTCCATGCGCATTGGTTCATACCAGCTCCGAAACCGACTGATAGCTGCGCCAATGGCCGGTATTACCGACAGGCCATTTCGTACGCTTTGTTTCGAAAATGGTGCAGGTATGACGGTATCGGAGATGATGTCATCCAACCCTGAAGTTTGGGCCAGTGACAAATCCAGATTGCGTATGGTGCATAGCGATGAGCCGGGTATTCGCTCAGTACAAATTGCCGGTGGTGACCCTGATGAGATGGCTGCGGCTGCACGGATTAATGCTGAATCCGGTGCCCAAATCATTGATATCAATATGGGCTGCCCCGCCAAAAAAGTGAACCGAAAGATGGCTGGTTCTGCATTGCTCCAACATCCGTCGCTGGTAGAGTCTATTCTGCGGGCGGTGGTGAATGAAGTTGATGTTCCGGTGACTCTGAAGATTCGTACTGGCTGGGATACCGAAAATCGCAATTGCATAGAAATTGCCCAATTGGCTGAACGTTGTGGCATTCAGGCGTTAACTATTCACGGACGAACCCGGGCTTGTCTGTTTAACGGTAACGCAGAATACGACAGCATTCGGACAGTTAAGCAGAACGTGTCCATTCCCGTCATCGCGAATGGAGACATTACTGACCCGCATAAAGCCAGGGCTGTGCTTGACTACACCGGAGCGGATGCTCTGATGATAGGCCGTGCAGCCCAGGGAAGACCGTGGATCTTCCGGGAAATCCAGCATTATCTGGACACAGGGGAGCTGCTTGCGCCAAAGCCACTCGCTGAGGTGAAGCAAATGCTGATTGGACATATACGGCAACTGCACGACTTTTATGGTCATGGCAAAGGATACCGTATTGCCCGAAAACACGTTTCCTGGTACCTGCAGGAACATGCTCCTGATGACCAGTTTCGGCGCACATTCAACGCCATAGAGGATGCCAGTGAACAACTGGAGGCGTTGGAGGCATACTTCGAAAATCTTGCGTAAACGAAAAAAAGAGCTGAAAGAACTATGTTCGAACAACGCGTAAATTCTGACGTACTGACCGTTTCTACCGTGAATTCACAGGATCAGGTAACCCAAAAACCACTTCGTGACTCGGTTAAACAAGCACTGAAGAACTATTTTGCTCAGTTAAATGGTCAGGACGTTAATGACCTGTATGAGCTGGTATTGGCTGAAGTTGAACAGCCTTTGTTGGACATGGTGATGCAGTACACCCGTGGCAACCAGACCCGTGCAGCACTGATGATGGGTATTAACCGTGGTACTCTGCGTAAAAAACTGAAAAAATACGGCATGAACTAATCGTTCATACGTAACAGTTTGAAAAGAAAGGCACTATCCTGACGAGGACAGTGCCTTTCTGTTATGGAGTATTGGCCAGTTTATGTTTTTACTCTCATCAGCGCGCAAATTATGACGTTACTTTTAAACACCGTTGACTTGCTTAAATCTCAGGCTTATTTCTGCCTTAAAATTTCATAGCCATTCGTTTCACAACGCAACCACCAGCTCCCCTGAATGGCTTCGGGAGCAGCACAGGGCGATATGTTGTTGGTCGGCTGCTTTTTCCCCCTCCGACTGGACGGTGTCCCGGTGATCTACCGTGCCGGAAACCACCGGGGTCAGACAGGCACCACACATACCCATTTCGCAGGAAAGTGGAATATCTACACCATTCTCCAGTAGCACGACGGCAATGGTTTTATCCGCAGGAACAGTAAACTGCTCACCGGTTGAGGATAATGTGACGGTAAAAGCACCACTGTCATCGACAGACTGAGGGAGCTCCGGTGGACGGAACGCTTCTGTATGGATACTGGCTTTCTGCCAGCCCTGCCGGATAGCATTCTCCGTCATTTGCGTCATAAATCCTTGCGGGCCACACAGATAAATATGAGAATCCCCGGCAGGAGTCAGTAATTCTTCAGGTATATGCGTTCTGGGTGAGTTTCCGTCACTGCTATACCAAAAATCACATTGACCATGTTGTAACGGCCGCGAAAGCTCACGTGTAAATGCGGCACTGTTACGACTTTTCAGATAATAGTGAAGCACGAAGGGTACGCCAGTGGCTTCAAGCTCTTCTGCCATCGCATAGAGCGGCGTAATACCAATACCCGCCGCCAGTAAAATAACTTTTTTCGCAGGAACCAACGGAAATAAATTTTTAGGTTCAGAAACTGACACTACCTGTCCGGGACGCAGCACATCATGCACATAAGCAGAGCCACCCCGCGATGTTTTCTCTCGCGCGATACAGATTTCGTATTGAAAGGGATTGTCCCCCTTCCCCGTCAGAGAGTACTGGCGGATCAAATTGTTGCGCAGTTGGAGGCTAATATGTGAACCGGGAGTCCAGTCCGGAAGTGGCCGGCCATCCCGCGACACCAGGGTCACCCCCAGGTTATTATCTCCCTGGCGGTAAAGTGCATCGACAATCACATCAAAAGATATCGTCATCACATGGCTCCCTAAACCAGGAAAAACTCACCGAAACCCATTTTTTTAAGGCTACGACGATAGGCAATAGAGCTTCGGTCTGCCGGAATGTGAGCTTCCAGGGACATATCCAGTGGCAGATTCTCAGGCATCTGTGTTTCCACCATCAGCCGGTCCTCTTCAAACACCCGCTGATTAAAGTCATACACATCCTGAACCGGGATATGCAGGTCAAAATTTCGGGCAATCGGGGCAAACATGCGCGTTTTCCTTGCCGACACCGGTGAAGCTGCATTCATAATGACCAGCCGTGATTCGCCCGGGAAATGGATAGTCAACGTGGCGGTAAAAGGCAGGTGCATTTCAAAGTGCCGTAGCCACGAAAAACCTTCGGGCGCCTGGTCCTCAGAATCTGCGGCATAGTTGCTGACAGTACTCCAGTAATCAACACTGAAACCATATCCGGTATCCACCGGGTTATATGCAGGCACAACCTGATTTTCAGGATCAGCAAAAGTATCAGTATGAATCCACGCAAAATGGGCTACATCAAGAAAACCTTCCACCTGACGTCCTGCAAATCCGTTGACATCAAACCCGGGACAGTTGATCTGCTGAAAGCCAGGTTCCTCCCACAGTGGCATCACCGGCAGACTGACCGGATTTTCAGAGTCAGGCAGCATACAGACCCAGACCAGACCATAACGCTCTTCCACACCAAAGGTGGTGAGATTAAGTTTTGCCGGAATTGCCTGATCGGGGCTTGACGGAATACGGTTGCATCTCCCCCCGGCACCGAACCGCAGGCCGTGATATGGGCAAACAATGCCACCTTCATCGGCAAATCCCAGACTCAGTGGAACACCACGGTGCGGACAAATATCTTTTGCCACGACAATTTCCTCACCGGTTCGGTACACCACTAGCTGTTCATCCAGCAACACAGTTTTGTAGGGCGAAGTCGTGACATCCACTGAACGGGCAACCGGATGCCAGTGACGCGCCAGACGCATCCAGTCATCCGGTTCAAACGTACAATGTGCAGGAGGTGAAATTTTATTCATAGCAGCGTCCACTTCAGTCATGTGTAATGGCTTAGATATTGTCAGGACATTCTGTGTGAACTAAGGTGTATCAGTCAATCAGCATTAATGCACATACATGTTGCAAAAAACTGTACAGGTAATTCATGACACCGTTCTCACGTTTCGCTGTATATTTCGCGGAAGTTGTCCGCAGCGGTAGCCTTCGTAAAGCTGCCGAGAAGCTGCATGTCTCAGCATCAGCGATTAATCGCCAGATTTTGCAGGCAGAAGACAGTTTTGGGATTGCCTTATTCGAGAGGCTACCCGAAGGTATGCGTATGACAACTGCAGGAGAACTGCTGTACAGCGACCTGCTTCGCTGGCAGCGTGATTTCAGTCTGACACAGCAACGTTTTGATGAGATCCAGGGGCTTAAGCGTGGCAAGGTAACCGTCGGGTTAGTTCAGGCCCTGACTGAAGGGGCATTGTGCGGAGAAATTTCGGCCATTGCCCACGAACAGGAGTGGCTCAATCTGCAACTAATGGTTGAAAGTAGTGCTGTAGTCACAAGGATGGTCAGAGATTCAGAAGTAGATTTCGGTCTGATCCTCGATCCTGGTGCAGTCAGTGGGATCGAGGTGATCGCCTTCGCCGAACTTGAAATGGGTGTGATCCTGCCTACGGGTCACCCTCTCAGTTCACGCTCTGTTATTTCCCTTTCAGAACTACGTGACGAACGACATATCATCCCTGGTGGCGGCCTGGTGGTACATGAACGTGTCCAGTCACTTTACAATCGTTCGGGTCAGTCACCGGAATCCGTTATTTCTTGTAATGATATTCGTCTCATCCGCAGCCTGGTCACCCGCGGAGCGGGTATTTCCGTGCTCAGTCGGCTGGATGTGATGGAAGATATCAACCTTAAACGGTTATGTTTCATCCCACTGAAAAACAGTGAGATGAGACCCATCACCCTGGGATTATGCACGGCTCCTTCCAGACAACTCTCGAGAGCAGCCCAACATGTCATCCAGCGACTGTCAGGAATTATCGAAACAATGAACAACGGTCTTTATCGCTGAAGACCGTCTGAGTGACTGGTGGAATTACTGTGGTAAGGGCATAACGCTCCATCAGGAGACCATGGCCTGCAAACCAATACCGTTGACCCCACTACGGTTAATACAGACTGAATTTGTATTCAGCCACCAGCTCACCGGCATAACTGTTTGCCCGCTGAAAGCGGGCATCTTTCAGAAGAGGTATTTTATCGCTGCTGGTTTTATAAGACCATCCAGGACCAAACATTGCCGAAACGGTCAGATTACGTAATGTTTTCCCGGCCGGCTTCCAGTGCGTAAAAAAATTCAGCTCCCCGGTGGTTACCGGTACAGGCTGATAACTAAACCGGGCAATCGTGCCGACAAAGCCCAGATTTATTTCCGGAGTTAACTGGTAGCCAATCAATCCGGACAAAACTTTTTCGCGATCACGGTTGTAATCATTACCGGCTTTCGACATAGCATTGAATGTACCACGAGAATTTTTACTCATATGATAGGGGTAGGTGCCTACGTTGTTTTGGATCTGAGGTATAGGCAAGTGACCAGCGAGTCTGCCAGCGTTCTTTTTCAATAAGCGCTTCAAGGGAAAAATGCTGCCCCCTGCTATCAAAATCACGGTATTTTTCCGTCATGACCCGATAATTTTTTAATGCTCTGGTGAGATATATTTGCCCATTGAGAGACAACGAATTAACCGGACGAACCGTGGCTTGTAATATATGCCTTGAGAGATAGTCACTGCTTTCTCCCCATGCGTACTGTACGTTTTTGATTTGTCATTCCAGCGTAGGTCCAGTGTGCTCAGTGAACGAATTATCTGCCGATCATTCGTCATAAAACGGGTATTTTCCGGGGAGCTTCTGCTCATGGATTTTCTGACTATTCCCCCCTGTAAACTGAGTGAATTATGAGTAATACCGGCATAACAACCAGAATAGGTGGTCATTGATAAGCGATTGGATGAAGTGATTACCCCGAGATTTTTCAACGGTGTCCAGCCGATTCGGCCTTTCAGATCGTTGTCAGCGAGCCTGTATTGCAGCCTGATATTACGTTGCCCAAATTTTTGAAAACCCGCTGCACTGCTTTTTTCATTCTGATGCGCGGAATCATAGAGTACTCCGCGCGACTGAAAATAATCACTGGCCGCCAGTTTAAACACCCGGGTCCATGTCACATCAACACCAAGGATACCGGCAAGATCTCCCAAGTGAAATGAGGCTTCAGCTCCCTGGCCCCATGCGCTGTGTATTTTTCGGTTTCCACTCTCTTCTTAATCCAGACTCTTCCAGTAATTCTTAAATGAAAGCGTCGTCTCTGACTGGTCAAAAAAGGAAAACCATGACGGCCCGTTAAACCCCTCATTTTTTCTGAGAATCGGAATCCGTAGCACCCGCCTGTACACCGGTGCTAAAAATAATTAACTATATCCAGGTTCTGTATCTGACATCCATATTGACCTTCCGTAGCAAGACTGATGCTCTGGCAGCGGTAGAATATATTCACTGATGATAAAACTTAATACATATTATTTACCCAGTAACACCTTCCCGTCATTAAAATATTTTAATGTTCCTGGCTCATTAATTGTATAATTACCTTTACTATAAGTAATTTTAACAACTGAAGCATTTTCTAAGGGTTTAATTTTCACCGACTCACCCGTGAGTTCGTAGACTAAATTCATTATTGTCATCCCTGATGTCACAATAAGAATATTTTTATCCTGTTGTTTTTTCGCTGATTCAACAATTTCTGTTAACGCTGCATGGACGCGGCTTTTTACCTGTTTATAGTCTTCAGCGAGACCTGCTGGGTCCGCTGCTGAAATTGCATCCTGTAATTGCCTGATTGAAATTTTTCCGGATTTCATTTCTGACAGCATTTCGCGTTGATCTTTAAATCCCAGTACACGAGCACTTGCATTCATCATTTCTTCGTTACGTAATCCTTCAAAACTCCCGAAATACGACTCCCTCAGCCCCGATAGTTCTGTCACCTCAGCCAGTGCCTGGCCTGTCTGACGAAGCACTATTTTCAGCGTATCACGCTGCTGTCCGACATCTCCGGAGTAAAAACGATCAAACGGGATACCTCTCAGTCCGGCCCCAAGATAGCGCGCGACTTGTTTACCTTCCACGGTCAAAGGAGCATCAGACCACCCCTGAACATGATTAAAGCTATTTAGCAATGTTTCACCATGGCGTGCGAAGTAAAGAGTTATATCATCATTATTCACTGGAGATGCACTACAGGTTACAGCACTCAATAACAGAGAGAGACATAAAATAAACTTATTCATATTAATTCCTTTTAATAAAAAAATGGCACCCGCCAAATAATCATCCACGACTCTGGCTAAATAACAGAGATTGCAAAATAAACAATATAAAATTTCAGAAAAGGAATTATTCTATATAATGTGAAGAGGATCATGATTTTACTTTCAAAAAGTGGAAGTTATCATATAAACAAGATACAGAACATAAAAACAAAAATTAATAACGCAGATCAAATTAATAAATAAAGATATTAATGAAACTCGGATAATTACAATAATAATGGAAATTAGACCCCAATTTACCTCTGATTACCGTTCAGGATTGACAACCAATGTCCGGGCGTCTGTTTCATAGAATTTTTAAACATATTAATGAAAGCAGTAGCAGAATCGTAGCCTAACCGAACTGCCGTCTGTTGAACGCTCTCTCCCTCCAGTAAATATTCAATTGCCAGAATCAGCTGCAATTGTTGTTTCCAGCGACGAAAATTCATTCCGGTTTCACGAATAACCAACCGCGATAAATTACGCTCACTCATCCCCAAAGTAACAGACCAGTAATGCTGAGTCTGCATATTGTCAGGAAAAGTTCTCATATATTCCACCATTCTACGCAAACGCTTATCCCCGGGGTAAGGCAGGTAATACTGGTTATTCGGCGTCTGTGGTAGTTGATCGAACAATACCTGAACCATTCTACGCCGGGCGGCATCATCCGGTTGACCGACTGTGGTACACAGATGGAGAATGACCTCTCTCACCAATGCGGATAGTGCCAGAGTACAGCAATAATCAGGCATCATGGTCGCATTGGGTTCAATGAACACGAAACACAATCGTGCGTTACGGGTGACATGATTGGAATGTTCAATCCCTCCCGGAATCCAAAGAGCATAGTTTTTCGGCACACTCCACAACGCATCCAAAACACGACAGGTAACTCCCCCATGGAGAGCCAAAATTAGCTGACCTTTACGGTGGCTGTGGGGTGGAGATTCACTCTGGTTATCTGATCCGAAGATACGAAAGGCTGTCGCAGGTGAATCATCCTCATCAGCATGATATCCATTCAGCATTAATTCAAATTGCATAATTTGTCCGAATTCAGCGATTGATTGTCAATTTAGCCTGATTCAACACCCTCGGGCAACAGCTATGATATCGGTAACTGATTAAATGACTGACAGAGGTTTCTTTTGAATAAAACCAGTTCTGCCCTGCTGCTGCTGGGTATTTTCCTGATTGCCGGATGCCTGCGGGTCACTTTCACTGGTGTATCACCTTTACTCCATTCGATATCACAATCGTTCTCACTGAGCGATGTCAGCATCGGTATTCTTACCACGTTGCCTCTGTTGGCATTTGCCATCATTTCACCCATTTCGGCAGGGCTCGCACACCGTTTTGGTGCTGAACGGGTACTGTTTGCAGCCATGCTGATCATTCTGCTGGGAATTATTTGTCGTTCTCTGGGGAGTTTATTCACACTTTATCCCGGCACCGCCCTTATTGGTTGCGGTATCGCATTGTGTAATGTGTTGTTACCCTCTTTGGTAAAACGTCACTATCCACAGCGGGTAGCGGAGGTTATTGGTAAATATTCGTTAGTTATGGGATTGTTTGCCGCCGCGGGATCGGCAGCAATGGTACCTTTAACCTATCTGGGAATCGGCTGGACAGGAGCATTGCTGACTCTGGGTATATTCCCGCTGGTCGCTCTGATAGTTTGGTTACCGCAACTGAAGTCATCCGCACCGGCTCCTGTAGTCCCAGGGGCTGGCAATGCCCACCAACTGGTGTGGCGATCAAAAATCGCCTGGCATGTCACGTTATTTATGGGTTCTAACTCACTGATTTACTATGTTATTGTCAGCTGGCTTCCGGCGATTCTGACAGCTCAGGGATATAGCAACGAACAGGCAGGATCGCTGCATGGTTTGATGCAGCTGACTTCGGCTATTCCCGGTCTACTGGCTGGTATTGCACTACGCAAGCTGAAAGGCCAGCAAGGTATCACCGTGATTCTGGTATTACTGTGTACCCTTAGCCTGCTTGGGCTGCTCATATTTCCCGGGCTATCGGGGTTCTGGGTATCGTTATTTGGCTTTAGCTGTGGAGCAGTCATTATTCTTGGCCTGACATTTATCGGACTACGCTCCGGGTCAGCATTGCAGGCAGCTGCACTCTCCGGGATGGCACAGTGCGTCGGTTACCTGTTGGCAGCGTTTGGTCCGCCACTGATGGGAAAATTACACGACCTGTCCGGTAGCTGGCACTCGCCACTGGTGATTCTGGTACTACTGTCTCTGTTGATGGCTTATTTTGGCTATAATGCGGCGGAGCACAGGGGACTGGATCATCACTGATGATTAACGGGGTACATAGCACCTGTACCCTGACCACCATGATACATGGTGATAGCAAGGTCTTACCTTTTTCTCAGCTTTTTTGCATATCCTGTGCCGGTTCAGTTTAGTAAAACTGGTTAATATCCGGAATGTGAGCTTATTCTCATGCTATGGGGTAAATACACAAAAATTGGCCCGAAATCAGCTTGATTTTAGTTAGCCTGCACATAGCTCCTCACCGCTATTAATGCCAGAATAAACCTCACGTCTTCAGCATGTTGGCTCCTGTTTCACTTGCCGTATGCAGTCGGGAAAAGTTTTACATGCCTTAAATGACGACGAAAATAGCGAATTCGCACCATAAACATACATTTCCGCGGGTCAGATACGGTCTTCTGCTAAGCTATTTTTCGTTATATTTTTCATTTTGCACCAGCGATCTCTGCCCTGTTATTTTTACCCACCGGGGCTGACAGCCCGACCTTTCTGTCAACAGCTCTGCTTTCGATCCCGGGGCTTCAAAAGCATCAGTTCCGGCACATTAATCGATGCAGGGTTCAACGATTAAACAGCGTATAACCAGGGTTGGCAGGGAGAGGTGCAGGCGGCAGTACCATGATTATCGTGGCCACTCTATTGTTGGCTATCAGGTCTGAAAAAGGATAACGATATGAATACCAGAACTTTTGTTTTAGCCCCGGACTCCTTCAAGGAAAGCATGACCGCAAAGGAGGTCTGCGTGGCTATGGAACGAGGTCTGAAAGCTGTTTACCCACATGCCCGCTATGTTCACGTTCCGATGGCAGACGGGGGAGAAGGCACAACACAATCGCTGGTTGATGCAACCGGCGGTACACTTTGTACCATGACGGTAACCGGCCCTTCCGGCACACCGGTTGAAGCCTCATATGGTATCAGTGGCGATGGTAATATCGCTTTCATAGAGATGGCTTCTGCCAGTGGTATTCAGCATACCCGCGCTGGTGAACGTAATCCGCTGCAAACCACAACTTATGGTACTGGTCAGCTGATCCGTGCCTGCCTTGATAAGGGGATCCGGAAAATTATTTTAGGGATTGGAGGCAGTGCCACAAATGATGGCGGAGCCGGAATGGCAGAAGCACTTGGTGCCCGGTTTTACGGTAAAGATAATCAGCAACTTCCTGCCGGAGGAGGTGCCCTTGGAGCACTCGAAAGGATTGATGTTTCAACACTTGAGCCTCGCCTGTCGACAGTAAATATTCTGGTGGCCTGTGATGTCACGAATCCTTTATGTGGCGAGCAAGGAGCTTCCGCTATTTTCGGTCCTCAGAAGGGAGCTACTCCGGAAATGGTCGGGCTGCTCGATAATAATCTGGCCCATTACGCGCAATTAATTCATCAGCAACTGGGTAAGGATATTGCCAGCCAGCCTGGTGCGGGTGCTGCAGGAGGCCTGGGGGCCGGCTTACTGGCATTCACCAACTGTCAACTCCGTAAGGGCATTGATATTGTTCTGGAATATAGTGGGTTACGGCAGCATCTTTCTGGCGCCGATTACTGCTTCACAGGTGAAGGCCGCATTGACCACCAGACTCGTTTTGGAAAAACGCCATTTGGGGTCGCAGAAGCGGCAAAAGCGGTCGGTGTTCCGGTCATCGCGGTTGCGGGAAGCATTGGTAGTGGTACAGACGTACTCTATGACAAGGGAATTGATGCCATTTTTGGAATTATTCCGCAGGCCGATAATATCGATAATTTGCTCTCCAGTGGGCCTGAAAATATCCAGCGTACCTGCGAAAATATCGCAAGATTATTAAAGCTGTCGGCAGTCTGACAGGTTATATGGCGGCAGTTAATCTGCTTCAGGTAATAGCGCACATTGGTTGATTAAGAGATCTGAACCACTCATTATTCAGGCCACAAGGATAAAACAGGAGGCAATGTCGCCTCCCGGATGTATCAAAAAAACTTATTTTAAACGGGCTGAAATACTGGCGACCCTGGTGCCATACTGACGCGCCGTAGCCAGATCACCGGAAGGA
This sequence comes from Tatumella sp. UBA2305, assembly GCF_002345795.1. Classification (NCBI taxonomy): domain Bacteria; kingdom Pseudomonadati; phylum Pseudomonadota; class Gammaproteobacteria; order Enterobacterales; family Erwiniaceae; genus Tatumella; species Tatumella sp. UBA2305. The sequence continues at coordinate 309,678 of NZ_DDVT01000021.1, forward strand.
ATAACATCAGCTCCGGCATCAGAAGGTGACTGAATTAATGGCCCGGCAGACCCTCCCAGATTATTGAGATCCTCACGGGTTGCAGTAGAAGTATTCGCAGGCAGCAGACCCAGACTCACCCAAATCCCGCCATGTTGTGCGGCCAGCGTCTGGAAGAAAATCAGGGTGTTTTGCTTATCCCCGTTCAGGCTGGCACTGTTAGTGAAACCACCAAAAACTTTATCCTGCCATTGGCGGGTAAACCAGGCCTTCGAACTGGCATCGGCAAATTTTTTGAACTGCCATGGAGCACTCCCCATGTAAGTCGGTGCACCAAAAATAATAGCATCAGCACTGTTCAGCTTTTCCCAGTCCTGCTCAGTAATTTCACCGTTGTTATCGATAGCGATTAATCCGGCCTGAGCCCCTTCAGCAACACTCTCAGCTACTCGCTGTGTATGACCATAGCCTGAAAAGTAGACGACATAAATACCTGACATGTAAACCTCTCTCTTGAGTTAACCGCCAGACTTGCACGGTAATTATTCAGAATACTTCGTTGTCTATCATGGGCGGTTTTTGATGAATAATCACCCCCCGGTTATCTGATAAACCCCTGTTGAATGGTAAAGCTGATCATAAACATGGTCGTAAAAGCAGCAGTTTCCTCTGTGATACTCATTGCACAGCAATGTCCTCACAGCGCGCCATACCGGTTCAATATTTTCAGGCACGACCAGTAAATGATAATAGAACCGTCTCACAAATAAAAATAAGCATATGAAAATAAATATTTTTTACTCCTGCCGTTTGTGAATGGTATGAAATGGGCTAAGCCAGAAAGCAGTGAAGAACTTTCTGCTCCTCAGCCTCTGAATACTGTACAGAAAAACCAATGATTGATTTAGGTAGTGATACTGTTACCACACCTACAAAGCGATGTGGCTGGAAACTTTAGCAGCTAAACTTACCGGAAAATCCGCTGCCTTATTTGCCACCAGCGGTACTATGGGTAATGTTATTTCAGCGTTAACTCATAATCAGAGAGGTGGCCAGGAAGCGATCGTAGACAGTCAGGCCCATATGCTTCTTTCTGAAGCCGGAGGGCTTTCTTGCCTGGCCGGCCTGTTTTGTCATGCCACCACTTCCCACCGGGGAGAGATGGACCTGCAACATGTCCCACTAATTGTTACGGCCTTCAGGCACAGTAACGAAACGTCATACTAATGCATCAGCCAACGGGAGTTGACTGCCAGTTAAATATTTCACCGGAAGGAGTCTGACTCTTTCCGGCAGATTAATCCCAGCTGCTGTTAATCAGCTTTCAGACGTTGATAATGGAGGGCAATTTCTCCGGGAGTCGTCAGCCAGAATTCATTCTGTCGTAACATCAGTTCCGTCAGCGTTTTCTTTAACCGGTAAAAACGAAATGGCTGTCCAACAATATAAGGGTGCAGAGCAATACCCATCACCTGAGGCGAAAATCTGCTTCTCTCCAACAATTCTGCAAACTGATCTTCAATCATCTGGCAAAAAGTATCTATTGGAGTCCCGTTCGGGATAATCGTAGGTATATCATTGATTTCCTGAGGATAAGGAATAGACAGTAGTTCTCCGTGACGGGTATGCATGGTCACGGGGATATCGTCATGTGCCCAGTTAAGCGTGTACCCGAAATCATGTCGTTTCAGCAAGTCAGGGGTTTCCTGGCTCTCCGAAATCCAGGGTGACAACCAGCCAGAAACTTTTTCCCCCTGATAGCTGCTCAGTTGTTGCTGACAGTAACTGATCAACCTGGATTCATCTTCTGAGCTCAGATCCCCCTGTCTCTGCGAGTTTGTATGGCCGTGACCAATTAACTCACTGCCGGGCAATGCTGTCCATCGTTGCAGTAGCTCCGGATAATGTTCCAGTAGTGAGGTATTAGCGATGACTGCCGGCGGTATCCCAAGTCGTTCAAACAATTCAGCCAGGTGCCAGCCTCCGACACGGTTTCCGTAATCACGCCAGCTATAATTCAGAATATCCAGTGAGTTCGCCGCTTGTGATATTTTAGCCCCTTCTGTGCAACCAAAGGAGAAATGCTCCAGGTTCATCGCAACATAGACCGCAAGGCCTTTCCCTTCCGGCCAGCTAAATGGCTGAGATCCTCCGCCAGTAGAATCATAACGGTGATGCTCATTTAACGTCAGTATAAGGTCAGCTTTCTGTGTCATAGTGCAATATCTTATCCGTTCAGTGAATATAGAGATAATTAAGCAATCACTATGCCAGTCTGCCTGGGCAATGAGCAACAGACTTTATCGTTTATAAAACGCCAGAGATAATCAGAGTGGCAGGACAATAAGAGACGGGTCGTTTATTATGGTGGCAGATAAATGCAGGGAGATCCTAAAATGCGCATTCTCGGCGTAATACTTTTTACGGCCATGCTGGCTGGCTGTGCAGCTAAAAAACAACAACCCCAGGAAACCATGGTGGTCCATACCGGTGATTGTTCCGCAAGCAAGCAAACGATCAACTGCCAGTGGCAGGATGTTCCAGCCAATAATATGCATTAATCTCCTGTCCGCGGTCTCTTTTGAGGCTACAGGGACAGAATTAGCCCAAATCAGTCAGAGTTTCCCTGCTGGCCGATAAATGTGCGGGTGCAGATGTTTCACTCTGCCGGCCGGCTGTTCCTGTCTGATGACTGCTTTTTCTGCAGAACAAATGCAAAAAGGCC